>MEMI01000022.1:0-14731 GCA_001767915.1 Alphaproteobacteria bacterium RIFCSPHIGHO2_02_FULL_46_13 | reverse complement strand
ATCCTTGGGCAACCGCGTCTCCTTCGCCTCCTCCATCATGCACGGCCTAGGCGTCATCGAGAGCGACCCGCGCAGCACCGCCGCCGAAGAAATCACCGCCCTCCTCAAAGAAATCAAAAAGAACAAAGCGTTCAAGTCGGATGGAACAAAAGCGGCTTAGCTTTTCCTAATTTTTAGAGTTATTTTTGTTTCCGATTATTTCAACTATCCAACCTACTAGGTATAAAAAAGCTACCATAGGCAATCCAAGATAAATATAAGCTTCAGGCCAAGACATGCCCTCAAGGTATTTCAGAAGGCCTAATTCCATAAGTGCGGCATGCTGAAACACTATAGGAAGCTGCAATAATACAAAATGCCCCTTATTATCTCCTTCGGCAAGTATTGCGAGCCCGACTGATAAAGCGGAAAGCGCCAAATAAGAAATAACCAGAAATATCCCAAATACACTAACTCTCTTCTTACTTATTTTTCTCATAAACAATCTTTCCTCCAGTAATAGCCCGCTTAATACCTGTCGTCGTCGGATAAGACAGCGGAAGCCCCAAAACAGACCGCACCGCCAGATAGGCAAACCCCTCTGCCTCAAGCGCATCCCCATCCCAACCGAGAGCCTCAACAGGTTCAACGCTGCATTTTAAACGGGCGCGAAGCCCTTGCATGATCGCTGTGTTTAATCGCCCGCCACCCGTGACATACCACGCAGTTGCAGGTTCAGGGAAATAGGTTGCACCCTGTGCAATCGCCGCCACCGTAAAATCGGTGAGGGTCGCAACGGCGTCCGCCAAAGGCAAATTCGAAATGGTCTTGGTATCCCACGCCCCCCTGTCGAGTGATTTGGGCGGACGTTTCTGAAAGAAAGGATGCGATAGCCAACGCGATAAAATCTCTGGGTCAGCTTTACCCGATAACGCAATCGCCCCGTCTTTATCAAACCGCGCACCTGTGGCCTTCAAAACCACATCATCGATCAACGCATTGCCCGGCCCGCAATCAAAGGCCAATAATTCGCCCTCTGTTTTGCCGAGCCATGTGACGTTCGACACGCCGCCAATATTCAAAATCGCCACCGGAAAAGTCACATGCGAAGAAAACGCCCGCGCCCAATGATAAATGGGGATGAGCGGCGCACCCTGCCCGCCCGCCGCAACATCGGCTGTGCGGAAATCATACACAACGTTGACCCCCGTCTCTCGTGCCAGTAAATCCCCCGCTCCCAATTGCCATGTGAACCCATGATCAGGGTCATGGGTAATGGTCTGCCCGTGAAAGCCGATCAAATCAATATCGGCGGGGGTCAAACTCTCTGCTGCCATAAATTGTTTCACCGCATTGATATGCGCGATGGTAAGTTCATGTTCCGCGTCTTCAATGTCAGCAGTCTTCGCCCGCGCCCCGAAACACGCCCTGACCTTCGCGCGAAGGCTCTCAGGGTAAGGAAAGTAGGCAAACCCCTTCGGTCTGACATGCGCCAGTCCGTCCGTTTCCACCAACGCCACATCCACCCCGTCCAGCGAAGTGCCAGACATCAGGCCGATTACGTTGTAAAGTCTTGGCAAAGTCATACCCATTTGCTAGCATAAAATGACAGAAAATAAAACCCAATGGGAAAACCATGACCACATATAAATCAGATTTTTTAAATATTATGCAGGAACGCGGGTTTATTCACCAATGTTCCAATTTTGACGGCTTGGACGCGGCTTTGGCGTCGGGAAGCCAGTCGGCATATTGTGGTTATGACCCGACAGGAAAAAGCCTTCACGTCGGACATATGGTCTCGATGATGATGCTCCATTGGTTTCAGAAATGCGGCCATAAACCTTATACATTAGTCGGCGGTGCAACAGCGATGATTGGCGATCCGTCTTTTAAAGACAAAACACGCCCGTTACTGACCATTCCCGAAATCAATGCCAATATCGACAGCATCAAACAAAATTATTCATCCTTCATCCGTTATGGTGAGGGCAAGAGTGACGCGGTGATGGTCAATAATGCCGACTGGATTTTGAAACTGAATTACATGGAATTCCTCCGTGATTACGGGACCTGTTTTACGGTCAACCGCATGTTGTCATTTGACTCGGTCAAACTGCGTTTAGAGCGTGAACAACCGCTGACCTTCCTTGAATTTAACTATATGATTATGCAAGGCTATGACTTCCTGCACCTGCATCAAACCTATGGCATATCTCTCCAACTCGGCGGGTCTGACCAATGGGGGAATATGATCAACGGGGTTGATCTTGCGCATAAAAAAATCGGCAAGGAATTATTTGTTCTGACAGTCCCCCTTATCACCACCGCATCGGGTGCCAAAATGGGTAAGACCGAAGGCGGCGCCGTATGGTTACGTTCCGATATGACGACACCTTATGATTACTGGCAATTCTGGCGCAATACCGAAGATGGTGACGTGGGTAAATTCTTGAAACTCTTTACCCTGCTCCCCATGGACGAAATCGCCCGCCTTGAAAAAATGGAAGGCGCAGAGATTAACGAAGCCAAAAAAATTCTGGCCTTCGAATGTACCAAAATCCTCCACGGCGAAGCCGCAGCTTTAGAGGCCGCAGAAACCGCCCGCAAAACCTTCGAACAAGGTGGCGTTGGTGATAATTTACCAACCATCACCCTGCCGGAATCGGATTTAAAATCCGGTGTTACCGTGATTGACGCGCTTCGTTTATCAGGATTGGTTGAAAGTAACGGCGAAGCCAAACGGCTTATCCAGGGCGGCGGCGCAAAGGTCAATGATAATAGCGTCACAGACGGCGCAACCCTCCTGACCCTGACCGACCTCACGGGCGACGGATATATCAAATTATCATCGGGCAAGAAAAAACACGCACTGATCAGAATAGCGTAATCTCAGGGAAATTTCGGGAAAGGGCGCAAACAATTCCTTTCCCCCCTTAGTTATTATAAGCCTTCTTTTTCACAGGTTGCGCAGGCGCGTCCGTGTCACCAAACCCACCATCCTCGAATACATCCTTATTACTTTCAAAGAAAATAGATCTCAAAAATCCGGGGGTCAGCACGGAAAGCGGATTAATAAAAACATTCGGATCGCTGGATTTGCCTGTCATGGCATAGGTCGCAGCAATCACACCGCCATTTTTTCCACCAGTCAATAAATTTCCGATCAACGGAATTTTACTAAAGAACCCATTGATCTCGGACATCGGAACAAATGTTCCGCTGACATTGATACTGCCCTTATCCTGATAAATATTTCCACCAAAAGTTAGCCCAATGGAAGCCCCTGTTGTCCGCCCGTTACGCAGAGCAATCACACGACCTTCCTTCGTATCTTTCCATTCGAATTCTGTTTTAAGCGTTTCAAATTCAATGCCCTTATTTTGAAGAAGTTCGGTCAGGCCAGAAAGTGAAAAAAGATTGATGAGTTTCGCAAGGATAGGCGCACGCACGACCGTAAAATTCTTAATGACACCACGCCCTACTATATCATTAACGCCACCGCCCTTTATTTGCGTTCCGCGAATATCCATCTGACCGCCGATCATCTGGTCATAAAGGCCAAATGCCTTCAATGCTCCGCCCGCGTTGCCGGACTGAATTTGCAATTTTGTTTTTCCTGTATCATCGGGCTTCAGTGAAACAGACACCGTGCCATTCGGAAATCCACCTTTCAAATCCAGAAACGTGACATCTCCTGCCGCATTGGTTTTCAGAGATAATAGAGGTGATAATAAAAGATTCTCGGCTGTATCCCCTGTTTTCATCTGCGCCACTTTAACCGTAGCATTGACAACAGAATTATCTTTGGAATTATCCGCACCACTTCCATCTCCGCCACTGCCACTGCCCAGAAATGGGCGGGCATCCAATTGCTTACCGGAAATATTCACATCGAAAATATCAGGGGCAGTCTGGGTAAAATCAAGCGCGAAGTTATTCGCCCCTGCCAAGGTTACATTTGAAAACTTGCCGACCTTGACATCATTGACATTGCCCACGCGCCCGAAGGTCAAATTTCCTGTGGCACTTCCGCCCTTATCAATCGATATTTTCAGGTCCTTCACATGGCGAACCTCGCCTTTTTGAATCAGGATATTGGCGGTGGCTTGCCCCCCCTGCCCGATTTTCTTTTTATATTTGAACGGAGAAAATTTAACGATAGCAGGGGTTAAATCCGCCGTAATCGATACTGTTTCATCATCATTTTTCGCCTGCTGATAATCCACCTTCACAGGGACATCGCCGTCCACAAATTGATCAAGCTTAACGCCAAATTTTTCGCGGAGGTCTTTGTTTGCAAGTACACTGGCCTTCACACTGCTTGAGAACGGAGCGGTTGCGGGGTCGATATATTGTGTATAGAGCAAATCAATCGGTTGTTTATTCAGTGCGCCCTTACCCGACACGGTCACCGCGCCTTCCTTAACCGACAAATCATACGGCCCACCCGTCAAATCCATTCCATGAACAATCGCGGGCAACAGAACATCATTTAATTTGGCCGCGACTACCACCTTCACATCATCTTTCGGAAGGTCTTTCAGTGCAGGAAAAGTCACCTTGGCATTGAGGGTTGTTGTGCCCTTTACTTTTTTTGGATCAATCCCGACCTGTTCACCCAAATTGATAGGGTCAAGCGCGATATAACTCAAAACGGTTGATACATCGCCGTGCAAATCGGCATCAATCACCACGTCGCCGACTTTCGTCGGGTGGGTTAAGTGAGTGATGCTCACCATGCCTTTATCAACCGTCATATCCCCCAATTTTCCGGAGTCGATATTGATGGTCAAGACATCCCCTTTCAAACTGGCATTCCCTTTGGCGTGGGTCGCAGGGTATAACGGCGCCTGATAATCCGCCGTCAGATTTTCAAACTTCCATGACGAGTCGAGCGATTCTGGTTGAACATTGGTGATATCGTTCAAATCAACGGGAACATAGACACTAAAGTCTGTAATCTTTGCGCCACCAATCCGCTTCACCAGCCAATCCGCTGCAATTGTATCCTTCATATTGTCTGGCCATAAATTATGAATCTCATCGAAGGTGAGTTCAGGGACTTGCACTGTCAACCCGAAAATATCCGATGTGTCGGATGCAATCTTCTCACCCTTTAATTGCAGGGTACGGTTGTTAATATCGATATGCGTATCGTGCAAAATGATTTTGTTTGATTCTTTATCGTACGACACATGCGCTTCTAATTTCGAAAATTTCAACGGCGCTTGATAAAATCCGTCCAGATTAAATTGCCCTTGGTCAGAGGCAATATCTCCCTCAAGTTTCAAAGGATTCCAATCTTTGTCCAGATAGCCTTCGGCCTTTCCCTTCAGAATAAATTCTAAGCCTTTCTGCCTTTCAACGGGCAGGAATAAACGACCGATGGTCGATATGTTGAGCTTATCCAGTTCACTATAAAACTTGATGGTTTTATCCTCCGGTGACCGAACGACCAAGAAAGACAAATTGGTTGGCGCATCCTGACCCTCTTGGTAATTTGCCTCCATCGTGAATTGGTTTTCTTCGCGCAGTAATTCGAAATCCAGTTCAGGAATATTCCACCCTGTTCCCAACTCTTCATCGACAATAATAATATGCGCATTCTCGACCGAAAATCTTTGTAATTTCGAAAGAGGTTGAATCTGCGGATAATCAGGTAGATTTCCTCCCTGAAACAACGCTTCTCCCAAATCTTTGAAACTGGCCTCAACATCTTTTGTATCGGGCGGTGTTTGTGTGGGTGCATCATTGACCAACAGATGCACACCACCTGTTTTCGCGCGATATAATTTGATCGTGGCGTCCTTGACGATCACGGCCTCAGGATGAATTTGCCCGATAAATAACGGAGCTTTGGCAATACGAATCCCCAATTGCGGGACAGTTAAGACAGGTTTTGAATTTTCGGATAATTTGACCCCGCTCAACCCGATTGAAATCGGCCCGCTAAATTCAGGCCATTCGGCAACAATACTATCAAATTGTAAATCTGTTGCGCTATCCGCTGATACCAAGGCCGATTTCACCGTATCCGCCGCAAAGGTAATATCAACTGGCCCTTGCGAAAACTTCCAGAACAAAACACACATCGTCGCCAATAAAACCAACACCAATGCCACCAGTATTTCAAAAAATACCAATGTGGTGTGACGACAGAATTTCAGAACGGGAATAATCATAATGAATATTTTAACAGAGTTTCAGGGATATAGCTTGACTTGTCTTGAAAACAGGCCAATTTTTACACAAAAGAGAACGGAAAGGAATATAAAATGCCCCCTTTAGAAATCGGTGACAAAGCCCCAGCTTTTCAGGCAGAATCAGATACAGGGGACACATTTTCCCTCTCCGCCATGAAAGGTAAACCGTTCGTCCTCTATTTCTACCCTAAAGATGACACATCCGGTTGCACCGCCGAGGCCTGCGCCTTCACGGAAAATATCAAAGTCTTTGACAAATTGGGAGTAACCGTTCTGGGCGTATCGAAAGACAGCCTCGATAAACACGCAAAATTCAGAGCAAAATACGACCTGAAATTTCCATTATTGTCCGACGCAGACGGAACAATTTGCGAGGCCTATGGCACATGGGTTGAAAAATCAATGTATGGCCGCAAATATATGGGCATCGACCGCTCAACATTTTTAATCGGCAGCGACAGCAAAATCAAAGCCTTCTGGCGCAAGGTGAAAGTGCCAGGGCATATTGAGGAAGTTTTGAAGGCTGTGAAAGAGGTTGCCTAATTAATTGGGGCAAATGTTGAAAATAATATCTTTTGCCGTATTCATGGCCTCGGATTTGTCTTGCTGGACAGGTGTAGTTAACGTACTCGCCAACATATAACGACAATCTCCTTCAGAGGGCGTTGTATTTTTCTTCGCAAAATCAGAAGCCATATTGATAAGCTGTTGGTTAATCGTCACAGTCACTTTATCGGGAGAAGACGCTGGCGCTTGAGGAACAGTTGCATCCGAACTTGATTGCCCACAAGCCGTCATAAAAGTACATAGCGCCAATCCGCTCAATTTTGCTGCCAATGAAATATTTTTTGATCCGCTCATAACACATTCTCCACAAAAAAATTACCTGCATGAAGTAAACCACACAGGCAATCATTATGTCAATAAATTTATCAACCTAAGCGATTATGCGGCTTTTTTACGCGCTTTTTTCTCTTCCACAGGGGCTTCTATCATTTTCGGCATACCGACTGTCTGACCGACGCCGCGCATATTCATATATTCATGGATATGTTCGATCATCACGTCAACTTGGTCGTTGTAGAAATGATTGGCGTTTGGAATAACGCGATAATCAACTTTAATTCCTTTTTGAGTGTTGAGACGCTCAACAACTTTTTGAACAGCTGGTTCAGGAATAATATTGTCGCGCTCACCCTGAATAATCAAACCCGATTGCGGGCAAGGGGCAAGGAAGCTGAAATCGATTTCATTGGCTGGCGGAGACACGGCAATAAAGCCTTTGATTTCCGGACGGCGCATCAAGAGTTGCATCCCGATCCATGATCCGAAAGCAAAACCCGCAACCCATACATAAGGTGCATTGGGGTTCAAAGCCTGCATCCAGTCGAGAGCTGCGGCAGCATCAGACAATTCGCCTTCACCCTTATCATAAACGCCTTGGCTTTCGCCAACGCCACGGAAATTAAAGCGGAGGGTTGAAAACCCGCGCGCAACCATGGCTTGATAAATGGAATAAGGAATACGGTGGTTCATGCTTCCACCTCTGTCCGGTGCAGGGTGCAAGATGAGCGCCAAAGGGGCGTTCGGCATCTTGGAGTGAGAATAGCGCGCTTCCATACGTCCGGCAGGACCGTTGATGATAATTCCTGGCATTGTTTCCCGTTAAACTCTTGTTATTGTTATCTTGTTTTCCGTGTTATAGAACATTCGGACATTAAATGTCCAATAGTTTCTCATAACATATTGATTTTATTGTGGATATTTTGTATTTCAAGACTTGATGAAACAAGAATTTACCTACCTCGACCACAACGCAACCACCCCGCTTCGCCCAAATGCGATGGCGGCGATGAGTGTTGTCCTGTCCGAAGTCGGCAATCCATCCTCCATTCACTCCTTCGGACGGAGTGCCAGAAAGCATGTCGAAGACGCACGAAAAAAAATTGCCGACACTTTAAATGTGTCGTCAGGCCAAGTGTTTTTTAATTCAGGCGCGACCGAGGGCAACAACACCATCCTCAAAGGATTTTCAGGCAAGAAAATTTTTATTTCTGCCACCGAACATTCATCAGTGATTGATGCAGGCGTCACATGCGACCTCATCCCCGTCCATCCATCCGGCCTCATCGATATGGATGCATTTCAAAAAATGGTGACGGATCATCCGCCCGCGCTTGTCTCGGTCATGCTGGTCAATAATGAAACGGGCGTCATTCAACATGTCGCAGAAATTTCAAAAATCGCAAAATCAGTCGGCGCCCTCGTCCATTGTGACGCGGTGCAGGCCTATGGGCGCATCACGTTCACCCGTGAATCACTGGGCGTTGATTTCCTAACCCTATCATCCCATAAAATCGGCGGGCCGCAAGGTGTCGGCGCACTCATTGTCTCGGCAGGCACAACCCTCCCGAAATTGCTGGAAGGCGGCGGCCAAGAACGCCGCTCCCGCGCAGGCACAGAAAATACCGCAGGGATTACAGGCTTTGGCGCCGCAGCGGTTGAGGCCGTTGCCTCCATCCCCGAATTTCAAAAACTCGCGTCGTTTCGCGACATGATCGAAGCCGATATTTCAAAATCCCCGCGCGTCAAAATCTACGGACAAAATGCCCCGCGCGTGGCCAATACCATTTGCTGTACAGTGGACGGTATCACCAGCGACACTCTCCTCATGGCCTTCGACATCGAAGGAATTGCCATCAGCAGCGGGTCGGCCTGTTCGAGCGGCACAGTCAAAATCTCCCATGTCCTTAAAGCCATGGGAATGGATGACAAGAAAACTGCCGCCGCCCTCCGTATCTCCCTCGGCCACACCACTACGACACAAGATATTGAACAATTCATAAAGGTATGGAATATACTCCGCACCAGATTATTAAAGGATTAAAACCCAACTGTCATCCCGAGCCCCGCGAAGGATCTCCTCTCTGCCACAAAAAGATGAGATTCTTCACTACGTTCAGAATGACAAGAAAAGACAGAGAAACATAATGCCCCAAATTCATTTTTTCCAAGTGGACGGAACAACCAAAACAGTCGATGCCCCGATCGGATTATCGGTCATGGAAATCGGCGTTAAAAATACGATGGATAAAATTGACGGTGCCTGCGGCGGCTCCCTCGCCTGTGCGACCTGCCATGTCTATGTCCACCCTGACTGGTGGGACAAAGTGATGCCGGACGAAGGTGACATAACGGACGAAGAAGAAGACATGCTCGACCTCGCCTTCAACCTCACCAAAAAATCCCGCCTCTCTTGCCAAATCATCATGCGCGAAGAATTAGACGGTCTTGTTCTGGCGATTCCGGGGTCTAAACCAGACTGGCTTTAAATATATACCCAGATAATTAAGCTCTTGATTTCGAACAGAGAGAGATTAGACTGGGGCTTATTGCTCATATGCAAATTAGGAAAAAAATGCTAAAATCAAAGAAATGGATAGTTCAGGCACTTTTTATAGTCATTCTTTTTTCCTTTCCTTCTTATGCCGCAACTTCTCTTCCGCTGACCATTAATTTATCAGATGCCGTTACAGTCACAGGGACACCGCGCATTGCCGTAAATGTTGACGGCACCACTCGCTACGCCACCTACACATCCGGATCAGGAACGTCTGCGCTCACATTTACTTATTCGATGGTTGCGGGCGATGTTGATCTCGATGGCATCACTGTCTCGTCTCCCATCGATTTGAATGGCGGAACCATCACAGACCTTGCAGGAAATAATTTATCACCCCTCACTTTCACGCCCCCCAATACAACCAATGTCAAAATCAATTATCCATCCATAGGGATGGATTTTGTGGCAGATGCGGATGGAAGATACACCGTCAATGGCACAGCCTATAACGACCTACCCTCTTTTCTTTCTGCGACTGGCGGAACATTTTCACGTACCTCCACAGCAACATATTTCGATAGCACCGGTACATTACAAACCGCCGCAACAAATGCACCGCGCTTTGATTATGACCCATCAACTCTTGCCTTCAAAGGGCTCTTGCTTGAGGAAGGTAGAACAAACGGAATCAGAAATAATACAATGTTCGGCACCGTTGCCGGAACCCCCGGCACAAGACCAACAAACTGGTTTATTGTTTCAGGTGCTGGAATATCAACATCTATTATAGGAACAGGGCAAGAAGATGGGATTGATTATATCGATATTCGTTTTTTCGGAACATCAACAGGGGTAGGCTACCCGAATGTTCTCTTTGAGCTCACCAATCAATATGCCGCTGATCCGGGCGCCATCCTCACAGCCAGCAGCTATGTAAGGGTTGTTGGGGGATCTCTAACCAATATGACGAATCCCATTATGGTCATGAATAATGTGAATAGTTCAAACGTTCAACTCAACCAATATGTCACATCTGGCTCCAGCTGCAATCCGACATCTGCCCCACTGAAAACACAACGCTGCAAAGCCACCTCAACAGCATCTTCTTTTACAAATGCCGCTACAGCATATGTTTTTCCCTATTTCCAATGTTTTATACCCAATGCAGGACTAACCGTTGACGTCACACTTCGTTTTGGCCTCCCGCAAATCGAAGTAGGCTCATTCGCAACAACTCCTATCAAGACATCCACCACTGCCTTGACACGACAACCTGACAATTTAACTATTCCGACAGGCGCATGGTATACAGCTGCGGCAGGAACAATTTTTGCCACCTATGATTCTTATTTTATATCAACGGCAGGATTAGGGGCAGCGGCCTCCATCACACTTGACGATGGCACAGCAAACAGCGCTGCCGTCCTAAGGGTGGACACAGGCAGAAGCGCCTATTTAAGAGAGGCAAATGTCGGAGTTGCAGCGTTCGGAATAGGCGGTTTCACAGCCAATAGCACCGTAAGACATGCCATGGCTTATGCGGTCAATAATGTGAATGCCTCCGCAAACGGAACCCTTGGAACATTAGATACATCCGCCACCATCCCAACGTTTACGACTCTGCGCATAGGGGTTGATAGAGGAGCCGCTTTTGGATATTTAAACGGGCATATCCAGAAAGCAAAATATTACCCGTCCAGAACTTCTGACAGCCAGCTTCAACTACTTACTCAATAATAATATAAGTCAAGCTAAGACAAATTGAAAACAACCACGCTCGACCTCGCCTTCAACCTCACCAAAAAATCCCGCCTCTCCTGCCAGATTATTATGCGCGAGGAATTGGACGGTCTTGTTCTAGCGATCCCGGGGGCAAAACCGGAATGGCTTTAGGCCGCTTTCTGAAACCATTTCGGGAACGGGTCATCCAGATGATCCCAATCCTGACCATCTTCCAGATAATCGCGCACCAAGGCCGCGTCCAGACGCTGCCTTAAATCCGTTTCATCCATTTGCCCGACCAACCCGATAAAGACAATTTCCTGACGCCTGTCGCCATAGTCATCCGACCAATAGGCACTGATAATTTTTTCGAATTCATCACCCGCCGGCCATTTGTTTTTAGGGATCGCCGCCCACCATCTGCCTATTCCCTGATGTTTGACAAACGCACCGGCCTGCGCCACCTCGCCCACAAAATCAGGCCGTGTTGCCACCCAGAAAAATCCCTTGGCGCGAATAACCCCTTTCCATTCCTCGTCAAAAAATTGATATATTTTTTTCGGGTCAAATGGTTCTCGGGCACGGTAAACAAAACTGGTGATACCGTATTCCACTGTTTCAGGATTGGGGTCATGCGGATGATATAATTCCTGTGCCCACAACGGATGTTCTTGGGCGTCTTCCAGATTAAAAAGTTTTGTATCCAGAATCTCTTTCAAATCAACCTGCCCCAATGTCGATATGATGATCTTGGCTTTGGCATTCAAACCACGGATAATCGCCTGAACCGTATCCAGTTGTGCGGGCGTTACCAGATCGGCCTTGTTCAAAACGATGACATTGGCAAATTCAATTTGTTCGACCAACAAATCCACCAATGTGCGTTGATCATCTTCGCCCAAACTCTCCCCCACATCCCTCAGAAAATCGGTTGAACTATATTGGGCGATTAAATTCGCTGCATCAACAACTGTGACCATTGTATCCAGCTCTGCCACATCGGACAAACTCTCCCCCGCTTCATCCCTGAATTCAAAGGTACTGGCAACGGGCAAAGGCTCGGCAATCCCTGTGCTTTCGATCAACAGGTAATCATATTTCCCGCTCTCTGATAAAGCGCGCACTTCCTGAAGCAAATCATCGCGCAGAGTACAGCAGATGCACCCATTGGTCATCTCGACCAATTTTTCTTCGGTGCGCGATAAATTCGCACCGCCGAATTTGATCAATTCCGCATCAATATTCACCTCGCTCATATCATTCACAATCACCGCCACGCGCTTTCCTTCGCGGTTGTTCAAAACATGATTAAGCAAAGTCGTTTTTCCAGCACCCAGAAATCCGGACAATACGGTTACGGGCAATTTATGTGTACTCATTCTAAATATCCTGACATCAAAAATTATTGTGCTATCTGCGTGCAATAAGGACAGCAACATCCGCCAGAGGATGTATGCTCTACATTCATCGCCTTCACATCATGATGGGGAGACATCATCCCCCCGATATCCTGTCTTGCCAAAACATGAAACCCGATCACGGCAAAAACAGGCACGGTCAGAGCCAAGAAAACGCCACTTGCAGGTTGAATAAATTTTTTCATGTTTAAAAACTCCTTTTGGTTTGATCCACAATTCGTCCATAGAGTTGTGTTACATTATAACATAACAGAATGTCAACCCACCCAATCCTTGACAAATAGGACTATATTCCTTATACTCAAAGAAAAATGAAACATGGAGATTATAAATGACCAATACAACCAGCACCCCACCAGAAGCCCAAACCGAACCAACCAAACCAACTTTTTCATGGAAGCCACCCGAAAAATACACCCCGAAACATGATTATTACGCCGATCTGGTGATGAGCTATTCCGCGATGACGGATATTATCAACCCTGCGGCGATTGATTGCGAATATGGTGACATACGCTCTTTGGATTCCTGTCTGCTCAAACAATCTTTACGCCTCAATGAACTGACCCATAAAATGCTCGAACATGATCAGGTGACTTACAATGACGGGGGCATTCGTGTAGAGCGTTTGCTCATCGCCTTAAAAGTCCAGCAAGCCTTCCGCGAAAATTACAGGGCAGGAAACCTCGCCATGACCCAACGCTATCTCGCCAGTACTAGGCCGTTATAGCATGAGTAATAAGCCCTATCACCGCACGTCCAGCGGATGGACAGACGAACGCCGCGCGAGACACAGCGCGGCGATCCGTGCATGGTCACCATGGCAAAACTCAACCGGCCCGCGCACGGCAGAGGGTAAATCCATCTCACGCTGCAACGCCTTAAAACACGGCGCGACATCCCGCCCCGCAAAAGATTTCATGCGCCATTTTCAGGCCTATCGCCAATTCCTGCGCACCTGCTGGCAACACCGCGCCGCCCTCGCGGAAAAATTGGTAAACCAGCAAAACGAACTATTGAATATGAAGAATTATTCCCCCCTAAAATCCTCTTCTTCCCCTCTCCCCGCGGGAGAGGGTTGCGAAGGCTTAGGGCAAAAGCCCTTAGCCGGAGCTGGGTGAGGGAAATGGAATGCCTCACTTTCCCTCCCAACAAACCGCACCTATAACTTATGTAAAAAGTTTGCTTTTTCATCAACTTATGCCTATATTGCCCCCATGAATTCAGGCCTGAACAGTTTAGGATTTGCAAAATCCCCCCAAGATACCCGCGTGGTCGTTGCCATGTCGGGCGGCGTTGACTCGTCCGTGGCGGCTGCCCTGCTCCACGAACAAGGTTATGATGTCATCGGCATCACGCTCCAGCTCTACGACTATGGCGAAGCTCTCGCCAAAAAAGGCGCATGCTGTGCGGGCAAAGATATTTATGACGCGAAACGCGTGGCCGAAGAACGCGGCTTCCCGCACTATGTTTTAAACTACGAAAATAATTTCAAAGAATCCGTGATCGAAGATTTCGTCTCCTCCTATTTAAAAGGCGAGACTCCGATCCCCTGTGTGAAATGTAACCAAACAGTCAAATTCAAAGACCTGTTAAAAGTTGCGCGTGACCTGAATGCAGATTGCATGGTGACAGGTCACTACGTCCAACGCATCATGAATGAGCAAGGCGTGGCGGAGTTGCACCGCGCAGTGGACGCCAGCAAAGACCAAAGCTATTTCCTGTTCGCAACCACCCAAGACCAATTGGATTTCTTGCGCTTCCCGCTCGGCGGCTGGTCAAAAGACATCACCCGTGAGCACGCGGAACGCTTAGGGTTGCTGAATGCCGCAAAGCCCGACTCCCAAGATATTTGTTTTGTCCCGAACGGTGATTATGCATCCGTTGTGACCAAAATTGCGCCAGAGGCCAAACGCCAAGGACAAATCGTCCATCTCGACGGTCGTGTTTTAGGCACACACGAAGGCATCGTCCATTATACCGTCGGACAACGTCGCGGCATCGGTGTCGGTGGCGGCTTTACCGAGAATAACGAACCACTTTATGTTGTCGGATTAAATGCC
>MEMI01000021.1:10257-15518 GCA_001767915.1 Alphaproteobacteria bacterium RIFCSPHIGHO2_02_FULL_46_13 | reverse complement strand
GCCGCTGAAACCGCCGTTTCTAAAAACGCCGCCCTGATTGCTATTCCCGCATCAGGCGGTGCGCGGATGCAAGAAGGTATGGTGTCCCTCATCCAATTGCCACGCACAGTCATTGCCGTACGTATGGTCAAAGATGCTGGCCTTCCTTATATCGTTCTCTTGACCGACCCAACAACAGGCGGCGTGAGCGCATCATTCGCCATGCTCGGTGACATTCATATGGCTGAACCAGGCTGCCTGATCGGGTTTGCAGGGAAACGCGTGATTGAAGAAACCATTCGTGAACAATTACCGGCAGGTTTCCAAACCGCTGAATATCTCCGCGATCACGGAATGGTCGATATGGTCGTTGCGCGTAAAGATTTGAAAGAAACCATCGGACGGATTTTGAATCTTCTGATGAACCGCACAGGATCACTCAACCAAAAAGGTAATGGTTCAGGAATAGGCGCGGGCAAAGCAGGTTCTGCGAAATCAGGTTTATTTGCCGGGAAAACAGCCTTTGCGCCACACGCAACTGTCAACCAACTGACACCAGCGAATGATCCGGTTGATGCCGCCCCGACGCCAATTGGTGTTTCAAAACGTGCCGCAAAAAAATAGCGATATCAATCGAATGATGCCGGACCAGTTTGACCCTGATCCGCGTCTTCAATCGGTTCTCGATCGGCTCACCACCTATTACCCCCGCGCGATTGACCCTAATCTGGAACGGACAGATCGTTTATTGAACGATCTGGGTAATCCGCATTTATCAATGCCGCCCGTTCTTCATGTGGCGGGCACAAATGGCAAAGGTTCGACCTTGTCTTTTATGCGTGCAGTGGCAGAGGCCGCAGGCTTGAGTTGCCATGTGATGACCTCACCCCATCTGGTGCGCTTTAACGAACGGATTGTTCTGAACGGTCAGGAAATTTCAACCCCTGACCTGATCAATGTAATCGAAGAGGTAGAGGCCGCAAATAAAGGCCAAGAAACAACCTCATTCGAAATCATCACCGCGGCTGGCTTTCTGGCCTTCTCGCGGAGGCAAGCTGATCTATGTGTGGTCGAGGTCGGAATGGGCGGACGGTTCGATGCAACGAACGTGATCCCGTCACCACTTGCCACAACCATCACCGTTATCTCCCGCGACCATGTGAAATTCCTCGGAACAGATCTGGCTGGTATCGCGCGTGAGAAAGCAGGCATTATCAAACAGAATGTTCCCTGCATCGTTGGTCCTCAAATCCGCGCTGGGCTGGTGGCTGGCGTGATGGATGTGTTCGAAGATATTGCAAACGCCCATAACGCCCCCCTGTATCGCCACGGGATCGAATGGGGCTATGACGTATTGCCCGACCGCTTGATCCTTCATACCCAAACCAATATCTATGAATTCCCGAAACCGAATTTACTGGGCGACCATCAATACGGGAACGCGGCAACCGCCGCCATGACTTTGCTAGCGGTTCAGGACAAATTACCATTGCCATTATCCGCCTTTGAACATGGCCTGACCCATGCCAGATGGCCGGGGCGTCTGGAACGCTTAACTTCTGGCGCACTGGTTGATCTATTGCCCCCCCACATCGAACTCTGGATCGATGGCGGTCATAATGACAGCGGGGGAATGATATTGGGCGAGCAAGCCTCCAAATGGGCTGCAGAAGATGGGAAACCATTGCATTTGATCTTGGGCATGCTCAACACCAAAAACCCGACCGAATTCGCAAATTTTCTGCTTCCGAAAACAACCTCGGCTCAGGCAATTACTATTCCCGACCAGCCATTAAGCTTAACTGCCGATGAATTGGCAAAATCTTTGAATATTCCGGCCGCATCATCTCTGGATGCAGCACTCCGCCAGATTGCCGAAAATGAAACGAAACCTGCCCGAGTTCTAATCACAGGCTCTCTTTATTTAATGGGGCATATTTTAAGCCGTTAAACGCTTCTTCATCTCGTCGTACGGCATTAATGTATCCAATTGCCCGACGGCAGACACCAGAAGTGGTGTTGAAAACACGAATTTTGCCAGACGGATAATATCTTCTTGGGTCACTGCATTCACCGCCGATGTCAGGTCGGAAATATCGAAAGGTGATCCGTAATTCAGCATATGGCGGCCTTGTTGATCAACGCGGCTCATGACTTTTTCGCGACCCATGCGGGCACCCGAAATAATCTGGATTTTGGCGCGGGCTAATTCATGGTCGGTGATGCCGTTCTGAATTTTGACAATCTCGTCCAATATAATCGGCACCATTTCTTTCAGGTTGTCGGGGCTGCTGCCCGCATAAACGCCGAATTGACCATCATCGACATAAGAATCCCTGAAACTATGAATGGAATAAACAAGGCCGCGTTTCTCGCGCACTTCCTGCCATAGACGAGACGATGTGCCGCCACCCAGAACACTGGATAAAATCCGCATCGCGGAATAAGCGGGGTCGGAATGGGATATGCCTTGGAAGCCAATCACCAGATGCGCTTGTTCGGTATCTTTCTCAACCAGACTAGGGGTCGGTTGGTAATGCGCAGGCGACATCCAGCTTGGCGAGTTTTGTGCAGGCGACATCTTTCCAAATAAAGCCCTGACCTTTTCCACAAAATCATCATGCTCCACCGCACCTGCGGCAGAAATGACGATTTTATCGGCTGTATAACGGCTTGCGATATAGTCCTTTAAATCTTTCTGGCTAATATTTTTAACAATATCAATTGTGCCTAGTCCTGATGCACCAAGGGCTTGATCTGGATAGGCCGCCATTTGTGCGCGTTCGAACACCACATCATCGGGGGTGTCTTCATACATATGAATTTCTTGGATAATGACTGCACGTTCGCGCTCCAGCTCATCTTCGGGGAAGATCGAGTTTTGCAACATATCCGCGAGTACATCGAGCGCCAGATCCGTATGGTCTTTTAAAACATGAACGTAATAGGCGGTTGTCTCGCGCCCCGTATAGGCATTCATGTGGCCGCCCGCATCCTCGATCACTTCTGAAATAACTTTGGCGGTGCGTGACGGCGTACCCTTGAACAACATATGTTCCAACATATGGGCGATGCCGTTTTGCGCCCTGTCCTCGTGCCGTGTCCCAACCCCGACCCAGACGCCAAGCGCGATACTTTCTGCGCCAGCCAATCTGTCGGTGACAATACGGATACCATTGGGGAGTGTTGTTGTTGATATAGTCATAATTTAATGGATACAGAAGTTTTCAAGGTTACGCAAGGCTATAGCCATTGCTTTAAAAAAGTCTTACAATTGTGCAATGCAATTCAAATGACTTAGATTTACTGAGGAGTGTCGTCAATGCCAAAGGTTTTAATCGCTGATAAAATGGATAAACTGGCCGAAGAGATTTTCCGCCGTAATGGGTTGGATGTCGATATCAAGGCGGGTCTGTCTCCTGAGGAAATCAGTGGCATTATTGGCGATTATGACGCCGTTGCCTGCCGCTCCTCCGCCAAAATTACCAAAGAAGTTTTGGCACATGCCAAAAAACTGAAAGTAATCGGTCGCGCTGGGATCGGGGTGGATACGATTGATGTGCCTGCGGCGACTGCGGCGGGTGTGATTGTCATGAATACACCCTTTGGAAATTCGATTACAACGGCAGAACATACAATTGCCATGATGATGGCGCTGGCTCGTCAAATTCCGCAGGCCTCCGCCTCCACTCATGCGGGTAAATGGGAAAAATCGAAATTTATGGGTGTTGAGATTTATTCCAAGGTTTTGGGGTTGATCGGCGCCGGAAATATCGGGTCGATTGTTGCTAACCGTGCCATTGGCCTCGGTATGAAGGTGATTGCCTATGACCCGTTTTTGACCAAAGAACGGGCGGCAGAAATCGGTGTTGAACAGGTGGAATTGGAAGACATTTATAAACGCGCCGATTTTATCACTATCCATGTTCCGAAAACCGAAAAAACATCAAAAATGATTGATGCTGCGGCAATCGCCAAAATGAAAAAGGGCGTCCGTATTATCAACTGCGCCCGTGGCGGATTGATTGTTGAAGATGATTTAAAAGCCGCCCTTGATAGCGGTCATGTTGCAGGCGCAGCATTAGACGTATTCGATGTAGAACCCGCAGAAAGCAACGTGTTATTCGGTCACCCAAATGTGATTTGTACCCCGCATCTGGGCGCCTCAACATCCGAGGCTCAGGTGAATGTTGCGATACAGGTCGCAGAACAAATCTCTGATTATTTGCTGAACGGTGCAATTATCAACGCGATCAATATGCCGTCCATCTCTGCCGAGGATGCCCCGAAACTGAAGCCTTATATGGCTTTGGCGGCAGGAATTGGTCGTTTGGCGGGACAAATTGCGACATCTGCGATCAAGAAAATAGATATTAATTATATTGGTGCAGTCTCTCCGTTGAATACCCGTCCCCTAACCGCTTGTATTCTGGCAGATGTTTTAAAAGACATGAGCGAGTCCGTAAATATGGTCAACGCACCAGAAATCGCCAAGTCCAAAGGCATTGTGGTCTCTGACATCCGCACCAACGACACCACCGAATGGCCAACCGCCATCACCATCACCCTGACTTGTGAAGGTGGCGTCCACACCGTAACCGGAACATTATTCGCAGGTCGTGAAGCGCGTATTGTGAGCATCGAAGGCGTACCGATTGAAGCCGCACTGACCCAGAATATGTTGCTTATCCGCAACGAAGACAAACCGGGAATGATCGGGGCGCTAGGAACAGCATTATCAGACGCCAAGATCAACATTGCCGATTTCCGTTTAGGCCGTGTGTCTGAGGGAAAAACAGCAATTGCTTTGGTTTCCGTTGATACAAAAGTCAGTGATGATGTAATGGCAAAACTCAAAGCCATTCCGCAAATCAGGGATATTCAACGCTTGGCGTTTTAAGAAAAAAAGAAAACCCGCGAACAACTCGCGGGTTTTTTAATGGCTATTTGAAAAGACTTAGGTCTTTTCAACTTGTCCGAATTCCAGTTCAACAGGCGTCGCACGACCGAAGATCGATACGGATACTTTAACGCGGCCTTTGGCTTCGTCGATTTCTTCAACCATGCCTTCGAAGGACGCAAACGGGCCTTCCATGACTTTGACTTTCTCGCCGATTTCGAATGTGATGGCGGCGCGAGGTTTTTCGATACCTTCTTGCAATTGGGTCATCAAACGAGCGGCTTCTTTCTCGGAAATTGGCACAGGTTTGTTGCCACCACCAAGGAAACCAGTGACCTTTGGCGTATCTTTTACAAGGTGCCAGATTTGGTCTGACATATCC
>MEMI01000021.1:0-10212 GCA_001767915.1 Alphaproteobacteria bacterium RIFCSPHIGHO2_02_FULL_46_13 | reverse complement strand
AAGCCCAATGCAAACTCAACCAAGAAAGCCAGCGCTTGGTCAGCCACAAACAGGAAGATGGATGCAATCACAACCATGATAAATACGGCGATTGTGCTTGCGATTGTTTCCTGACGGGTTGGCCAAGTTACTTTTTTGGCCTCAACGCGGACTTGTTTAAAAAATTCTACAGGGGCAAATTTAGCCATCTTTTTTTCCTAACTTAAAATTCCATTTTTTAACCCGTGGGTCGTAATCGCGCGGGGCGTTTATGATGACCAAAGATTTAGGGGAATATAGAATGTTTACCCAAACAATCCACAAAACGCAAGACTAATTCCACAAAAGAACTATCTTGATGGGCTCATAGGGGATTAACAGGCGGATAGAAAAAGAGTAACATCCTGAATATGAATAAAAAAATTGCCATTTTCCTGATATTTTTGGCCTCTATCGGGTTGGGGTTTGCCGTGTCGTTCTTTGTCCTCGCAAAGGACGTGGCTGTCGCAACCCCGCATCAAGGACAGGCGATTGAGGCCGTTTATGCAACAGGCACCGTTGAACCGACGATTATGGTACCGATTGCACCACGGACTTCTGCCCATCTCATCGAATTGCGGGCGATCGAAGGTCAAACCGTTCAACGGGGCGAAGTTCTGGCAAGGTTAGAGGATACGGAACAACAAGCGGCGATTGCCGATTTGAATGCACGCCTTGTTTTTTCTAAATCTGATTTATTTCGCAAAGAACAATTGTTTAAAACCAGATCGATCAGCCGTGATATTCTGGAACAAGCCAAATCCGATGTGGATAGCCTGACCGCACAAATCGAAAAAGCCAAGGCACAGGCCTCTTACCTAACCTTGATTGCCCCCGCGGACGGCCTGATTATCAGACGAGATGGCGAAGTCGGCGAATTAATTGCTGCGGCTCAACCTGTTTTTTATATGTCGTGCTGCGCGCCTATGCGCATTACTGCCGAGGTTGATGAAGAAGATATTCCGCAAGTCTCCGTGGGTCAGGAAGTGCTCATCCAATCAGATGCCTTCCCTGATAAAGTCTATCACGGTAAAATCTCCGCCATCACCCCGAAAGGTGATTCCGTGGCGCGGAGTTACAGGGTCCGCATCACCTTTGATGACAGTAATAACCCGCTGATGATCGGTATGACGGTTGAAACAAATATCATCATTCAGAAAGTCGATAATGCTTTGCTGATCCCCGCAACGGCCCTCGCGAACAAGAATAAAGTTCAACTTGTTCGGGATGGTGTTCTGCAAACTGTGACGGTCACAACAGGCATTCAGAATGTCGATAATGTACAGATTACAAATGGTTTGGCATCATCCGACACTGTCGTCGTTCCCTTTGATAAAAACCTAAAAGACGGGCAAAAGGTTCGGGTGAAACCCTACACAGAAAGCGTAAAATAAAATGCGCCTTCTTGCTTTCATCGCCCTTAAACATCTCCTCGCCCGCAAGCGGCAAAGCTTTGTCTCGCTCATGGGGATTATTCTGGGGGTTGCGTTCTTCCTCGGGATTTCATCGATTATGCAAGGGTCGGAGCAAGACTTTATTAAACGCCTCGTTGATAATTCCCCCCATATTACGATCAGCGATGAATACCGCGAACCGCGCATTCAACCTGCACAAAAACTTTATAAAGATAGCATGGTCTCTATCCGCAATGTCACGCCATTGACTGAGACACGCGGTATTCGCGGCTATGAAAAAATTCTCGGCAAATTGAAAAATACCCCAGGTCTTGTGGCCTCGCCAGTCCTTGCAGGACAAGGGATTATCACCTATGCGGGGCAGGAAACAGGCATTACTCTGAGCGGCATGATCCCCGAAGAAATCGACTCTGTTTCAACCATCCGTAATTATATGGTTGAAGGAAGTCTCGAAAGATTGTTCGGGAACCCTGACGGCATCCTGATCGGAGTAACCCTTGCCAAAGATTTGTCTCTCTCCCTCAATGATATGATTACAGTGGTTGCACCCAGCGGGGATGTAAAGCGTTTCAAGATCGTGGGCATCTTTAAAACAGGTCGTGGCGGATATGACAGGGGGCAAGGGTTTATCAACCTGAAACGCGCCCAAACCCTCTTTAACCGCCCTAACCGTATCAATTCGATTTTGGTAAAACTCGATGACCCACAACAGGCGCTTGCTATGTCCAAAGATATTGAATCCATTGTCGGCTATAAATCAGAATCATGGCAGGAACAATCGGCAGATTTGATGAACACCTTGGCGATCCGCAATATCATCATGTATTCGGTGGTCAGTGCGGTGTTGATTGTGGCGGCCTTTGGAATTTATAATGTGATCTCGACTGTCGTCATGGAAAAACACCGCGATATTGCCATTTTGAAATCAATGGGTTTCCAATCCGAAGATATTCGCCGTATTTTTTTGATACAAGGTGTGCTGCTGGGGATTGCGGGTAATATGATCGGCATACCGCTCGGCGCACTAATGATACAGGGGCTTAGCAATATCAAATTCAAACCCCCGGGGAGCAGTGATGTGATTTATATGCCCGTCTCATGGGGCTTTGAACAATTTGTAATTGCTGCGGCTTTTGCCATTTGTGCGGCGGTTCTCGCGGCCTATCTTCCTGCTCGCAAAGGCGCACAATTAATGCCGGTTGATGTCCTGCGCGGAGGATCATGATGGATTTAAAACCTGTTATTATGCGCGCCGATCATATCTCCCGCACCCTCACGACCGAGGCTCTGCCCGTGACTTTGGTCAAAGAGGCTTCGGTTGAAATCCGCACCCATGAATTCACGGCGATTAAAGGTCCATCCGGTTCGGGGAAGTCCTCTCTGCTTTATTTGCTGGGGCTTTTGGATAGTCCGACGTCGGGTAAAATCTTTATCGATGATGTTGATATTACAGGCTACAACCAAAAGAAACTGGCGCAAATAAGGCTCGAACAAATGGGGTTTGTGTTTCAGTTTCACTTCTTGTTGCCTGAATTTACATCTCTTGAAAACGTGACCATGCCGATGCGCCGCCTTGGCAAATTAAGTGACAGCGAAATCAAGAAAGTGGCAACCGAAAAACTAGATAAGCTGGGTCTTGCCGATCATCTGGATAAACTCCCCTCCCAATTATCGGGTGGACAACGCCAAAGGGTTGCCATTGCGCGGGCGCTGGCCAATAATCCGCGCATGATTTTTGCGGATGAACCCACCGGAAATCTGGACACAGAATCCAGCAAAACAGTTCAGGAAATTTTGAAAAAACTATCCCGCGAAGACGGCTGCGCTGTCGTCGCCGTCACCCATGATCCAGAGTTCGCAAAAAATTGCGACCGCACCATTACGATTGTTGATGGTCGTATCGTCGCCTAACGCACCATCAATGTCCGTTCCTGCCCACCTGAAATGACTTTTAAAATCCACCCTTGGCGGGTCATGTGTTCCATTTCTTTTTGGACTTGGTCGGCACCAATGATGCGGTTTCCGTTGACCGCCAGAATGATATCGCCCACATTTACAACCCGCGCGGATAATGTATTCGGCGTCACGGCTGTGACCACCACGCCTCGGGACGGAGCATCTTTCAGGCCAAGTTCCACCTCAACCGCAGGGTTGATATTGGCAACACTTGCGCCAGCCAATGGGTTTTGACCCTTGATCTTGGTTTCATTGCGTGGGGGGCTATCGGGCGGTTTGATGGATTGAATAGTTGTTTTGGCTTCCTCGCCACCGCGCTTGTAGGTAATTTCCGCTTTTTCGCCCAGACCAAGTGTTGCCAAACGGAATCTCATTTCAGGTGCATCCTTGATGGTATGTCCGTTGACCGCGGTCACAACATCCCCTTGTTTTAATCCGGCTGTAACCGCAGGGGACGCTTCATGAATATCAGAGATAAGCGCGCCTATGGGTGCTTTCAGGCCGAGAGACGCCGCAATATCTGCAGTAATATCTTGCGCCGTAATCCCAATCCATGGGTGAACCAAATCACCTGCTTTGGAGACTTGACCATTTTTAACGGCGGACAAAACAGTTCTTACCATCTCGGACGGTATAGCAAAGCCGATGCCCAATGATCCGCCGTCTTTTGAATAAATAGCAGAATTAATGCCAATCACACCGCCTGACATACTGACTAACGGCCCACCAGAATTCCCGGGGTTAATCGCCGCATCAGTCTGGATAAAGAAATTATAATTGTTGATATTCATCGATGACCGCGC
The DNA here is from genome assembly GCA_001767915.1 of Alphaproteobacteria bacterium RIFCSPHIGHO2_02_FULL_46_13. Taxonomy (GTDB): domain Bacteria; phylum Pseudomonadota; class Alphaproteobacteria; order Micavibrionales; family Micavibrionaceae; genus UBA1573. The sequence goes on along the minus strand of MEMI01000021.1, from coordinate 6,020 downwards.
AAGCGCTGAAATAATACCGCTGGTCACGGTTTGTCCTACGCCGAACGGGTTACCGATGGCAATCACCAAATCACCGACCTCTAAATTCTCACTGGTTTGAAGGCGGGCTGCGGGAAATTTCTCACCCTTGGTATCAACTTTCAAGATCGCCAAATCTGAAGCATCATCTTGCATCACGATTTTCGCAGGGAATTCACGCCCGTCTGATAATGAAATGGTAATCTCGTTCGCGCCGCGAATAACATGGGCATTGGTCACAGCTAATCCTTCACTATCCACAATCACGCCTGACCCCAATGATCCCTCGAGACGTTGTTGCGGAATCCCCATATTCGGAAACATTTGTGCAAATAAAGGATCATTTGCAAAAGGTGATACGTTACGGGTCACTACACGTTTGGTAAAAATGTTGATAACGGATGGCGCAACTTGTTTGACGACGGGGGCAAAGGACAAAGTTATTTCCTGTTTGCTTTGTGGCGCAACATCTTCGGCAAACGCAGGAACAATGGCGGTTGTCAGGAGGAGGGCAGTCAGAAAAAGTTTCGTCATGTTAAATATCCTTCAGGTGGTTTTCAACGCGTGTTAAATCTTCGGGGGTGCTGATATGGTGCCAATCACCATTCATCACATAGCCATATAAACGGCCTTTTTTCTCGGCTTCATCCATATTTTTCAGGAACGAGAATTTGTCTTCGGGGTATCCAGCCATAATGGCGGGGTTCAAAATGCGGATGCCTGTAAACATATGTGTTCCGCGTTTTTCCAAATTGCGGCGTAGCCGCCCATCGGGCAGAACATCATAATCGCCCACCCCTTCGGTTAGTTTCATGCGGGTGACTGGTGTGATGCAGAGGAGGATATCCATCTCCGTGTCATCGAACTGCTCTTCCAGTTCTTGCAGAGTGTTGTGACCTTCATCATCTATCCAGAACGCATCCCCATTAATCATCAGGAACGGTTTTTCACCTAAACTATCCAACGCTTTAACCAAACCGCCACCCGTTTCCAATAAAACAGGTTCGAACGATTCTGTCAGGGCAAAATCTTTTATAGTGTTCAGATAGGCTGTAATTTGCTCGGGTAGATAATGCGAATTGACAGTTACCTTATTGACCTCAGTCCTTCGCAATTGATCAAAGATATACGCAAGCAACGGTTTACCGTTTAAGGGGAGTAAAGGTTTAGGACAAGTATCGGTCAGCGGCTTCATCCGCGTTCCCATGCCCGCGCAGACCAGAAAAGCAGTTTCAATCGTCATTTGTCATTCATCTTTCAACCGTAATAACGCGGGATGTCGGGGTTTCTCCCTGCGTGAGCGTGACAGTAATGGATTTCTTCGGAGTTAAATAGTTCAACCGCTCAGGCCATTCAACCAGAATAATGCCTGAACTTAAGGCATCTTCCCACCCGATTTCATAAAGTTCTTCGGGGTCTTTCAGGCGATATAAATCGAAATGCCAAACATCCCCCATGGGCGTGTTATAGGTCTGGGCAAGGGTAAAAGTCGGGCTTGGGACATCAAGGTCAGGATTATGGGTGATCGTCCGAATAACCGCCCGCGAAAACACAGATTTACCCATACCCAAATCACCGTTGAGCAAAATGATGTCACGGGGTTTCAGGGTGGCGGCAAATGCGGCGGCGGCCTTGATTGTTTCTTCTTCGGAAGATGTCTTGTAAATCATATCTGTTCAAAATCCATCAATTTGGTTACATATACCCCATGTCAGAGATGTTGAAAACAGATGTTGTGGTTATCGGCGCAGGGCCTGTGGGGCTTTTTGCGGTGTTTCAGTGCGGCATGCTGGGGTTAAAATGCCATGTGGTTGACAGCCTTGACCAGATCGGCGGGCAATGCACGGCGCTTTACCCTGAAAAACCCATCTATGACATTCCTGCCGAACCCTCTATTTCGGGCGCAGCATTGATTGAACAATTGGAACAACAAGCCGCCCCTTTTGCCCCTGTTTACCATCTGGGACAGCAAGTGATCGGCGTCGCGGGTATGGCGGGTGATTTTACCGTCACCACCTCCAAACAAAATGAAATTCACACACGCGCCATTATCATTGCGGGGGGCGCAGGGGCTTTCGGCCCACACCGCCCCCCCCTTGACGGCCTTGAACAATATGAAGGGAAATCGGTTTTTTATGCCGTCCGTTCCCGCGACATTTTCCGCGGCAAAAAAGTTGTGATTGCGGGTGGCGGCGACAGTGCAGTGGATTGGGCAAATTCCCTTGCTGAAATTGCTGCGAAAATCTATGTGGTTCATAGGCGTGATAAATTCCGCGCCGCCCCCGCAAGCCTTGAAAAATTGCAGGAATACACGCTTTCGGGCGTGGTTGAACTGGTAACCCCTTATCAATTATCGGCTTTGCATGGCGAGGACGGTATTTTGAAACAAGTTGAAGTGACTGATCTCGACAACCATTCCAGACTACTTGATGCCGATATGTTGCTCCCGTTTTTCGGGTTGTCGGCTAGCCTCGGGCCAATTGCAGAATGGGGGCTGAATTTAGAAAATTCACATATCACCACGACCCAAGGCACTGCAGCCACCACTATTTCGGGCATTTATGCAGTGGGCGATATTGCAACCTATCCCCATAAACTGAAATTAATCCTGACTGGTTTTGCGGACGCGGCACATGCGGCGCATGCCATCCATACCCAATTGCATCCCGATACCCCATTGCATTTCGAATATTCAACGACCAAGGGCATTCAATCTCTCTAACATTCCCCCCCTTTTCGCATCGAACAATAAATACATGTCAATTTTTGAGGGAGTTGTAGTAGAATTACCCATCTGATTCGCCCGTTACTCAATCTTTCTGGGCACTATTTAAGTATATATACATAAATTCTTCATAAAATAGATAATCACCAACTTTTTATATAATTACTTCTGGGCTGTTAGGACATTCAACAAATGTGTTTAAGGTTTCAATCAAAATCTGAATCCGGGAACGTATTTCTGGCGATTTTTGGTGCGATAGCGTTGGTGGGGTTGCTGGGTGCGGCGGTGATGACCTTTATGAAGGGGCCATTGGCGACGTCAGTGCGACTGACCAAAATGAATACCGCCGAAAACCAGATGGCGATTGGGTCACAAGTAGCGGTGATGGCAACAGCCAATCAGTCGAATAGTGGGGATTGCGATTCTGATGGGTATGTCGAACCTGTAGAATGGCGTGCAGCAACAACTGAACCTTATCCGACCAATGGCGGCCTTGTTCCGTTATCTTTGGGGATTAATAAGAAAGACCCATGGGGAACAGAATACGGTTATTGCGTGTGGAATCACGGTGCAACAACGTCCGGAAGTGGTTGTAATGCCAATATGCTGGGTGGGATAGCCTCAACAGCCTATCCTGTGGTTGCGCTGATTTCAGCGGGCCCGGATAAAGCTTTCACCACGACCTGCCGTGATTTTGCGACAGCGGATGTGGATAGCAACGGAAGTTTAGCTGATGCCACTGATTTGCCGCTTGTATCGAAAGCGGCGGAGACAGATGATGATATTATTAGCTCCTTTACCTATCAGGAGGCGACAGGGGCATCTGGCGGATTGTGGAATATTAAGGCCGGAACACCTCAAACGGCCACCATCGGGAAAAACATAGAAACAACGGGATCGGCGAGCATTGGTGGAGGGCTACTTCTACCTGACAAGGCATTGCTAACATGCGATGGAACATCGACAGGCGTGATGGCCACGAACGGAAATGCCATAGAGATGTGCAACGGCACGAGTTGGGTACCGATCACCGGCGGCAGCTCGAAACTGGATGACGAAACGGTTCAAACAAACCCAATGTGCGATAGCACAGCAACAGGGCAACTCCGCTATAATTTGAATGGTGGTGGAGGATCTGCTCCTGCTATCGTTCAAGCGACGGCTGCGGTTAATAATGATAACTCTCGTACATTTTCTTCCAATCCCGCCGTTGGAAACTCTATCGTTGTTCTAATTTCAGGCATGGGGGATGGTTCCCAATATTGTGATTTGGAAAATAGCACTACAGTTTCCGATACGAAAGGAAATACCTATAGCAAAGCTGTTGCCAGTAATTTTACAAATGTATGGGGAATGAATGTTGGTATATGGAGCGCACCGGTTACCAGCACAGGATCTACCTTTACGGTATCGTTTACCAATAGTACCTGTGTAAACTGGATTACAATCCAGACGATTGAGGTAAGCGGAGTCCTGACCTCTTCACCTGTTGATGCAGCAGCTTTTAATGGCTCTGGCTACGAAAAGACATTGGCGGTGACAACCCCAAGTACAACTTCCGCGAACGCTATTGCATTTGGTGTTTATGATCAACCTGCCGGATATGGAACAATCTCCGTATCACCTGGATGGACATTGATACCTGGTGGAGCAACCGCTAGTTCGACCTACAATATTTACCAAATTCTGTCATCGACAGGCGTGGTAACTAATACATGGACTGCAGATAATGATGCTGTTAAACCTGGTGCCATCGCGGTTTTTAAAGGCTCTGGCAGTGGTGGAGGAAGTGGTACAAAAACAGTGGAAGTCTGTGATGGTACAAGCTGGGCAGAGGTCGGGAGTACCAGTGCTTCCCCTCCAAGCACTGCACCAATAAAATTGGAAACCGAGGCCGTGAATACCGACCTTACGTGCGATGGCACCAATCTTGGTTTAATGCGCTATAATACAACTGGTACAAGTACAACAGATACAGTGACAACCAGTGGTGGCTCTGGTGGTATTTCTTTTGTCGGCGTAAATTCTGCGCACAAAGAAGGGGATGGCGGAACTTCTAGCTTAACATTGAGCATACCCGTTCCAGCCGGTACAGCCGCAGGCGATCTCTTGCTTTATGCTGTTAATGATGACGGGTGCGCAAGCATTACATGGCCTGCTGGCTTTACGGAGCTTCAAAGAACTGATGTAGGTAGCCCCGATGGTCAATGCTGGACAATTGCATATAAAGTTGCGACAGGTACCGAAACAAATCTTGATTATATTGATAGTTCATCTTGGTCAATATCTGGATCGGTTGTTGCCTATTCTGGTGTTGATACCACCTCCCCCATCAACATCAGTAATCAAACCACTTCGGCCACTTCGAGCAACCCTTGGACTCTGACATCAAATAGCATGACTACAACCGCCGCCAATACCCAACTTGTATGGTTTGGTGCGGCGGATACGGATTCTGCTGCTTCAGGCTTTGATGGTTCTTCCTGTACATCTGTAACCACTACCTATACCCCCCCAAGTGGTTTCACGAAACGTTCTGATATTCAAGGACTGGTGAACCCATATACCTGCTTTAACCCTATGTCTGTTGCAGACAGTGTCCAAGCAACAGCAGGCGCAACAGGTGTTTTGACAGGGTCATTAGTATCGACTGGTGGTGGAACAGCCTCAACTGGGGTTATGTTGGTTGCCCTAAATCCGGCATCCGGTGGCGGTGGCGGTGGTGGAACCACAACCGTATCGGGATCGACTTATGCTGAAGTATGTAACGGAACGAAATGGGTAACAGTTGGGTCTGGGTTTCTGGATAATCTGAATGATGTAGTCAGTAATTATACGGGATCAGCGGCAGCGGGTAAACAATCGACCAACTCAATGTTTATTGGTAAGGGTGTGGGTGCAACTGCAACAGCAGGGGCGACGAATAATACCGGGATGGGTGTTGGGTCTATGGCTGCAATAACAACCGGTCAGGCCAATACAGCCATTGGAACAGGGAGTATGGCATCAACCACGACAGGTGATAATAATACGGCGATTGGATGGAATGGTCTGAATGCTAATACGACAGGGGTTTATAACACGGCCATTGGCTCTTTGAGTCTCGCGCATAATACAACGGGTTATTATAACACGGCGAACGGGATGCAGGCGCTTAATAACAATACAAGCGGTAGCAATAACATAGCGATTGGAGTGCAGGCTCTTTATTCCAATATTGATGGTGTACATAACACAGCGACTGGGTCAGGCTCTCTGTATACAAACAGCTCTGGAT
>MEMI01000020.1:27287-32351 GCA_001767915.1 Alphaproteobacteria bacterium RIFCSPHIGHO2_02_FULL_46_13 | reverse complement strand
ATTGCCCCAATCGCAATGAACGAAGGTCTCCGCTTCGCGATCCGCGAAGGTGGTCGTACCGTCGGTGCAGGCGTCGTTGCTAAAATTATTGCTTAGGAAATTTGAGGAAACTGAACATGGATACGCAAACCATCCGCATTCGCCTTCGGGCCTATGACCATCGCGTTCTGGATAGCTCCACGAGCGAGATTGTTAACACTGCAAAGCGTACTGGCGCACAAATTCGTGGTCCGGTTCCTCTTCCAACACGGATAGAGCGCTTTACTGTTCTTCGTTCACCGCACGTCGATAAAAAATCGATGGAGCAGTTCGAAATGAGAACACATAAACGTTTGATCGACATCGTCAACCCAACTCCTCAGACTGTTGATGCTCTGATGAAGCTGGATCTTGCTGCTGGTGTTGATGTTGAAATCAAAATCGGCGCAGCCGCTTAATTAAGGTATCTGGAGTAGAAAATGAGAACCGGATTAATTGCAATAAATGAAGGAATGACACGCGTCTTCGGTGAAGACGGGTCTCATATCCCAGTAACTGTTCTTAAAGTTGACGATTGCCAAGTTGTTGGTGTTCGCACTGAAGAAAAAGACGGCTATACAGCTGTTCAAATCGGTGCAGGCAAGGCCAAAGTGAAAAACGTAACCAAGCCGTTACGTGGTCACTACGCGAAAGCAAAAGTTGAGCCAAAGAAAAAATTAATGGAATTCCGCGTATCTCCGGAAAACACCCTTGATATTGGTGCTGAACTCTGCGCTAGCCACTTTGTTGTTGGTCAATTCGTAGACGTTCAAGGTCAAACCAAAGGTTGTGGTTTTGCCGGTGGTATGAAACGCTGGAACTTCGGTGGTCTTCGCGCCTCCCACGGTGTGTCTGTTTCTCACCGTTCTATCGGTTCCGTTGGTTCTGCACAGGATCCGGGTCGTATTTGGAAAGGCAAAAAAATGCCTGGTCAAATGGGTAACGAAACTGTGACCACACAAAATTTGAAAATTGTGGCTGTTTATCCTGAAGATGGTTTGATCCTTGTTCAAGGTAACGTGCCTGGTACAGCAAAATCATGGGTTGTTATTCATGATGCTGTTAAAAAACCTGCTCCGGCTGACGCGCCGAAGCCTGCTGGTTTGAAATCTGCTGCTAAAGCTGCTGCTCCTGCAGAAGCCCCGGTTGCCGATGCTCCAGCTGAAGAAGCAAAGGAATAAGCGAGGGTTATGATGAAAATCGCTGTAAAAACATTAGACAACAAAGAAGCCGGATCTATTGAATTAGATGCATCCGTATTCGGAGTTGAAGTGCGCGCAGACATTCTGCACCGTATGGTACATTACCAACTGAACAAACGTCGTTCAGGCAACCACAAAACCAAAGGTATCTCCGAGGTTTCTGGTACAGGTAAAAAGCCTTACGGACAAAAAGGAACTGGTCGCGCACGTATCGGTACACTTCGTGCTCCACAATATGTTGGTGGTGCCACGATATTTGGTCCAGTCGTTCGTTCCCACGCAACCGAGTTGCCTAAGAAACAACGTGTTCTGGCTTTGAAAACAGCTTTGTCAGCAAAAGCAGCAAGTGGCCAATTGGTTATCCTTGATGCCGCCGTTGCCTCCGCTGCCAAAACCAAAGACATGGTCGCAAAAATGAAAGCTCTCGGCTTTAATTCAGCGCTGATCGTTTGTGGTGAGGAATTGGATCACAATTTCGCATTGTCCACACGCAACATTCCTCTGATTGATGTTCTTCCATCAGATGGTGCGAACGTGTATGACATTCTGCGCCACGAAACATTGGTTTTGACAAAAGAAGCTGTTGAAAACCTAACCAAACGCTTGACTGCGTAGGAGTAGAAAATGGCAAAAGCAAAAGAAGCAAAACCTGTTCTGACGGAAAAAATTTACACCACATTGACTGCTCCGATTGTAACGGAAAAATCGATGATGGGATCTCAAAATGGTCAAGTTACTTTCCGTGTTCCATTGGAAGCAACAAAACCAGAGATTAAAAAAGCCGTCGAGGCTCTTTTCGAAGTGAAAGTTACTGCGGTCAATACTATTTTGACCAAAGGTAAAGTAAAACGCTTCAAAGGTGTTCTTGGTAAACGTGTTGACGTGAAAAAAGCGATTGTTACCCTTGAAGAAGGCCAAACAATTGACGTCGGCGCAACGGCATAAGCAAAGATTTAGGTGAGAAGGATACGTAAATCATGGCGTTAAAAAAGTTCAATCCGACAACACCAGGTCAGCGTCAGCTGGTCATCGTTGATCGTAGCCACTTGTGGAAAGGGAAACCAGAAAAATCCCTGACCGAAGGCAAACAGAAAAATGGCGGTCGTAACAACACTGGTCGTATCACTACCCGTTTTATCGGTGGTGGTCACAAACAGCGTTACCGTATCGTTGACTTCAAACGTAACCGTTTTGATGTCGAAGCAACAGTATTGCGTTTGGAATATGACCCGAACCGTACAGCGTTTATTGCGCTGATCCAATATGCTGATGGTGAAAAGGCTTATGTCTTGGCTCCACAACGTTTGGCAGAAGGAGACAAAATTGTTTCCTCTGAAAAAGCGGACATTAAAATTGGTAACACATTGCCTTTGAAAAACATTCCAGTTGGGACAATTATTCACAACGTGGAAATGAAAGTTGGTAAAGGTGGGCAATTGGCTCGTGCAGGCGGTACTTTCGCTCAGCTCGTTGGTCGTGATCAGGGCTATGCCCAGATTAAATTGTCTTCTGGTGAACTCCGTGTTGTTCGTGGCGAATGCCTTGCAACAATCGGTGCGGTTTCAAACCCTGACCAGAAAAACATCAATATTGGTAAAGCTGGGCGTAACCGCTGGTTGGGACGTCGTCCTGCACAACGTGGTATCACCATGAACCCTGTTGACCACCCACACGGCGGTCGTACAAACGGTGGTATTCACTGGTGCTCTCCATCTGGTGTGCCTGCTAAAGGTTACAAAACACGTACAAATAAAGCGACTGATAAATTTATTATCCGTCGTCGTAAAGCGAAATAAGCGAGAAAGGTTGAAACATGACTCGTTCTGCATGGAAAGGTCCTTTTATTGATGGTCACCTACTTAAGAAAGTAGATGCTGTTCGTCAGTCTGGGAAAAATACGCCGATTAAGACTTGGTCACGCCGGTCCACAATCCTTCCACAAATGGTTGGTTTGACACTGGCAGTTCATAACGGGAATAAATTTATTCCTGTTCTGGTGACTGACAACATGATTGGCCACAAAGTTGGTGAATTCGCCCCGACCCGTACCTTCAAAGGTCACGGCGGTCAGGACAAGAAGAAGTAAGGTAGAGAATCATGGGAAAGCCTAAAAACGAAAGACGGGTTGCCGATAACGAAGCGAGAGCATTCTCGAAGTACATCGACTCCTCTCCGTATAAATTGAATTTGGTTGCAGAACTTATTCGCGGTAAAAAAGCCGAGAAAGCTCTGATTGACCTGGATTTCAGCAACAAACGCGTTGCTCGTGAAGTGAAAAAAGTTCTTCAGTCTGCTGTTGCAAACGCTGAGAACAACCACTCTCTCGATGTTGACCGTCTGTATGTTGCCGAAGCAACTGTTGGTAAATCTGTTGTCATGAAACGTTTCATGGCGCGTGCCCGCGGTCGTGCAGGTCGTATCGAAAAATTCTTCAGCAACCTGACAATCGTTGTCAGAGAAAAAGCCGAATAGGTAGGAAAAGAATATGGGACAGAAAGTTAATCCAATTGGTCTTCGCGTCGGTATTAACCGCACATGGGATTCACGCTGGTTCTCTGCAAAAGATTATGCAGCGAAACTGATCCAGGATTTGGCATTGCGCAAATTCGTAACCGAGAAATTGAAAGCCGCCGGCATCAGCAAAGTAATTGTTGAACGCGCAGCGAAAAATACTCGTGTGACCGTACACACTGCACGTCCTGGTGTTATCATCGGGAAAAAAGGTGGCGACATTGAGAAGTTGCGTAAAGATTTGTCTGCAAAATCCGGTGGCGAAGTTTCATTGAATATCGTTGAAATCCGCAAACCTGAAATTGATGCTCAATTGGTTGCAGAAGGTATTGCACAACAATTGGAACGTCGTGTTTCTTTCCGTCGTGCGATGAAACGTGCTGTTCAATCCTCTATGCGTCTTGGCGCAAAAGGTATTCGTGTAAACGTATCTGGTCGTTTGGCTGGTGCTGATATTGCGCGTATGGAATGGTATCGTGAAGGCCGTGTGCCATTGCACACTCTGCGTGCTGACCTTGACTATGGTGTATGTGAAGCAACAACAACTTACGGGATCATCGGCGTAAAAGTCTGGATCTACAAAGGTGATGTTTTGGAACATGATCCAATGGCTCGCGATAAACGTATGGCTGAAAACGTTGGCGCTACAAAACGCGATTAGTCTAGACGATTAAGAATTTTTTAGAAGGATAATGGAGTAAAAAATGCTCTTACCAAAGAAAACAAAATACAGAAAAGCCCATAAAGGCCGTATTCATGGCGTTGCAAAAAGCGCGAATACAGTTGATTTCGGATCTTACGGTCTGAAAGCTATGGAACCTGATCGTATTACTGCCCGTCAGATTGAAGCGGCGCGTCGTGCTTTGACCCGTCACATCAAACGTCAAGGTAAAGTCTGGATCCGTGTATTTCCGGACGTGCCTGTTTCCAAAAAACCTTTGGAAGTTCGTATGGGTTCTGGTAAAGGTTCCCCAGAGTTTTGGGTAGCTCGTGTAAAACCTGGTCGTATTATGTTCGAAATTGAGGGCGTTCCTGAGGAATTGGCTCGTCAAGCATTCGAACTGGCTGCTGCAAAACTGCCGATTGCGACCAAATTTGTTAAGCGCATTAGCGAATAATGCGAAAATTGGAGAATTAAATGGCAAAAACGTCGAAAAATGTTGCAATTGATGGGGCAGATGCTTTAAAAGGCAAAAGCCAAGATGAACTGAACACAATGCTTGTCTCTTTACGCAAGCAACAAATGGATATGCGTTTCCAACAAGCTGGCGGTCAATTGACCAATACAGCCGAGATTCGCAAGGTGCGCCGTACAATTGCGCGAGTAAAAACA
>MEMI01000020.1:0-27249 GCA_001767915.1 Alphaproteobacteria bacterium RIFCSPHIGHO2_02_FULL_46_13 | reverse complement strand
GGAAGGCCGCGTTGTTAGCGATAAAATGGACAAAACTGTAACAGTTTTGGTCGAACGTCGTACCATGCATCCTATTTATAAAAAATATGTTAAGCAAAGTGCTAAATATTCTGCACATGATGAGGCAAATATCTTCCGTACAGGAGATGTCGTGAGCATTGAAGAATGTGCACCAATCTCTAAACGTAAGTCATTTAAAGTGATTACTGACCCTGCAACATTGGGTCGTGAACTGACTGCAAAAGCTGTTAAAGAAGTGGCTGTGAATACAGCCGTGACAAAAGCCAAAGCATCAGGTAAGTCGGGCGCTAAAAAAGCGGCTAAAAAGTAATTCGGGAACAGAACATTAATAACCAGGAATTGGGTGAAGTAAAATGATCCAGATGGAATCAGCACTTGATGTAGCAGACAACTCCGGCGCACGCCGCGTTGCATGTATCAAGGTATTGGGCGGTTCACACCGTCGCACTGCAAATATTGGCGATGTGATCGTTGTATCTATTAAAGATGCACTGCCACGTGGTCGTGTTAAAAAAGGTGATGTTCACCGTGCTGTTATCGTTCGTACTGCGAGCGGTTTGAAACGTAGCAATGGCGAACAAATCCGTTTTGATGGTAACGCTGTTGTTTTGATTAACAAACAAGGTGAGCCAATCGGAACACGTATATTTGGCCCAGTCACACGCGAATTGCGTGGTAAGGGTTATATGAAGATTATTTCCTTGGCATCTGAGGTTTTATAAAAATGACACAAACAAAAATGAAAATTAAAAAAGGCGACAAAGTTGTCGTTATTACTGGTAAAGACAAAGGTAAAACTGGTGAAGTCACCCGTGTTATCCTTGACGAAAACCGCGTAGTTGTATCGGGCGTCAACATTATGACGAAACATGCCAAGCCAACCCAGACATCTCCTGGTGGTTTGAACAAAATTGAAGCCCCGATTCAGGTATCAAACGTTGCATTGGCTGATCCTAAGACAGGCAAAGCAACGAAAGTTGGATTTAAAACATTGGCTGATGGCAAAAAAGTACGTGTTGCCAAAAAGTCCGGTGAAACGATTGCTTAATGGGTGAAAGAATTATGACCGCACAGGAAAAATACACCCCTCGTCTTGAGGATAAATATTTAAAAGTTATCGCTCCGGCGATGGCAAAAAGCCGTGGCTATAAAAACAAGCACGAAGTCCCACAGTTGACAAAAATTGTTCTCAACATGGGTATCGGCGAAGCTGCGCTTGACAAAAAACACATCGAAACCGGTCTCAAAGACATGGCTGCGATTGCTGGTCAAAAACCAGTGGCAACAGTTGTTCGTAAATCAAACGCATCCTTCAAAATTCGTGAAGAAATGTTGATTGGTGCGAAAGTGACTTTGCGCGGAAAACATATGTATGAATTCTTGGATCGTTTGGTCAATATTGCATTGCCTCGCGTTCGTGACTTCCGTGGTATTAATGGTAAATCTTTTGATGGTCGTGGTAACTATGCCATGGGTATTAAAGAACACACCATTTTCCCTGAAATCAACTTTGATAAAGTCGAAAAAGCACGCGGTATGGATATTATTATCTGTACAACTGCAAAAACTGACGATGAAGCAAGAGAGCTTCTGCTTGGCTTTGATATGCCATTCACAACAGCAACTAGAAAGGGTTAAGGGACTGATATGGCAAAGGTTTGCTCAATCAATCGTAATGAAAAACGCAAAAAACTTACAAAGCGCGATGCTGCAAAACGCGCCGCTTTGAAAGCGATCATTATGGACCGCGAAATTCCTGTTGAGGAAAGATTCGCAACCTCCATTAAATTGGCAGCAATGCCACGCAATGGTGCAAAAGTTCGTATTCGTAATCGTTGCGAATTGACCGGTCGTCCACGTTCTTACCATGGTAAATTTAGTCTCAGCCGTATTATGCTGCGCAAACTGGCCTCTGAAGGTCAATTGCCTGGTGTTGTAAAATCGAGCTGGTAGAAGGAGTAGTATAAAATGTCTATGAGCGATCCTTTAGGAGATATGTTGACACGCATTCGCAACGGTCAAACAGCAGCAATGAAAACTGTTGTATGCCCTGCGTCTAAATTGCGTGCTAGCGTTCTGAAAGTATTAAAAGCATCTGGCTACATTCGCGATTTTCGTGAAGAAGCATCCGCTGCTGGTCACAAAAACCTTGTGATTGAACTGAAATATGATGGCACAACAGCAGTTATTCGTGAATTGCACCGTGTGTCAAAACCAGGTCGTCGTATTTATACAGCGGCTACAGAAATTCCCCGTTACTATAACGGGTTGGGCGTTACGATTATCTCTACACCACAAGGTGTGATGGATGATCAAGCTGCTCGTGATGCAAACGTAGGTGGTGAAGTTCTTTGTCAGGTTTTCTAATCTGCTGAATTTTACAACATTAATTAAATCGAGGAATAAAAAATGTCTCGCGTAGGAAAAAACCCAGTCGTTCTGCCAAGCGGAGTTACCGCTGACGTGAAAGATCAGGATGTAAAAGTTAAAGGCCCAAAAGGTGAAATGACTTTGGTTGTTCACCCGAAGGTTGAAGTCAAGCTTGATGGCGGAAACATTACTGTTTCCCCAAGAGAAGCTGGTGACCGTGAGGCTCGTGCCTTGTGGGCAACCATGCAACGTCGCATTTCCAATATGGTCATTGGCGTAAAAGACGGTTATACAAAGAGCCTTGAGATTCAGGGCGTTGGTTACCGTTGTGCATTACAAGGAAAAGAACTTGTTCTTCAATTAGGTTTTTCACACGAAGTTCGCTATGCAATTCCGGAAGGAATTACTGTGACTGTTGAAAAACAAACATCGATTAAAATTGATGGCATCAGTAAAGAAGAAGTTGGTCAAGTGGCCGCAGAAATTCGTGGATACAAACCTCCAGAGCCATATAAAGGCAAAGGCATCCGCTATGTAGGAGAATATGTCCTGCATAAAGAAGGTAAGAAGAAATAATTTAGAGACAAGCATAAGGATAATATCATGCGTCACCCAGAAACAAATGCACAACGTCGTGCCCGCCGTGTTCGCGCAAGACTTGCTCGCTATAACAAAGCAGGTCTGCCACGTTTGTCGATTCATCGCACAAACAACCAGATCTATGCACAAATCATTGATGATACTCAAGGCATCACTTTGGCCGCAGCATCATCACTCGATGCAAGCCTTCGTAGCAAAGGTGGCGCAAACGTCGCTGCTGCAACTGCAGTGGGTGCGATGATTGCCGAACGTGCAAAAAATGCTAAAGTATCCAAAGTCATGTTTGACCGCGGAGCATTCCTGTATCATGGTCGCGTGAAAGCTTTGGCTGAAGCGGCTCGCTCAGGTGGATTAGAATTCTAATAAAAAAGGTGAAATGAAATATGGCTCGTCCTGAAGGTAATAAAAAGCGCGAAGAGCGCGAGGAATCAGAATTCAACGAACGCTTGGTAGCCGTTAATCGGGTTGCTAAAGTTGTAAAAGGTGGTCGCCGTTTCGGTTTCGCTGCTTTGGTCGTTGTTGGTGATGGACGTGGCCGTATCGGTCATGGTCACGCAAAAGCACGCGAAGTGCCTGATGCAATCAAAAAAGCAACTGAACAAGCTAAACGTAACATGATCCGTGTTGCGCTTCGTGAAGGTCGTACGATTCACCATGATGTGTTCGGTCACTATGGTGCAGGTCGTGTTCAACTTCGTACAGCGCCACCAGGTACTGGTATCATCGCCGGTGGACCGCTCCGTGCAGTTTTCGAAGCTATCGGAATTCAAGATATTGTTGCAAAAGCAATCGGAAGCAATAACCCATACAACATGGTGAACGCTGCGTTCGAAGCTTTCAAAATCATGGAAAGCCCACGTTCAGTGGCAAATCGCCGTGGTAAGAAAGTTAGCGACATCGTGTCTAACCGTGATGTTGCCCTTAAAGGCAAAGCTGCTGAAGCTCCTGAAGCTGAAGCCGCAGAAGAATAGAGGATATAAACTATGACTGAAGCAACCGCAAAAAAAGCTCCGGCCAAAAAAGCCGCTGCAAAAGCAGGAAAAACAGTAACTGTTGAACAAACAGGAAGCCCGATTGGTCGTCGTTTTGACCAAGAGGCAACCTTGGTTGGTCTCGGTTTGAACAAACTCCACCGCGTTAGAACATTGGAAGATACTCCATCTGTTCGCGGTATGATCGCCAAGGTAGCCCACCTTGTGACAGTAAAAGAATAGGTGATAAAAATGAAATTGAACGAAATCGCACCTCAAGAAGGTGCAGTTAAAAAAAGAATGCGCGTTGGTCGTGGCATCGGTTCCGGCAAGGGGAAAACTTGCGGTAAAGGTGTTAAAGGTCAGAAATCCCGTACTGGTGTAGCGATTAATGGTTTCGAGGGCGGTCAAATGCCTTTGTACCGTCGTTTGCCAAAATTCGGTTTCACCAACCACTTTGCAAAAGATCATGCAACGATTTCTTTGTCACAGTTGCAAGTTGCGATTGATGCTAAATTGCTCGATGCAAAAGCTCCGATCACCAGCAAAGCAATTATTGATGCAGGTATCGTATCCAAAGCAAAAGATGGTGTTCGTCTTCTTGGAAATGGTGAAATCACTGCAAAAGTAACCTTGAAAATTGCTGGAGCAACAGCTTCTGCAAAAGCAGCGGTTGAAAAAGCAGGCGGATCTGTAGAGATTATCGTTCCTGAAGTAAAACCGGTTGTCCGTAAAAAACCTATCCCGGGTCAAAAATAATCTGGGTCAGTAAAAAGAAATCAGAGCGACTTTGTCGCTCTTTTTTTTGTCCTGATTTCTGTTTTGTTTTCTGCTATGCTCTATTCTCTGGGAAAGGGCATATATCCAAATGAAAAAATCTATTTTTGCTGCAATTTTTGTTGCGCCTCTTTTGATGCTGGCGGGGTGTGTTTCCCTGACGCAGGGGAATGAACAGACGATTACCTTTAATCTGCAACCCAAAGAAATTCAATGTGTTGCCAGCCGTAATAACGTTGATATTTCTTCAATCACTTATCAGTATAACACCTTGAGTGTTTCAAAAAGTAAAAGTGATATTGTCGTCCAATGTGCGGCCCCTGGTTATAAGCGCAAAATTATTCGCCTCAGAAGCGAGACACAGGCTGCGGGAGTTGTCGGCGGTGTGTTTCTTGATTATGGTGTGACGGATATGGCAACGGGCGCTATGTGGCGTTATCCGGATGAGGCAACCATCATTTTGCAAAAAGAATAATCTTCTTTTGATGGGCTTTAAATAATCTATAAAAAGAGGGTCCAATCCCTCTTTTTTATGCGCTGCATATAGACATGAGGGCGTGTTTCCGCTAAATGTTTGTCTTCAAGTTAAAATAAGGATTTAAGTATGGTTTCCGCTGTTGAACAACTCTCGAAAAACGCCAATTGGGGCGCCTTCTCAAAAGCCACCGAACTCAAGAAAAGAATTTGGTTTGTGATCTGGGCTTTGCTTGTTTATCGTTTGGGAACCTATATTCCGATTCCGGGGATTGACCCTCACGTTTGGGACGGAATTTTTAAACAAAAAAGCGGTGGTCTACTGGATATGTTCAACATGTTCTCGGGTGGATCGCTCTCCCGTATGACCATTTTTGCCTTGTCGATTATGCCGTATATTTCTGCATCGATTATCATACAACTTGCGACGGCACTCTTTCCGAAGCTGGAAGCCCTCAAAAAGGAGGGGGAAGCTGGCAAGCATAAGCTAAATCAATATACGCGTTTTCTGACGGTGCTGTTGGCCGCTGTGCAGGCTTACGGCCTTGCTGTGGGTCTTGAGAATCTACAAGGTGGACAAGGCTCTGCGGTGATCGACCCTGGTATGTTCTTCCGTATTTCAACAGTCATTACAGTTGTCGGTGGAACTGTGTTCTTGATGTGGCTCGGCGAACAAATTACGGCGCGCGGTATCGGTAACGGAATTTCCCTGATTATTTTCTCGGGTATTGTTGCAGGTCTTCCGCACGCTTTGATCAGCATGTTGGAACTGGGTCGCGAAGGTCAATATTCCTTCCTTGGTTTATTGATGATTGCGGCAATGGTGATTGGTACAATCATCATGATCGTGTTCTTTGAACGCGCACAACGCCGTGTTTTGGTGCAATATCCGAAACGTCAGGTGGGCGCGCAACAAATGACCCAAGCTTCGCAAAACCACTTGCCATTAAAATTGAATATGTCGGGAGTTATTCCTCCGATCTTTGCGTCTTCCCTATTGTTCTTACCAATGACTATTGTTGGGTTCTCTGGCGTGGATGCTGCTGATGGGTTTTTGGCTGATTTGTCCCGTTACATGACAACTGGGCATCCTATTCACATGATTGCTTATGCCTCTCTGATCGCTTTCTTTGCGTTCTTTTATACTGCGGTTGTATTCAACCCAGATGAGAATGCAGAAATGCTGCGCAAACATGGCGGGTTTGTACCGGGTGTTCGCCCAGGTAAAAATACAGCTGAGTTCTTGGACTCCGTGTTGACCCGTATTACTGTCTTGGGTGCAGCATATTTGTGCTTTATCTGTTTGATGCCTGAATATCTGATCTCGCATTTCGGACTGCCATTCTATTTTGGTGGAACATCCTTGCTGATCGTTGTGTCGGTGACGATGGATACGGTTGCACAAATTAACTCACACATGCTGGCGCACCAGTATGAAGGCCTTATTAAAAAATCACGCATTGGCAAAGGAAAGAAGTAACGCATGAACATCATTCTTCTGGGCCCTCCGGGGGCAGGTAAAGGTACTCAAGCTAAACTTCTTGAAGACACAAGAGGAATGAAGCAACTCTCAACGGGCGATATGCTGCGTGCAGAGATTTCAGGCCAAACGCCTTTGGGGATCAAGGTTAAAGCGATTATGGATTCAGGGGCTCTGGTGTCTGATGAAATCGTGATTGAGATGATCTCTAACCGTATTGAGCAAGCGGATTGCGCACAAGGTTTTATTCTGGACGGTTTCCCGCGCACAGTGCCACAGGCCGAAGCCTTGGATAAAATGCTCGCCGCAAAAGGCAAAAAATTAGGCGCAGTCATTCAATTGGTCGTTGATGAAAACGCCCTTTTGGCGCGGATTGAGAAACGTGCATCTGAATCCACCACTGTTCGCGCCGATGACAATGCCGATGCCCTTAGAAAGCGTTTGGCGGTCTATAACGAGCAAACCGCTCCCATCATTCCATACTATGAAGGCAAGAAAATGCTGAAAAAAGTTGATGGGATGGCTGCTGTGAATATCGTCAGCGAACAAATTGATAAGATTTTGGGATAATTTTCTTTACTTTTATCCCAATACCCTTATATATGGCTTGCAAATTCCACCCATAGACGCCCAACAAGCAAAGAAGGGGTTTGCGCCATGTTATTTCAAGATAAAATCCGTGAAGGTCTCACCTTTGATGATGTTCTGCTCTTGCCGGCAGCATCCGATGTTCAGCCGACTGAAGCTGTAACAGCAACCCAACTTACCCGCACAATTACATTGAATATTCCGCTGCTCTCTGCCGCGATGGACACAGTGACCGAAGCCCCGATGGCGATTGCCATGGCGCAACAAGGTGGCCTAGGGATCATTCACCGCAACATGACCATTGAACAACAGGCCGAAGAAGTTCGCCGTGTAAAGCGTTATGAATCTGGCATGGTCGTCAACCCAATTACAATTCGCCCGACCATGAGCTTGGCTCAGGCTTTGGAAATGATGCGCCACTATAATATTTCCGGTGTCCCGGTGACTGAAGAAAACGGCAAATTGGTAGGGATTTTGACCAACCGTGATGTCCGTTTTGCCGATAATATGCAGATTCCTGTGGCACAACTCATGACCTCCCAAAACCTCGTAAAAGTGGTCGGCAGCGTTGATAAAGACGAAGCCAAAAGATTACTGCACAAACACCGCATCGAAAAATTATTGGTGGTGGACGAAGCCGATAAATGCATTGGCCTAGTGACTGTCAAAGACATCGAAAAATCCCAAGCTTACCCATTGGCCTGTAAAGATGGCTCAGGCCGTCTGCGTGCGGGCGCTGCCGTTGGCACAGGTGATGTGAACGGCTACGAACGCGCTATGGCGCTTTGTGATGCGGAATTGGATGTGGTGGTGGTCGACACTGCCCACGGACATTCTAAGGGTGTTATTGACACTGTGGCGCGCATTAAAAAGGCTGTTGGCGACCGTATGCAGGTGATCGCTGGTAATATTGCCACGGGTTCAGCGGCGCAAGCTTTAATCGATGTGGGCGCGGATGCCGTCAAAGTCGGTATCGGCCCTGGTTCCATCTGCACAACCCGCGTGGTCGCGGGTGTGGGCGTTCCGCAACTGACTGCAATTATGAATGCGGCGGAGGTTGCTCTGAAACAAGGTGTTCCTGTGATTGCTGACGGCGGGATTAAATATTCTGGTGATCTTGCAAAAGCAATTGCTGCGGGCGCATCCTGCGCAATGATGGGCGGTGTATTTGCGGGAACGGACGAAGCCCCGGGCGAAGTCATTCTCTACCAAGGCCGTTCTTATAAATCCTATCGTGGCATGGGATCGGTCGGCGCAATGGTCGAAGGATCAGCCGATAGATATTTCCAAGGTAAAGTCCGCGACACCAATAAATTGGTTCCTGAGGGCATCGAAGGTCGTGTGCCTTACAAAGGATCAATGGCTCCTGTCATTCACCAAATGGTCGGCGGTCTCCGTGCCTCCATGGGTTATACGGGATGCCGCACCATTGCCGAAATGCAAACCAAGGCCGAATTCATCAAGATGACGGGTGCAGGCTACCGCGAAAGCCACGTCCACGACGTGACCATCACCCGCGAGGCCCCAAATTACCGGACTGAGAGCTAATAATCGCAGTGGCATACTGAATCCGATTCCGATAAAAGAGAATGGCTGATCCAAACTGGGTTGGCCATTTTTTATGGTGTTTGTAATTGTCACGATCCATCTTTCTCACAGGGGTTTTATTTGCGCTGGCGTCGGCGTTGTTTCCTGCGCTCAGTCATAGTTTTGCAAAGGTTCTGACGTCCCATTATCATCCGGTTGTGATTGTGTTCTTTCGGTGTTTTATCTCGCTGATTATACTGACGGGATGGGCGATTGTGACGGGCAATCAATCCATTTATAAGACAGAACGCTTGCAGTCTAATCTGGTGCGCGGAACACTCGGGACGTTATCGGTTATTGTGATCCTTCATGCCTATGCGACTTTACCTGTTGGTGATATTGCGGCCATCCTCAATATATCACCGTTGATTTCTGTGACCCTTGCGATGGTTTTTCTGGGCGAGAAAATCGGCTGGAGGCGCGCATGCATTCTGGCTGTCGGATTTTCGGGCGTTATTTTGATGGCGCAACCCTCGGGTAAAATCCCGTTCAACGGGTTGCTGATCGGCCTTGCTGCGGCAACGGGAATCGCGATTGTGACTGTGTTGATCCGCCATTTGGGAAAGACAGAATCCTCGCTCACCATGACCTTTTATTTCTCTTTGATCGGCACAGTGATAACGGGGGCCATGCTGCCGTTCTATTGGAACGGATGGGATCAGGATTTGGTGTGGTTAGTCATCCTTGTGGGCATCTTCGGCCTCTGGGCACAATTATCTCACGCGCAAGCCCTGAAATATCTCCCCATCGCCATCAAAGAACCGATTGGTTATACGTTCTTCTTATGGTCGATTTTACTGGGGTTCTTGATATGGCATCATGTTCCAACCCCGATTGTACTGATGGGGGGCTCTCTGGTGATCATCAGTAATTTATTGTTGGTTTTTGTAGAATACAGAAAAAATAAAGCCGACCATCAGGAAGTTGTCGTCCTCTGATTTAAGCGAGAGCACGGGGGCAAGGATGTGTAGGGATTGGCAGCTGTTTGGAAAGACGTTTTTCAAGGCTTCCTGCAATGGTTGCAAAAGTTTGCGTTAGATCGCCGAAGCTTGGGGTATTGCTCGCGATGTAGAAGGTATCGGCAACATGAATTGTTGCATTTGGATTGCCTTTAATAATATCTTTATCTTGATTGTAAAATCTCAATGCCTCTGCCGGTTGAAGGCTTTTGCAGGACAGTCTAATACGCTCGGCACGCAGTTCGGCTGCATTAGGTGATAAAGCAATGGCTCTTTCTATATAGATCTTTGCATGTTTGCCATCGCCCAACTTTTCTGCAGAATGAGATAGAGCAATAATACATTCCAGTTTATCTTCTGGGCTTTCCAGATGCTTCATGAAGTTTTCAAGAAATATGTATGATAATTTGATATCCGATTTTGATTGCTTATCTATATGTAGCAAATTGAGGGCATATCTCAATGCGCCTTCTAAAGGAGAAACGTTCCTCCTGATGTATTCACGCGCTAATTCCGTCTCTTTGATGGTGGTAGGGTTTAAGAATCTATCCTGACGGTCGGCTTCAAGTCCGTATTGAAGGGCGGCATGATAATCTCCAGCTAAAAGATGATAGCGGGATTTTATCATACAAAAAGGGCGACTTAAGTTTGAGTGTCTAATATCACGATTTTGTTCTAGGTCTTCAAGAATATCGTGCGCTTCTCTTAAGTCTCCGCGGTGCAGGTAAGATATGGCCCTCTCTATGGCAATTTGGTAGTTTCCTGACAGGTCGGCGACAGCAATGTTAAAGTGTGCATCTGCCGCTTTGTAATCACCAGCTTTTGAGTGATAAATACCCAAGGAGTAATGATAAGCAGAGCGTTTTGAAGAATTGGCATGCTTATATTTGGCGCTAACACTGGCAAGATAATGAATGGCTTTATGATAATCACGATTTGCCGCGTATCTTTTTACTGTTTCAAAATCTTCGTCAAAAAGTTTAAATGTCATATTACTTTCTTATTGAGTTTTTTAAATTATGTCAATGTTTTTAAAAATAAAAAACCGCGGCATAAACCGCGGTTTTTCTGTTCGCAATAAAGCGACGATTATTTTTTGCTGTCTTTCAGAGCAGCGCCAAGGATGTCGCCCAAGGAAGCACCGGATTCGGTTGAACCGAACTCAGCCATAGCGGCTTTGTCTTCGTCAATTTCACGTTGCTTAATGGATAGACCCAATTGGTTTTTCTTCGCATCGATGCTAATCACTTTCGCATCAACTTTCTCACCGACAGCAAAACGGTCTGGACGTTGTTCAGAGCGTTCGCGTGACAGGTCAGCGCGTTTGATTGTACCAGTCAGGGTTTCGTTGACTTGGACTTCGATCCCTTTGTCATCAACAGCGGTCACTGTACAAGTTACAACTTGACCTTTGGCAATTCCTGCCAATGCGCCAGCCGCTTTGTTTTCAGTGAGTTGTTTCAGACCGAGAGCAACACGTTCTTTGGCGGCGTCAATGTCAAGAATCTTGACTTTAACCATGTCGCCTTTTTTGTATGCTTTCAGGGCTTCTTCAGTTTGGTCTTCCCATGATACATCAGACAAGTGAACCATACCGTCAATGTCACCGGACAGGCCTACGAATAGACCGAATTCAGTGATGTTGCGGATTTCACCTTCCAACTCTTGACCAACTTGGTGAGCTGCACCGAATGCGGCCCATGGGTTGTCTTGAGTTTGTTTGATGCCCAAGGAAATACGACGTTTGTCCATATCAATATCGAGAACCTGAACGTCAACTTCTTGACCTGGGGTAACGATTTTGTTCGGGTGAACGTTTTTCTTGGTCCATGACATTTCAGAAACGTGAACCAAACCTTCGATACCGGATTCAAGTTCAACAAATGCACCGTAATCGGTGATGTTTGTGATCTTGCCTTTTGTACGGAGGCCAGATGTGTATTTCTGAGATGCTTCAGCCCATGGATCAGATTCAAGTTGTTTCATACCGAGAGAGATACGTTGTGTCTCTTCGTTGTAACGAATGATCTGAACTTCGATAGATTGACCAACAGTCAACATCTCAGATGGGTGATTGACGCGTTTCCAAGAGATGTCGGTGACGTGGAGCAAACCATCAACACCGCCCAAGTCGATAAAGGCACCGTAGTCAGTGATGTTTTTAACAACACCATTAACGATTGAACCTTCGCGCAATTGGGTCATCAATTCTGAACGTGCCTCTTCGCGGCTTTCCTCAAGCACCGCACGACGAGAAACAACAATGTTTCCGCGTTGACGATCCATTTTCAGGATAAGGAAAGGTTGTGGAGTGCCCATGAGTGGAGATACGTCGCGTACTGGACGAATATCAACTTGTGAACCCGGAAGGAACGCGACGGCTCCGCCCAAATCAACGGTGAAACCACCTTTGACGCGGGAGAAAATAATACCGGTAACGCGGTCTTTGTTTTCACAATTTTTCTCAAGAACAACCCAGACTTCTTCGCGACGGGCTTTTTCACGTGAGAGGACTGTATAGCCATCACGATCTTCCATACGTTCTACGAATACTTCGACTGTGTCTCCGATACGGATTTCAGGATCTTGACCTGGAAGGGAGAATTCACGTTTTGGAATGCGACCTTCAGATTTCAGACCCACGTCGACGATAACAGAATCATCTGTCATCCCAACGATACGACCTTTGACAACTTGTCCGGTAAATTTGCTTTTATTGTTTAGTGAACCAGAGAGGAGGGCTGCAAATTCATTTGACTCCTCGCGGTCGATAATATTGGCTGCTGCGTGTGCCATGACGGTTTCCTTTTGGAAGCGAAATATGCCTTGGCGGACAGAGGATAAGGGAGGCGTGAGCCGCGCTTTCGTACCCGTTAGACACGGGTTTTATACGGGAATCCGCCACTCATTGCAAACATAAAAATTAGCTCTATTTTAGAGGGATAGCCATTGGAGGGTAGTATGAAACAAAATGTCGGTAAGATTGATCGAATTGTCCGTGTTATTGTTGGCTTAGGGCTATTATCCCTTGGCTTGTTCCTTGATGGAAATGCGCGCTGGGTGGCTCTTTTGGGCGTACCTCTCCTCGCATCGGCCTTGACAGGCGTTTGTCTCCTTTATTGCCCGCTCAAAATGAATACAACAAATTGCTGCAAAAAAGACGTGAAGGAAGCGACCTAAGGGGCAGGTGCGGCAAAACGTGCAGACATGTCACGGCGGCTGTCTTGCCAGTTTACAACCACGCCATTTTCAATCGCAATTGCGGTTTGTGTGCCTTGACCGTTTAGGTTGAGGTATGTCCAGATTTCTTGGTTGCCACGGTATTGTTTGGTCAACGCTGGGCCAAATGATTTCATAAGTTGCGCAACGCTCATGCCGACCCAAATGGTTTCAACAATATCCAGACTATTCTGGTTGGCCGAGTTATTTTTATAAGGGTTGGTTTTTCTGTGTTTGGGGGCTGCTGTCTGCGGGGGCATTGCGTCAAATCCGAACGCCTTGGCTAACATTTTCTTGACCAACAACATCATCAGGGATGCAATCCATCCAAGAATAAGGCCTTTTAAAAATTTTAAGATAAATCCGAACATAATGATAATTTAGGCGAGTAGGTTGAAATAGTCCAGCAAATCCGCGCATAATTAACCAATATGGCTAAAATGTCATATTCTGATATAATCAAGTATCTACACTCTTTCTCTTCTGTGATTTTCATGCCGAATTCTCGAAATTTTATATATGGGTTTATCGCCTTTTCTTGCGGCACTTTGTTGGCGCTGTTCGGTTGGGGGAGTCCCTTAAATTTCTTGTATTTTGGCCTTTGCGCTATGGTCACTTTTTTCCATGAATTGGGGCATACTTTCTTTTCTTGGATATTTGGGATACCGACACTACCTATGTTTGATTTTAAAAATGGGGGTGGGTGGTCGTTGCCTTTGACGGGGCATTCTATCTCCGCCCAAATCGCGGTGTTATGTACGGCTGCCTGCGCTCTATACTATCAAAGGGATATGATCTACCCAACCGCGATGAAGGCCGCAATTGCCTTCTTGGTTGTCTTTGGCATGATCGGGTTTACCGATTTTTATGAAGACGTAATTCTATTCATGGGGCATGGGGCAACGGCCATTCTTGGTGGCTTTATGCTTGCCCGCGGTATTTACGGGGTCTTTCTGACGCGGCGCGAGGAGCGGTGGCTCAACGTGGTTGTCGGCGCATTCTTTATTGTCGACCAAGTGAAAATGTGTAATGCCCTGCTGCATGATGTCGAATATCAAATGTTCTACGAAACCCAAAAAGGCGGCCACGGCATGGGCGATCTAAGCCGCATCGCCAACAACCACCTCTGGACCCAAGACAGCGTGGCTGTCTTCCTGATGGTCTTTACTATCGCCATGGCGATAGTTGTTCCTATGATAACAGCCGCACTCGTCCGGAAATATTCTAACCCAGAGTTTTCTTAGGTGGAACGAAAACTGCAACAGGGAAAGGGTTGAAATCCTCAGATGAATATAGTGCACACTCACCTCTGGCATCCTTGAAGACTTCGATCATTAGCTGGTTTGGCGTTCTGGCTTTGGTTGATGGAAGGGCGGTCATAATGTCATGCGTTGATATTCTTCGCAGATTGGAAGGATCAACACGATGTTTCTTAAGCGAATCCATGCCTACTAATTTTCCGATTTCAACAGCTTGAGATGTGCCTGATGCAGTTTCAAATATATGAAATAGGCGAAGGCCACCGCTGGTTTTCAAATGAGATAATGCTTTTGTAATGCTTTCGTCATCTTTAAAAACAGACGTGGCATTGATAATTCCTATTTTCCCCCTGTTGTCTGTAAAGCGCGAATCTTCATTTCTTTTGGCTCCCAATTTGGCAAGGTCAGGGGCCGTTTGATGAACACGCAAAAATCCGGCAATTTCACGATCATTATGAATGATTACTTTTTGATTGGAGGCCGCGGCCTGAACAACGCCGAATGTAATGATATCTTGCGAATGGATATAAGGGGCATCTTGCCATTCCGAAGCCGGCGTTGTGGTTTCAAATATTTCGAAAACCATATTGACGACATTGCTTGAAGAAATATTGATCTTTTTCACGCCCTCTTTTCTCAAAAGGCCAATTTTACCAGAGCAGGCAAAAGCCTCATCAAATTGCGTGGGCGTAAGGGTCGCTTCGCCGTCTTTAATATTATATTTATCGGCTCTGGTCTTCACCTTTGGAGAATTGTTTGATTTTGGAGGAGGGGAAGTGGTTACACTCTGTGCCAACATACTAAACGCATTCCCACCACTGAAAGCATTGCCCATGCGGATACCATCACCATTACTTTTCGCCATTTAAACACCCTCTATTTTTTGATTGAGGGCATCATGACAAGTTGTTAAGATTATGTCAATAAAAAGCTGGCTTTTGGGTGGCGCTTTCCGGAGTCCCTACCAAGCCATCTCTGTAATAAGGAAAACTATGGTTCAGGATGGTTTTCTCTGAGGAGAATTGCAAAAGGCTTCTTGTTGAGTGTTATAATATATCCAGATTTGTTATTAAAAAAATCTGAAAGAAATGCGTTTCGGTCTCGTTCGGGAAAGTAGGTTCTGTCTTTCCCTCTCATGGAGGAATAGGAGACTTCTTCTAAATGAATGTCTGACGTGGATATTCTATCAGGATGCCATAGTGTCCCAACTTTAAGCGGACCATCTTTTCTTTTTTGATAAGAATTAACAGTTAATGCTATGCCATCGCTAAACGCTCTTCTAAGCTCTTCTTCTAAAGATGAGGTTATTAGGAGTTTTTCCCTCAAATTCCCAGGATGTAGTATAACTTCGTTAAGCTCTTTATCGATCTCAGTAGATTTTGTAAGTTCGGTATGGAATGCCAAGTTACTAGGAATTGATAAACATTTTAAAATGCCCAGATTGGTTTTGTTACTACATATAGTAATCATAGGATTGCCTTTTAATGTTGCGGCCAGTCCTAATCTTAGGAAGGTTTCGGATGAAACAATTTCTGTGGGATTTTGATCTTCGCAATGATTAAACTGAAGTCTTTGGGCATAAGGAATAAGCTCAGCCGAAGAACCATATCCGTCTTCGATGTGAATGCTCTTCACCTTTTCACCTAAACGCCTCAATTTCTGGACGTCAACAACCAACCCTCGAAAAACATCCATTGTAATATGGGCTACATCATCGCGTATATCGTATTTTCTTTCATAGGAGCCTCGCGGGTCTAAAGCTCTTTCCGCTGCCTTCTCTTGGGCTATCAACCCATTTGCAAGTTTTTGTGCTTCTTGTTCAGAGGGTGTTAAGGGGGTATCAATTTTAACGCCAGCGCGCTGCGCAGAAGAATGAATGCGCCCACCTTGATTCTGTGCGATCACAGGCGTTCCCCAAATATTGGATAATGCGAAGTTTCCATTTTGAAAGGGTTTGTCTTTTTTTGCCATTTGGAATTTCCTCTATAGTTTTATAAAGGATTTTAGTGATTATGTCAATAAAAAACTGCGGTAAAAGTTTAGACCTATTTCTCATCACCCATTTTAAGCGCCGCAATAAACGCTGACTGCGGAATGTCCACATTCCCGAATTGGCGCATCTTTTTCTTACCCTCTTTTTGTTTGTCGAGGAGTTTGCGTTTGCGGGAGATGTCGCCGCCGTAGCATTTGGCGGTCACGTCTTTGCGCATGGCGGAGATGTCTTCGCGGGCAATGATTTTTGCGCCGAGGGTGGCCTGTACCGCAATTTTGAACAATTGGCGCGGGATCAGGTCTTTGAGACGTTCGCACAAATGGCGACCGCGGCGTTCGGCCTGTGATCTGTGTACGATCATCGACAGGGCATCCACAGGTTCTTGGTTGACCTGTACGTCCAGTTTAACAAGGTCACCTTCGATAAATTCATCAACATGGTAATCGAAAGAGGCGTATCCGCGAGAGATCGATTTCAAACGGTCATAAAAGTCGAATACAACTTCGTTGAGCGGTAAATGATATTCAATCATCGCACGGTTACCGACGTAAGACAGGTTGATCTGTTTGCCGCGACGTTCTTCGCAGAGTTTCAGGAGGCCACCCAGATATTCATCAGGGGTTAAAATTGTGGCTTTGATCCAAGGCTCATAAATCGCCTTGATCCGTGTGACTTCGGGCATATCGACAGGGTTATAAATCTCGCGTTTTGATCCGTCGGTCAAATCCAGTTTATAAACAACGGACGGCGCAGTCGGAATCAGATCCAGATCAAATTCACGCTCTAAACGCTCCTGAATAATCTCCATGTGGAGGAGGCCAAGGAAGCCGCAACGGAAACCCATTCCAAGAGCTTGGGAGCTTTCTTGCTCAAAATGGAGTGACGCATCGTTCAGTGCCAAACGCCCCAAACTGTCGCGTAATTTTTCAAACTCCGAACTATCAATCGGGAAGAGAGAGCAGAATACCATCGGGATGGACGGTTTGAACCCAGCCAGCGGCGTGACTTTGTCTGCATGACGTTCCTCGGTAATCGTATCACCGACTTTTGTCTCGGAAATTTCTTTGATCGCGGCGGTGATAAAGCCCATTTCACCGGGGCCCAATTCATCAATGACGATATGTTTTGGTGTAAAAATACCAACACGGTCAATCTCACGCGTCGCACCCGTCCCCATAAAGCGGACTTTCATCCCCTTGCGCAAATACCCGTCCACAACACGGACAAGAATAACAACGCCGAGATAGGAATCGTACCAAGAGTCAACGAGCAGAGCCTTGGTCGGCGCAGTCGCATCGCCCTTTGGTGGCGGCAGGCGTTTATAAATAGCCTCTAACAATTGGTCGATATTAATCCCTGATTTCCCCGATACGCAAACCGCATCTGACGCATCAATGCCAATCACATCTTCGATCTGAGTACGGACTTTTTCAACGTCGGCGGCAGGTAGGTCAATTTTGTTAATGACCGGAATAATTTCGTGATGGTTATCAATCGCCTGATACACGTTGGCGAGTGTTTGCGCCTCAACCCCTTGGGTTGAATCCACAATCAACAATGACCCTTCGCAAGACGCGAGGGACCTCGATACTTCATACGCAAAGTCAACGTGACCTGGTGTATCCATCAAATTATATTGATATGTTTCGCCGTCCGCCCCCTTATAATTCAGGCGCACAGTCTGCGCCTTAATCGTAATCCCGCGTTCGCGTTCAATGTCCATATTATCAAGGACTTGTTCAGTCATCTCGCGTTCGGTAAGTCCGCCGCATGATTGAATCAAACGGTCGGCAAGGGTCGATTTTCCATGATCGATGTGGGCGATGATGGCAAAGTTACGGATTTTGTCTAAAGGTGTGCTCGGCATAGCCCTGTGTTTAAAGGGTTATGCGGCATTTTTCAAGGGAAATTTACCTTATTGAGGGCAAACGCCGCTGACGGTCAGATTATGTTGGTTTAGCGCCTTACAGGCATTATTCCAAGTCTCAAGGTCAACCCGTGATGTCGCAATATCCCATGTTTTCTCAACAAGTGGGGTGTTATCCTGAACATCTACTGTTGGCTCTGATGGTGGGGCAGCCTTAACTCTCGCAACAAAATGCTTAACAATAGCAGGGGCTTTCGCCTGTATCGTTGGGGCAACTGGGGTGGCTTCAACGACTGGCTCAGGTGTTACAATTTCTGCAACGGGCGCAGGTGCAACATTGTTGACAGGGGTTGCCGCAGCAACAACTGTCGGCTGTTGAACAACTTGCGCTGTTGGTTCAGGCGTTACGTCTTTTTTAGCCAATTGAGCATCAGGGGCAGAATGCGCCCCTGAAAAAACAACGCTCGCAGCAATCGCAAACGCCGCACCAGCAGATGCAACAGCTGCAACAGCTGCTTTCCAATGTCTTCTGATAAAGTTTGGTTCATTTGCCGCACGGTTCTCAAAAGGAACATCTATAGGTGGGTGTTTTTGCATTCTGAACTTAACATCAGAAATGACGTTAGGGTTATTATTATCGGACGAGCTCGAAATCTGGCTGTCCAGTTCCCCTGCCAAGAATTTGGTGACATTCGGGCTTCTGAATACTGGTGGCTCAGAATTATCCGCTTCTTGAGCAACGTCTGTTTGTGCTGGAACAGTATTCAACCATTGTTGTTCATCGCGAGGTTCAACTTGATATTCTACAACTGCTACAGGCAGAGTAGGGGAATCGGTTGGAGCTTCTATTGTTGCCGCATCAGCGAATTTGAACGGAACCTGATCTTTAGGAGTCCAGAGTTCAGTAGTAGGTGCAACACCCTCTATAACAGGCAAAGTCGGAAACTCAAGGGCTTCCTCGGTCAATAGTGGAAGGTTATCTGTTTTGGCAGAAGCAGTATTCATTTCAGCATTAATCGCTTCATTTCTTTTGTGTAGAATAGCTGACATACTGGTTTTAAGAACTGCAAGACGACGTTCTTTTATTTCCAAAGTAGCTGAGTCTGCCCCGGATTGTTTCATGGTTTGAATTTCCGCGATCAACGCCATCGCCTCTGGCTTTAAAACTTCGCCATAAAAATCTTTTGGTTTGGAGGCTTCCGCAGATTTTTCAGCTTGAATTTTTTGATAAGCCTTGGTCATGGCTTCTTTAATCACATTAAAATGTTGCTCTTTTTCATTGAGAGCATTCTGGTCTCCGCCGGAATCTTTCAAAGCGTCAATTTCGCCTTTCAAAGCAATCAATTTTGGCTTCAGACGGTTATCATAGAAGCTTTTTAATTGTGCACCCTGCGCCTGTGCCAGTCCTGCATCAATACGGGATGCCAATTTTTCCAGACGGCTTTCAAGGCTTTCCGGTTGAAACGGTGCAGCCAATGCAATCGGTTCTGCTTTGGGTGCTTGAGGCTTTATTCTACGAAGCCCCTGCAACATAAGTATTTCAAGAGAATCTGCGAAAGCAATCAAATCCGCGTTGATCATTTGATAAGAGGTGTCGTTGTTAAAACTTGCACGTCTTTCTTTTAATTCTTGTTTGACTTCTCTCAGACGGGGGCTCAGGGTATCTTTGATATATCCTTTTAATTCGTCAGGATATATTGCCTTCTTCATCGTCTCGGCAATGTTACTGGCTTCTTCTCTCAATGCAGCAAATTCATCAATAGCCTCTGCTACTGGAATATCATAAGACCAATCAAAACCCTTGTCATCTGCCGGAGGGGGCTCTTTAAGTGTTACAGTGACCGTAGGCGCGGCGGCGGCTGGCTTTTTAACACCTGTGTTCGGGGTTGTTTCTTGAAATCCATCCTCCGAAAAATATACATGCTCTGCGGTAACGGCGGGTGCATTTGTGGCGTCCGCAGTAATAGTCGTCTTGTCACGATGGATGGTCGAACCAATATAAGATGCGAGGTTTTTTAATAATCGATGAGCTGCTTTTCTTTCGTCGCTATCTGGGATAAGGCTAGTTCCCTTGATACGAGGCGTATATTTTTCATTAGCTAACCCAACAAAAAATTCTTGATGAGCGTCATAGGGGGAGCCAACGGCCATTCTGGCGAGATCATATTCGGTGCGATCTAAAATGATTTTAGCGGATTGACGAATATCGTCAATTTTCCTGTCGATCTCCGAGACAGTGCCCTCTTGACGCCATTGCTGTTCCAGTCTGCTCAAGTCTTCGTTCAGCTTATGAGCGAATTGTTGTTTTCTATCGAAGTTCTTATCCATAACACACACCTCTGGTTATATTTTGTCTAAAATATTCAGCGTAAAATTTACCTCTATTACTTTTTTAGTTTCTTATAATTTTTTTGTATTTTTAAATTCAGGTTGTCATCGGCTATTACCGTATGTCCTCTCAACCCGTCAGAAAATTAACCTTTGATTAACTTTCCCGAAACCCACAATACCACACCCCCTTCGCAAAATGCAAACTTTTTGAATGGAAAAAATGAAGGTGTGGGGCGGGGCAGGAATATCTATCAGTTCGTTCCCAGAGTTTTGATGGAGGTTATTCTGGTTTCGGGACGTCTTAATAAATTATTGCAATTTTAATTCTTGCAAGCCAATCCCCCTTTGATTGGTTGGTGCAATTGGACCTTCTGAAATTGGTTTTTGCGGTACAGAAAGATCTCCGTTCGGGCTTAGCTCCGATGTGCCATTAATGTGCAATTCATAGGTTCCTGGAGCCCCTATGACCGGCAGCATCTGCATTCCCATTTTAAAAGCCGCTGTAGGTGAAATAACATCATCGTCTGAATCGGGAAGATTATAGCGTCTGCGATATTTAAAGAGTTGCGCACTGTAACCGTTATTGTAACCAGGTCCAGGACGTTTTGCTTCAAAATCTACGCCTACATTATTCCCAGTAAAGTCGGTTCCGAGGGATTTAAGGTCAATCAGATTAAGGTTTAGAATTGTCTTGATTGGATAATGTCTATTTTCTCTGTTAACAACTGAGCTGAGCATATCAATCAGTGAGGCTCCTGTAGCTTCAATGCGCTCCCCGTAATTATTTATTCGTTTAACGGTGCCAGCAGGGCCACCGTTATAGGCCATGAGGGCTAAAAAATTATTACCCCCGAAGAAATCTCTTACTTCAAGAAAATAGCGATAACCAATATTTTTATTATAGGTTTCGTCCGTCATAAAAGCGTTGTGATCAAAAGCTATATTATGCTTTCTTGCGACACCTTTTGCAGTGCTAAGCAAGACTTGCGCTGCCCCATAGGCTTGCGAAGGGGATACCAGTGTTCTTCCATATTTATCAAATTGATTATCTTGAGATTCGACCATGACGAGGGCGTCGAAAACGGTTCTGGGGTCAAGTTTAAGGAGTCGGTCTACCGCAACTTCGAACTGTGGACGATATTTGGCTAGAAAAGTAGCATTCAATTGCCAGCGACTATAACGGACACTTTGTACCTTTACGGGTGGGTATTCTTGAGTTGCGGCAGATGCAAAAAAAGGAAGTCCGGTTGCGGTGGATGCAACGGTCACTCCCGCAGCCTGCAGGAAACGACGCCTGTTCAAATTGGTTTCGTTGTTATCAGACAAAATATCACACCTAATACTACTAAAAACTCGGGATGATTATTCATCCTCTTTAAAATTATAGCCTATCAAAAACCCCCAATTCTGGGGGTTTTAAAATTTGTTAGGTATTCCCTGTGATGTGCATTTCGCGTTCCGCACGTTTAACAGTGCGTTCTACCGCAGGGACAAATTTATTGAGACTTGTCTCGGCTTTGATTGCCTTCACTAGCGCAGCGGCTTCCGCAGTGGTATCAAGCGTTGCGTTATCTCCTGCAGCATTACCAAAGATAACCAAAACTCTCTTCTCGTCTGCAGCAGAGATGTTTTCTTGTCTAAGATCGCTTTGAAGAGCTTTCCAAGATACACCTTTTGCCTCTGCCGCAGGGGCAGTTTTAGCCCCAGTGCTTGCGGGTTCTGTACGAGGTGCATTGGCAGCCCCTTGAACATAAGGATCGATACCAGTTTTGAAGTGGGATGGGGCTGCGTCTTGAACACTGTCTGCCATTCCTGCTACATCCTTAGCATTTGCTATAATCGTTCTCATCAAATTGCTACGCAAATCATTTTGTGAGCGGTCAAGGCCATTCCCGATATTATCTGTATTCAGGCCAATTTTAACTCTGCCCATAATATCTTTGGTTTTTGCCTCAACTGTTTCTGCAAAATCGTCTTGTCCAAAATAACGTGCAATAGTTGATATAATTGTTGCAAAAGATGCAATGCCCGTTACAGCATCAGCAAGCTTATTGGACTTATCCATTGCCAATTCTGCTTGTTTTCTTTGGAGATCAAGAACGTGATCCATTTGCCTTTGAGAAATGGCAGTTAAGACAGGGAGTATAAGCCCCGCTTGCTCTGGCATTTTGTTAATGATGTTTCCAAAGGCATTAATGACCTCTTCGCTAACTTTAATATTACGAAGGCCGCCATATAATTTTTGATTGTTCTGGGCAACAAGTTTGGCTTTTTCGGCTGCCGAAATCTTGCGCTTGTTAATCGCATCATTCTCTCCAGACCACGCCTGAACGACTTGGATAGTCTGATCGCCTAAATTGGTTGTTTCATTGGCCATAATATAAACCCTCCGTTTTTTATCTGATTAAGAGCATTCTACCTTATTTTTCGGGGAAAATGCAAACTTTTAATATGATATTCTTAATTAGAAGGCCCCTCACTTAGTCCCTTCATAATCCAGCCTGTCGCCCGTGAAGCTTGTTGCGGGACAACCTTATTCAGTTCGTTTTGCACTCTATCAGCATCTACGCAGCCATCTTTAACAGATTTGACGAAGGCAGCCTGCAATGTTGCAAGCGGAACATTCGTAACGGTCGAGGCATTATCAAGTATTTCTGCCAATTTATCCCGACTAGGAACTTTGACTGAGCATGAGGTGGCCTCCGC
This sequence comes from Alphaproteobacteria bacterium RIFCSPHIGHO2_02_FULL_46_13, assembly GCA_001767915.1. Classification (GTDB taxonomy): domain Bacteria; phylum Pseudomonadota; class Alphaproteobacteria; order Micavibrionales; family Micavibrionaceae; genus UBA1573. Next base: position 4,047 of record MEMI01000020.1, on the reverse strand, counting down.
CTGAGCGGCTTCTGGTGCTCCACCACTTGCAGCCCCGATTCCCGTAAACAATTCGGTCCCGGATCTGCTAAGGTCGGCTAATCTGGCCTCTTTAGACGCAGTTTGAGATTTGCCGAGCGCTTCTGTATTTTCGGCAATGACAGCTTGCGCTGCGTTAGCATTCTTTTGTTCAGGCTTCAGCACATTTGCTAAAACGAGATATTCGCCAATAACCAAAGTTGAAACATCTGACTTGGCTTGACCCGCTCTACTTGCATAGGCCTGAAGCAAAGCCTCTTTAACTTCCTGATTGGTTGCAGGAAGAGTAGGTACCCCCAAGAAATCTCTAAAAGCTTTATCACGCGCGGCAATATCTGCATCAGTAACAGGGTTGTTATACTTGTTTGCAAGGTTGGTAACCAATTTATTTCTGGTGATATTCAAAATATTTGCTGTGAGTCCAGTTGACGTGTTTTCGCCTTTTGCATCCTTTCCTAAAAGGACATCAACATCTCGTTCGCCAGCGTAGAAACCAACGGCCAAAGCGTAGGCAGTGACATCATTACCTGTCAGTCCGCGTTCTTTGAATTCTGCTGAGCGCTTATTTTGTTTAGGGTCGGTAACGCCTTTAAGCCCGCTACTATCCAATACGCGTGCAATCTCTAACAATTTCTCAAGATCGCCTTCTTCTCCGTCTTTAATATTGATACCTGTAATCAAAGAAGTATAGTCTTTAAACCGCTCTCTGGAAGCACTGTCTTTTGTCAGGCGGTCATATTGGCGGTTAATAACTTCTGCTGGAACATTATCAAAAGCTTTGTCTGTAAAATAGCCAGCCTCGAACAAACCTGTTGAGAACCCAGTACTCATGCCTTCAGGATGATAATACAGGTAACGGTTGCCGCCTAGGAGGGCGGTTGTTGTTAATAGAGCAACTGTGGCGGAACGAGTGTAGCCTGTGCCATCTGACAAGTTATTACCGAATCGTGCGAGGATGTTAGGCTGTGTACCAGTTTCCCATTCATGCATGACATTGCTTGTCATTCTCCCGACAGTTTCCCCTTTTCGAGCACTATTGATAATATTGCTTCCAACCTGAAGTATGCTGTTAAGATAAGGCATAACTTTCCCTGCTCCTGCTTGCGGGAGCATATGGGCATTATTTGGAAGGGGTTGCTGCGGAGCAGGTGCAGTGATTTTTGTATCAAAATTCTTTCTATAGAAAGACTCCAATGTGTTGAGTTCATCCCGCGAGATGGGCTGGCCTTCCCTTAATGAGTCATATATATTTTTTGGGGTAAGAGGGTAACGGCGCTCAATAGCTGCGTCACTTAATAAATTTTCTCTATTTAAAAGATTTCGTAAGCCATCAAAAACCTTATCTGTATCCATCCCCAGTGATGAGTTGGGACGAATGCTAATTTTATCCAGAACGCTCAAGCGTTGTTGGGCCATAGTTCCTCTAACAAAATACTCTTCCAGATCCATCAGTTCTTTGCGCGATACTGGTTGCCCGTTGCGCAACTCATGCATAATCTGGTCAGGCGTAAGATCTTGTTGTCTTACTTGGTCAACAATAGAGCCTGGCTCTTTTTCAGCCATTTTGCTACGTAATGCAGAGAATTTCTCTGCAATTTGATCAGGATCTCTGGACTTAACTGCGTTCTCAACATCATCTAATGCTGAACCACGTACTGCGGAGATTTCTAGGGCTGCTTTCTGTTGTGATGCACGTTTTTCTGCATTTTGAGCAGCGTCTCTTTCTCGTTGCGCTGCGATCTCGCGCTGTGCTTCGGCGGCTTTATTTTTGGCAGTTTCCCTTGCAGACGCCGATGCCCCATCTGTGGTGGCTTCGCGCTTTGCTTGAGAGAGTAGGGCTTTCTCATTATCATTTACCAGCTTCCATTTTGCCTTCATGGCTTCATCTAGAAACTCGCTTTCAGATTTGGAAATCGTTCTTAAATTCTCGTACTCTGCTTTGGCTACTTTACCTTTTCCGCCCTGAAGGGAAATTTCTAGGCCAGTTGCTTCCACAGCTTTGCGATTAAGGGTTAAGCGTAATAAGGCACGCTCATCATTATTTTTGCCCAAATGTCCTAAAGTACCATTGAAAAAATCATCACGGATTTCGGCTGTCGCGCGGGCTTCATCAAGTGCGCCTGCTCCCTTAAGGGCTCGACGAGATGCAAGAGACTCTCTTACATAATCGGAGTATATTTTTCGAAATTCAGCTTCTTCGGCGCCTTTAAGTTTACCACCATTGTTGATGGCGAGCTTACCTAGTGCTTCCAATCTTTCGCCGGCATCGCGTAGCACAGTCAAAGCACCTGCCTTAACTCCACGAGCTTCCAGTTTTACAAGATTTTCTATAAACGATGCGCTGGCTGGCATTACGACACTCCTCTTAAACTATTACTCTATTGTTAGCCCGTATCTCGGGTTTTTATTTTTTATATTTCTATTACGTCCTCACATCCTAACAGAAAATATGGTATATTGCAAAAAAAACGGGAAAATTATATAAAATTTATTTCCGTAAGATTTAACTTTATGTTAAGATTAGCCGGTTATCATAACTTATAAAATTGTCTGTAAATATGAAAAAAGACAATAATATGGAGTGTGTTGGGAGAGTGTTGTATGGCTGATAAAGATCAAAAAGAAAATGTGCCGATAGCCGCCTCCCCAAAGCATGCCACACATTCGGTTAGTTTTCAGGATCGTTTAAATACAGCCACACTTTTAACCCCTGTTGGTTTAGTGAATGCTTTATATGGCTCCCAAGTTCGTGCAGCAGTGAGAGATTTTGCTGTCAACATTGTTGATACCGTAGGCACAGTAGTCACTTTTGATACCGAAAAAGGTGACAGGGCCGCCGATTGGTTAAAAAATTCATGGGACAAAGTTGCGGCTTCTCAAGATGGTCAATTTGATTTCAGAATGTCCAAGGGTTGGAAAATGCCTGAGGGCATGAAATATAACGGACGACTACCATCTGACCCACTTTACAAAGGGCCGAAGCCTGGGGAAGAGATTAAGCCGCTTCTCTCAATTTTTCATCGCGATAAACGAGGTAATATTGAAGTCTTAGATAGTGATGATTCACATTTTGCACGTATTGTAGGCCCCTATGCAATTACCTTCGCAGGATTAACGGCAACTGTTGGTACTAAAGGTGTAACAAGCTTAAAATCTGCAGTTTCTTTAAATACGGGATTTGTGGCTAAAGCTGGTACCGCAACTTATCTGACGCTTGCTTCTGCTGATTTGTGGGGTGGGGGCGCGCAGATTGCGAAGTCAGTCAGCCATAGCATGATTTTAAAACCCGAGGCGATTGAACGCTTTGCGCATATTATTGATAAAGCGGATTCGTTAACTCCGGCTCAAATGCAAAAAGATTTAAATTTGATTTTAGAGCAATATGCGAAGAAAGAAGGGCGCAATACAGCCCAATATTACATCCCGCCTTTGACATCTCCTGCTGGAGCAATGGAATTGCTGGATCAGATGAGCAAAGGGCAAGTTAAAGGTTATGAGCGCAAACACGCTTTCGCAGAAATTGCTGATAACGCTAAGAAGGAAGACATACATATCGGAAATATTCGTGAAATAAGAGATAATGCTTATTTCCAACGCTCATTCTTGAAGCTTGCGACTAAGGCTTTGCAAGGTGAGAGCATGAATGAATCTGAAAGGCTTGCTCTGCGCTTTGGGATGAACATTGTTTTAGGTAACAAAGATGGTGCCTTAACCGTTGCGGATAATAAATCTGATTTCACGCTCCATGCAAACGCATTGAAATCACTGCGTGGACTATTAGCGATTCCAATTCTTGAAGCAAAATATGAAGAGCGAGCTAAGATTAAAGAGAGGGAATTCAGAGCAGAAGATCCTCAAGCCACAAATGATTATATTAAGGAGAGATTGGCCTCTGACTTTGATATTTGGCGTTCTGATCGACGTAACAAATCAGTTTCAAATGAAGAATTGTTAGCTTCAGTCGGATCTAAACTTGCAATAGTGAATGCTCAAATCAGTTCAAAAGAGCAAGAAGAAACGCAAAAAATG
>MEMI01000019.1:31676-33012 GCA_001767915.1 Alphaproteobacteria bacterium RIFCSPHIGHO2_02_FULL_46_13 | reverse complement strand
GATAGGGGCACTCGAAACAGATAAACCATTTCTTGGAAATGTTCACCTTTCATCAACGGCACGAGCCTATCTTGAAAATATGAGAATTTCACGAAGTAGGGACGGGAGTGTTCCTCGCACGCTCTCTCACAAAGAGATAGAAGAACGTCTTGACCGTGTATTAAGACAATCCGGTGAAGTCGGTCTAAATACTATCAGAGACGAAGCCAGAAAATTAGCCCCATCACTGGATGCAGAAAATGAATTTAAAGAGCTTGATGAAATTATTGGCTCTTTGCTCGGTACACGCGACGCACAGCTGAAAAGCGAGATTGGAAAATCTAGAAAAGGTGGATTGCCATACGATCCTGAGCGTCTGGAGAAATTCATTCAGCTCTTTGAAGCCTTAAAATCAATCGCTCCGATACAACGCAGGGAGAGAGAAACAACAAACTCTGCCAGAAACAATCTCTCTTTTTTTGAAGCCTACTTTTCTAATTTTATAGAAGGAACAGAATTTGAAATTGATGAAGCTGTTGATATTATATTTAACGGCCGTATCCCGAATGACCGCCCAGAGGATGCTCATGATGTATTAGGAACATTCCGGATTGTTTCCGACTATTCGCAAATGTCCAGATTGCCAAAAACGCATGAAGAATTTTTACAATTACTAAAATCACGTCATGCTATTTTCATGGAACTACGCCCTGACAAACATCCTGGAGCATTCAAGATTAAAAATAATCAGGCAGGCTCCAGCCTTTTTGTAACACCTGATCTCGTAGAAGGAACACTGGAAAAGGGGTTCGAGATATACCAATCTCTTGATGTCCCTCTTTATAGAGCCATTTTTATGATGTTCCTGATTAGCGAAGTTCACCCGTTTACAGATGGTAATGGCCGCGCCGCCCGAATTATGATGAACGCAGAACTAGTGTCCGCGAATGAAGAGAAAATCATTATTCCAACCATTTACAGAAGCAATTATTTATCCTCATTAAAAGCACTTACCCATAACGGTTTAACTGCCCCCCTCATCCGAACACTCGATTTCGCCCAAAAATACACGCGAAGTATTAACTGGGAAAATTTTGATGAATCCAGACATCAACTCAATGTGACGAATGCCTTTATGGATACGAGTGAAGCAGATGAAGCGGGCATTCGTCTTAAGCTTTATCAAGAAAAATAAATCTCGCATATCCCCAAACCCTGATTTTCTGGCTGTTCATGTGGAAAGTGTCACCATCAACCACATAGACTTTTCCCTGACTTTTCTCAGCGGAAAAAGTCGGTGCAGATCAGAATGAATTTTTAGGCTTTTAGATCGCGATAAAAATTCTCGTGAGAGCCT
>MEMI01000019.1:27977-31650 GCA_001767915.1 Alphaproteobacteria bacterium RIFCSPHIGHO2_02_FULL_46_13 | reverse complement strand
TCCATCATCAATATGATAACCAACTAAGGTCAGACTATTTACAATTTTGCATTTATGTACCCGAAGCCAGGAGAGATCCCCCTTTTTCTGTTCGCCGAGAGTAGGGTCACTAATAATGGCCTCAAGAACCTTGTTCAGTTCCTGGCGTTGATTTTCGTGCAGTCTTTTATATGACTTCCTGAATTTGGTAGTTTGAACAACCTGCATGACTAATTTTCAAACTCAAAAGGAGTCACATTCCCATCATCCATTTCTGCCTTAGCAGAAAGGATTTCTTTAATAAAAGACATGGGAAGATCTGGATTGTCATCCGCTATCCGTCCAAGCGTATAGTAATATTCAATCTGCTTTGGAACAGACCTCATACTAACTGCAGCAAGAGCTTTGGCTTCTTGAACCATAGAATCAGGAAGTCTAATTGTTGTCGCCATAATATTTCTCCTATACCACTACATTTTGCGACAAAATGAGACAGATTGCAACAAAAAAGACAAAAATCTACGCATCGTGTTCACCCGTTCCACGTTTCAACAGACCAAAGACCGAGCCATGCAAGTTCAGTTCACCTTTTTTAGCGCGCGCCGTCATCTCGCGGAGATATCCGCCAGCATTTCTGACACGATCAGCAGGATCGGTGGCTTGAGATTTCTGGTCAATCACCATGATACAGATTGCTGCCCCATGTCGGCCAAGGGTTGAACAAGCCTCCCACCACGCGGATTTACTGATCCCGAGAGTAGGGAGCATATCGGAGGCCGCATCCACGATATCCGACCACGCAAGAGGGCGGTCATGCATCGGGAAGTGCTGTTTGAACCGATCAGAACAGGCATTTAGCACCTGTTTCCAACTAATGCGCCCTAATTCTTCACTGATTGCAGCCTTCCATTGTTCTTTGGATTCTGAAATCTCCTCTTTGGAGATGGCGACAGGAGCGTCTTTATGTGGTTTGGAGCTCTGAGAAGGCCGTACGCTTCCTTCGGAAGCCTCGATGCTCTTAGAGCTACTGTTATATGATTTATCATATTTAGTTTTGTTTGTATTGTCTATATGGGCGAACTGTTGTTCGTCCTTGGATGTATAATCATGAGACATTTGAACATCTTTAAGGGCAGGGGAAGTGCCTTCGAGAGTGTTCATCAACACATCATACAAATCCTTATGGGCTTCCAGCAGTGTGTGAAGATCCTTTTGATCCATATAAGTACGAATAGAGATGGCAATCCCTTCGTAGTTGCTCTCAGCCTGAATGGAGAAATGTTCTAGCGTTCTCACTTCCCGAGCCTCTGCAATCATGCTACGAATTTGGCTTCTGTACCATGAAATCTGGCGTTTAGTTTCCATCCAGGCTTCGTCTGCCAATCTTTTCTCGCTGTCTTTAGCGATCAGGAAGGAGCGTAGAGAGGCCAATGGAGAGAGATCAACGCCGTAGGCGAAGATGATCTCGCCCGTATCGGCGTCACGGCTTCCATACCGGCGATGATTGCCGCTATCGTTCCATGCGACCGCACCGACCTCAAAGAGAGCTTTCTCAAGTTTTTGAATCTGGCGCTCGGAAACACCAAAATCTAGGGCGGTTTTAGAAAGTGCCTGATAGACGATCGGGCGGTTGCCAGCCTTCCAGTCACAATCCTTGGTGAATACGAGGTAGTATTCAAGGAGCTGTACCATTTTAGCGGTAAACCCCGCATAGGCGCCGACGCGTTTTACGAGTTTGAGCAATTCGAAGCGCTTGGCGTCTTCTGCCAGCCCTTCGAATTCGTCAGAAAACTGATCTGCTCCCCGAAATTTGGGTGAGCTTATCCTACCGCCACTTAATGGCGGATTATAAGTTTCGATAATATTCATGTTGTTAGCCGTATCATGCCCCCATAAAACGAAAATCAGGATGCAAAATTCTTTAGCGAAAATATGATTTTTCGCTTGCGCACTGATTCGTTTTGCGATACTTTTGATTTTAAGGAATTACAAAAGGTATCGCCTTTTAAGCAAGACCGTGGTTGGCGCCACGGTTTTTGCTTTTTCAGGGTTTAGATTTGTTGGCTCCTCCTTCAAAGGTTAGGGGTTAGTGGGTGTAATTTACTCGATCATTTGTCCAGACTGGGACAATAGGCGGGCTATTTTGTGAAATCAGATTAGATTCTCACGAAATTAACGGTTACAAAACCTTCCGATTCTGCTTCCATTAAAAAAACTAACATATTGTCTTATGAGTCACAAGGTGAGCTTCTCACTAGACAGAGTGATAAAAAGTATGAGAAGCACATAGACCAATATATTCTGCGGATTTTCAGCATATAACTTGTAATAAGAATTTCTCAAGACGGTTAATTTAACGTCTCATGTGAATATGTGAGAGCCTATAAGACAATAATTTTGACTCATAAGACTGTTTAATGTTTTGCTTCGAATCGATATGATGTCTATCAGCTGATTCGAGAATCGCTAAGACTGATGAACATATTCTTATGAGACGAAGAGAGACAAGATGAGCAAATCAAAAGTATCAGTTGTAGAAGCCGCTAAAATGGCTGGGGTATCCAGAGCCACATTTTATCGCCATATCACAGAAAAGAAGATATCAACGACTCAAGATGATAAGAACAATACTGTCATAGACACGTCGGAATTAGTTAGGATTTATGGCAATAAATTGCGAACTCTCGAAGAAATCGAGAAAGAAGAGATTGATCAAATAGATGAAAATGAGACAGATCGAGACAGCTCACAGGGGCTAAAAATTCAAGTTGATATGCTCAAAGAGCGTCTCAGAGACTTCAATGAAGAGAGAAATAGAGAACGCACTCAGCTCTCTAGCCAAATTGAGGATCTAAAAGCTCAACTTGATAGAGCAGAAGAACAACGCATAAAATCCGAAGAGCAAAAGAATAAGCTGACCATGATGCTCACTGACCAAAGATCTGATTCAGAAAAGCTTGTGGCAAAAGATGCGGAGCATAGTAAAAAGTTCACGGATATTGAAACAACCGTAAAAACACTGATCGCGACACAAGATAAACTCCTAGAGGAGTCTTCGAAGAAAAAAGGATTCTGGGGAAAGTTATTTGGATAGAATGAGACATCCTCATCATTTATCGCTTATACAATTCGATTGGAAGAAGATCGTATCGTTATGTATAAGGAAAAGAAAACAGATAAAATTGTCTTTAGAAGACATCTCTTATATATCTGGCGTTCCAAAGCCCAAACTTTTAGAATTTGAAAATGGACTCACTAATATTAAGCTAGAAACAGTCTTCAGAATAGTTGAAGCCCTTCGCATCGAGCAAGATAGCTCTCCACACTTTAGTTTTTTGGAGTGGCAAGAATTTATCGAGAAATCCATCCAACGCCGAAAAGATTTAGGCTTATCACTTAATGATATAAAAACTTCGGCAGCCGCTTCATACAAAGTCATAAAAAAATTTGAAAATGGTGAAAAAAATATCGGGCTGAATAGCATCATAAAGATTCTAAGGGTGCTAGATATAAGCCAATCAAGGTGTTTTCAAAAAAAGCCAGTCAAGAAAAGCTATATTAGCAAAAGGCATAAGAAATATGGCACTGGGGATATTCCCGAAGTTTTAGGACCACTGTTGAATTGGGAAAAAATAGTTGAGATTTGCACTCTGACAAGACGCAAACTTAACATGACACAAGGTGATCTTGAAAG
>MEMI01000019.1:14814-27956 GCA_001767915.1 Alphaproteobacteria bacterium RIFCSPHIGHO2_02_FULL_46_13 | reverse complement strand
AACCGTTGTTAATTTTGAGAGCGGCCTAACCAATCTCAACATAAACACAATCCTCAATATTTTTCGTGCACTGGACTTAAATAGCCGCTTAGATAGCTCAGATCTATCTAAGTATTTCGCTATTCTAGACTGGGATGCCTTTGTCAAAACTTCTCTGAAAAGAAAAGAAGAGTTGTGCTTATCACGCAATGAGTTGGCAAAATTTGCAAATCTGACGTTTCCTGTCGTTACAAACTTCGAGAAAGCAAAGACCAGCATAAGCCTAAATAGTGTCATAAAAATTCTCAAGACACTTGGATTATTAGAAAATACTAATATTTAGCCTATTTTTTCTTCAAACCATGTTCATTACAAAGCTGGCCACACCTAAGAAAAACTGATTATTTTTTATTTTTTCATAATTTGTGTTAAAAAAATCACAGCTTCCATTAATAAAAAAGATGGAAAATGCCAGAACCCCTTTCAAATTCTTATTTATTAATGGTTTCAGGATTTTTTTCTTGGTTATTAACCTTATTTTAATTGTTGTGAAATCTGACGTAAGAGTGATATACCAATCCGTGTTCGGGAATGTTTAGGTTTAGTATGCCAATCTCCCACACACCCTAAAGTTATTATATCCACTGCTCGATATATACTTTAGCTAAAAATTACATTTTTGAAATGATTGACAGGAGAATTATCATGAACACCCTTTTCGGACGCAAAACCAATACGAAACGTGCGCTTTCCCATCTGATGATGACATCGGCATTGGTGGCGGCAGGTACTCTTGTCCTTTCATCTTCCGCAATGGCGGCACCATGGGATGATATGACTGGTCTAGGTTTTACAAGAACAATAGTCGATCCAACTACAACCAACATCGCTGCGACAACAGTTAATGGCAAAGCAAGCGGTACTGGTAACCTTGATATTTTGAACGGTCAGACCGTCAACATCAATGCAAAATTATTCGTGGCGCGCGATAATCGCCCGACCATCCAAACAAAAATTCTTGGTAATCTGAATTCAAACGGCACTGTTGTTCTGATTGATAGAAATGGTATCATTTTTGGTAAAAACTCTCGTGTTGATGTGGGTTCATTGATCGCCTCCACTGGTGATCTGGATAATAATCAAGCTTTAGCAGATGGTGATGCGCCATTATTTTTCTCTAACTTCGGAACGGGCGAAATTATCAACAAAGGTGTGATCAAAGCAGTTGGGACTGCGGGTGATTATGGTCTTGTGGCTTTCGTTGGTCCTGTTGTTAAAAACAACGGTGTGATCAATGCTTATATGGGGCGTGTGTCTTTGGCGGCGGGTAATGAAACTGCAACTGTTGACCTTTATGGTGACGGACTTGTGTCTTTGGCATACACCAATAAAAATGATGACCTCTTGGCTGAAAATAACGGTAAAATCGAAGCCATCGGTGGGAAAATTCAGATGACCGCTGCCGCTGCAAAAAATGTGGTGGATAGTGTTGTCAATATGAACGGTATTGCCCGCGCAGATTCTGCAACGGTGAACGGTGGTAAAATTATTCTATCCGCGAAGAAGGTCAATGTCGGTGCTTATGCGAAGGTTAAAGGCAATACTACAATCACTGCAAAAACAGTTAAACTTGGAACAACCATTGACGGTACAGTTTCCGGTTCTGCGGATAAAGTAAAAGTTCTCTCTGACAAAGCAAAAATTGCTCAAGGCTTGAACATCATTAACACCAACGGCACAATTGATGTGGCTGCTGGCACATATAATGAACATCTGGTCGTTGATAAAGCAGGTGTTACTTTGAACGGTGCCAACGCTGGCAAAGCTGGTTGGGGTGGTTCACGTGGTGCAGAAACACTCGTCAATCCTAAATCCCCAGGCGTTACAATTACTGCTGATGGCGTGACTGTTGACGGTATGATGTTCGCTGGCGCAACTGGTGCTGACGGCTATGGTATTTTGGTTGATAATGCAGATAACGTGACACTTAAAAACAACGTGATCAATAATACCTCCCAAAGCGGTATTTATGTTATCAATGCAAATAACCTCTCTATTCTCAATAACTTTGTGGCCAACACTGTCACCAAATTCTATGGCATGGTTAACGGCGTAGGTGGTTCTAACTGGAATATTTCCGGTAACAAACTGATTGGTGCTTATTATGGTGTTAACCTGATTGGCGTTGGCGGTACCAATACAATTGACAATAACGACATTAACAATATGAAAGTCGAAGGCGTACATATTGAAAACATCAACAATGTAACCATCATCAACAACAAAATCGGTAGCCTAAACGGATGGATTAACGGTAACGGTATCCACATCCAAGGTCCAGATAACGGCACTGTCGTTATCTCAAACAACACTCTTGATCGCAACAAAATCAGTATTTTTGCTGAAGGTCAGGATGGTGTTCAAATTCTTGATAACAAAATCAACCATTCCTACCTTGATGCTATCCGCACAACTGATGCATCTGGCACAATGATCGACGGAAATGATATTTTCTGGGTTGCTGATAAAGGTATCCGTATGATTGGTGGCGGTGATGTGACTGTTTCAAATAACACTTTTGATACTGTATATGGCAACGCGATCAATGGTGTTGATGTTGCAGGCGCAGATATTTTAAATAACACCATTACAAACGCGTTCTCATATTTCTATGGTATTATTCATGCACAAGGCGGTTCTGACTGGAACGTAACCAGCAATAATTTGGATGGCGGTTACTATGGTATCAGCCTGACAGATGTTAGCGGAACCACAATTGTTGACGACAACACAGTTCGTAATATGAAAGTCGAAGGCGTTCACGTTGAAAACCTCGAAGATGTAACTATCAGCAATAACACAATCGGTAGCACGAACGGATGGACTAATGCCAACGGCATCCACATTCAGGGCCCTGATAATGGTTCTGTAATAATCTCTGACAACCAACTTGATCGTAACAAAATCAGCATTTTTGTTGAAGGTCAGGATAATGTTCAGATTCTTGATAACAAAATCGACCATTCTTATTTAGATGGTATTCGTGTAAGCAATGCGACAGGAACACTCATTGATGGAAATAATATTTACTGGGTTGCAGATAAAGGCATTCGTCTCTTGGGCGGAGCTGATGTAACAGTCCAAAATAACGTTTTTGATACTGTGTTCGGCAATGCAATCCATGGTTCGGATATTGAGGGAGCAAACATTCTCGATAACACTATGACCAATGTTTACTCTCACTTCTATGGTATTATTCAGGCAGCAGGTGGTTCTGCATGGAATGTCGCCGGCAATAATTTGGATAGCGGATATTACGGTATTAATTTAACAGACGTATCTGGTATTAGCGCAATCACTAATAATACAGTCCGCAATACAAAAGTTGAAGGCGTTCATGTTGAAGGTTTAGAAAATGTAACCATCAGTGGTAACACAATTGGTAGCACAAACGGATATACTCTTAGCAACGGTATCCATGTTTATGGATCAGATATGGGTACAGCAACTGTCAGCAATAATGCGCTGGACAGTAATAAAGTTAGTATCTACATCGAAGGCGCTAATAATGCTCAAGTTTTAGGCAATAACATTACCAATTCATATGCTTATGGTATCAACTCAGAATATACAGAAAACACTGTGATCGACGGAAACACAATTACGACATCTGGTATTCACGGTATTTACTCTCAATCCGATACAGATAGCGTTATAGATAATAACATTATTTCCGATATTGAAGTTGACGGTATTCATGCCGAAGGCATTCAGAACACTATGAGCATCCAAGGTAACACCATTACCAATGTTGGAAATGATGGCATCTATGTCCAGGGGTATGGAAAAATCATCTTTGAAAAAGCTTTTGCTTTCGCAGATGAGTCAGAAGGCGCAACCCCACCAATCGTGACCATTTCAGGTAACACTATATCTAATGCGTCTGTTGGAGAATCCACTTCTCGTGACGGTTTTGCGGGTATCGAAGTAGATCTTGGTCAAGATGGTTATGTTGCGATTTCAAACAACCAAATCGGCAATAATTTTGAATATGGATTATATGCGACATCTGGTGAAATTGATCTGACAGGTGCAGCCAATACAATCCAGAACACAGGAATTGGTATGGGCTTCTACCCTTACGCACTCAACATTCCGAACGAAGGCGAGCAAGAGTTATTCGCTTTAGCTGAGTCTGTTGATTTTTTTGCTCTTGGAAGTATGTTGCGTCTGACTGGAAATACAATTGGCGCAACCAATTTTATTGATCAATCTCAAGCCTTTGTTGACTTGGGACTGGGCGCTTTCTTTGAACCGGGTTTACCAACCATTCTGGACGGCCTGCAAGCAACTTACACCACTGCTGGCGTGACAATTGATCCTGCTTCACAGGGCAACCAAGTGACACAGTCAGAGCAAGATTATCTGGAATCAATGTTCAACCACTATGTTGATTCTAATGATCGTGGATTGTTCTTCTTCCCTGTCATCCCTGCATCAGAATCAGGTGTGGTTGATCAGAAAGATATCTTCCGTGAATTTATTCCTCTCGCAGGACGAGTGGCCGGCGGTAGCTTGACCGTTACAGGATTGCCACAAATCGCTACGGGCGGAGCTGCTCCAACGACAGGTGGAACCACTCCTTTCAACCCAGCTGATATTGAACCTGCAGCAGGGGGCGAAAGCGGGGATACTACGGCTACCCAAGTTTCCGATATTCAGCCATCTGCCGGTGAAGTTGATAATTCATCATGCTGGTCTGATGCAACCAAAACATTGGGAGAAGGCACAGCTGTAACCTTTAACTTCGGTGCCGGACAATCTGCACTTCTTCAAGATGCAGCAAATTGTGGAACTGGTGCGAGCGCACAAGGTCAGGGTATCTAATACTCTCTCACGAATTTTATAAAGAAAAGGCCGCAGGTTATTCTGCGGCCTTTTCCTTTAATCCTATAAAAATAATTTAAACACGGCCGTAAATATCTTGTAGACGAATAATATCATCCTCTCCCAGATATGTACCTGTTTGGACTTCGATAATCTCTAGCGGAGCATCTGTCGGGTTCTCCAACGCATGCACAATGCCAACAGGAAGATAGACGGACTCGTTCTCGGATAATATAAATACTTCCTCTCCCTTTGTCACGCGGGCCGTTCCTTTGACTACAACCCAATGCTCAGAGCGATGAGCATGTTTCTGGAGGGAAAGCTTTGCGCCCGGCTTAACGGTAATACGCTTGACCTGATCGCGTTCCCCGACACAGATGGAATCGTAATGCCCCCATGGGCGGAAAACTGTTCTGTGGTGTTTATATTCCGAACGATCTTTTGATTTAATCGCATCAACGATTCTTTTGATGTCCTGGACGTTGGATTTGTTTGCAACCAGAATGGCATCTTGTGTATCAATGACAATAACGTCCTTCAATCCGAGGACGGTCACTAATTTATTTCCGGCGTAAATATAACTATCAGATGTATCAAAAGTTAAAATATCGCCCTTACACACATTTCCATTTTCATCTTTGTCCGACACTTGCCAGACAGAATCCCATGCTCCTACATCGCTCCATTTGGCATCCAGCATGACAACGACGCCTTTGTCGGTATGTTCCATGACGGCATAATCAATTGAGATGTCAGGGCATTTTTCGAATTCTTTTTTATCTAGTCGCAAGAAATCCAGATCGCTTTTCGCATTGTCAAATGCTTTGCGGGCCGTCTCCAGAATTTCAGGATGATATTTCTGAAGCTCTTCAATGAAAACAGAGGCCTTAAACGCGAACATTCCGCCATTCCAGAGATAGTTTCCAGATGACAGATATTTTTCTGCCGTTTCCTGATTTGGTTTTTCTTTGAAGCTTTGAATCGCATGGATTTTGGAATCAACCTCTTGGCCGATTTGAATATTGCCATATCCCGTATGGGCTTCGGTTGGTTTTACACCGAAAGTTACAATTTTATCCGCAATCGCGGCGCGTTCCGCCAGCTTAACGGCGTCTGCAAATGCTGCTTCATTCTCAATGATATGGTCGGCAGGCAGAATTAATAAAATGCAGTCATCTCCGTATGATTGTAGAGCGGTTAATGCTGCAATCGCAATAGCTGGTGCGGTGTTTCTGCCGAAGGGCTCCAAAATAATTTTATTCCAATGAAGCCCTAGCTCTCTGGTGCTTTCTGCGACAACAAAGCGATGATCTTCGTTGCAGACAACAATAGCAGGCGAAGTTCCTATGCTGGACAGTCTCAATAATGTATTTTGATATAATGTATGATTATTATGAAGGGCAATAAACTGTTTTGGATACTGCGTACGTGATAAAGGCCATAATCGTGAACCGGATCCTCCGGATAAGATGACGGGTATCATAAATGTTTATTCCTTATATTATTATAATTTATTGTTATTCTAGAACAAACGTCTATTAATAAAAATAATATCGCCTGGTCTAATTAATTTGTCATTATCAACATCAAACACAAGAATTTCCTTGTCCCCATGACGTCTGACGGTGGCTGTATCTTCTGATGCGCGCGGCGTATATCCTTCGGCAATCGCAACTGCTTGTGGTAAAGTCAGATCTGGCTCGTATTCATATTTTCCAGGCTTATTGACTTGACCCAATATATAAAAGTTGCGGTAATTTGTGACCTGAATGGACACTCTCGGATCGTTTAAATACTTAGGTCTCAGGGCAGTGGACAGCGCGTCTTCTAATTCTTGGGTTGTACGGCCTGCCGCATGTGTGCTTCCGATAAGTGGTAGAGCAACGTTTCCTTTAGCATTAATCGTAAAGACTCCGGACAATTTTTCTTGATTGTAAACAGTAACTGTCAAGCGATCCCCAACACCCAATTTATAGTCTTGCCCCCCTTCTGGAAAAGGAACGCGCTGGATGGATGCACAGCCTGTCAATAAGAGTGTGGTCAAAAGGGTTAATAAAAGGTTCCGAGTAGTTAGTTGCATAATGCCCCTTAATAATTAAAACTGTAGTTTTAATGATAACCCGTAAAGATCTTTTTGAAAAGCTCTTAAGCCTGATGCATCCTCTTTCTTATCCTGATTGGTATGTTGGTAAGAGGCATTCATCCAGATATTGGGATTCATTTTATAGACAATATTCAATCCGCTGCTCTCTGTCTGAAGGCGTCCACCAGCCGCCCCTTGATAATTTCTGTCTAACAAACTGTAGGCGGGCTGAAGATAGAGGTTGTCACGGATCTGATAATTCGCAGAAATGCGGTAAGTTGTGTTGATGCTTGCGGAGGTTCCCGTAAAGGTTGCTTCTTGAATTGTTTTGTCGGCTTCAAGGAGGAACGATAGATATTCCAGAGGTTCCCAAGATATATTCGATCCATAAGTGAACGTCTTTAAATCATCAAAGGCGTTATCGTCGAAATTGCGGTTTTTCTGTCCAGCATTGAAAGAAAGGCGGGTCAGTGCTGATATTGTTACGATTGTTCCCAATCCAGCCTCAATATCAGTCGAATTGCGGCTAATACCGCTTGCCTCCAAATGTGGATAATCCAACTTCAGGAAATTGCCATAGATGTAAGGCGCGATAATAGCATCGGGTATAATGCCTACATTTGTATAAACGCCAAAAATATCTTTATCTCGAACACTTTGATCAATTGTTCCTGATGTGCCTTCTGAATCTTCATAGACCATGCGTCTCAGGGTTGTGATGATTTTATAAATAATTGTTTGTTGAGTGTGAACGAGGCCAGCCGATCCTTCTGAGAGACGATAGAGTAGAGGGTTTAGATTTCCTTGATTATCTGGATTTTCACGATCTTCGTGAAGCTTGGCGAAGTTGAAGGTCAGCGGGATGTTATCACTGTCCGTGACATCAATACGCGCATCCATCGATATACCGTGGTCATCATAATCTTCGCTGCCGAAATCAGAATATCGGCCGAGTTCCGTGAAGGATCTGACATTCAGTTTGTGACGCGTAAAATTGGATTTTAACAAAAGCTCGCCTCGCGCAATCCAAATTCTATCGGACTGGGCATTATTATCGACTGCATACACATTATCTGTAAATTTTGTGCTTGTGGTCAGACTGGGATTTAATGTGAAGGCCCAAACGTCCAGACCGATAGGGTCATAAGAGGGATCATAGAATTGATTCAATTGAACCGTATCATCGCCATAATTGTTAGGTGCTGCATTTGCATAGATCATCGGATAGGTTAGCAAAATGCCGCTAAGCCCTACGATTTCCAGCAGGCGAGTTGGATGTATTTTTCTTGATAAGTTCGGCTGGATTTTATTTTTTAACATAGCTATGCGTCTATCATTAATTTATAGATGATACAAGGATTGGCAATGTTATAGTCAATTTGTTAATAAATTATCACCTTATAAAAACAGTAAATATGACAATAGGAAGTCCAGTGGTTATTCGGAATACATTTATGATTTTTGCGGCTCTGTTAGTGAGCGGTCTTGTTAATTTCGGATCTATCTCGGTTTTTTCCAGACTCTTAAATCCAACAGAATATGGAACATTTGCCTTAGCAACAGCTTCATCGGCATTGGCTATTGCCTTTTTGTTCCAATGGGTACTTCACAGCTTTATTCGGTTTTTGCCGCAACGGAATGCCGATGACAATAAAAGATACATGATAAATTTCATGGCGATTTTGGCAGTGATGTCCTTTGGTTTTATGGCTCTGGCGGCTCTTAGCTATACGTTGAATTCAGCGATGGGAAATATGTTCCCGTCCTTGCCACTTGCGGTGTGGTTTCTTGTTCCTGCGGCGGCCATTGGTGAAACGGCCTTTAATGTGATCAGCCATTATACCCGTCTGGTGCGCGAGCATATCCGCTTGTTTGCAATTGCTACAATTTGTCGCTCTCTTCTCTATATCGGGGTTGGATATTATCTGGTCGAGTCGGGTTATAGCTATACGGGATTATTGTTCGCACTCGTTTTGTCCTTTTTTATTCCAGGTCTTTATTTGTGGGCAACTGATCCCGACAGCCGTCGTTTGGTCAGAGGGGATATAAAGCGTGATGTTGTGCGCGAAATTATGGCCTTTGGCTTCCCGATTATCGCGGTGACAACGGTTCAGACTGCTATCTCATCAACCGATAATTTTTTGCTGACGTATTTCATCGGCCCTGCTGCTACGGGGCAATATGCCGTGGTACTCGATCTGGTCACAAAATCTTTGATTTTTTTAATGATTATTGTCCACAGGACAACTTATCCGCTTCTCGTAAAAAAACTGGAGCATGAAGGGATAGAGGCGACACGAATCCAGTATCGTCATAACACCATTATTTTAATGGCGCTGTCTATCCCCGCCTGTGTTGGTCTTGCGATTTTATCAAAAAATATAGCGACCTTGCTATTAGGTGAGGAGTTCAGAGAAACAGCAGGGCAACTCATTCCGTTCCTGACCTTGGTTTCTTTTACAAACTGTGCATTTCAATTTTATTTGACACCTGCATTCCATCTCGCAAAAAAAACACATTTGATGATTTTACCGGTTGTCGTGGCCCTGATAACCAATCTTTTAGTATCGTCTTATTGCATCCCGCATTTCGGTATCACCGGGGCTATCATCGGCAGTTTCTGTGCTTATTTAGTGTCATTCTCACTATCTCTCTATTTTATTAAGCGTGTTTTCCCTTTGCCGTTTCCAGCACTGGATATGCTTAAAATTACGGTAGCAGCTTTCTTGATGGGGGCATCTATCTGGGGATTTCAAGGTGGGCAGTCTCCATCAGGATTGCTGCTTGCAGTGGTGATTGGTGGCACCGTTTACAGCATTGCTTGTATAGCACTGAATGTTGGTGAGTATCGCAATCTTATAATAAGAAGATTTAGATTACCCAAATAAGTTACCATAGACTTCCGAGGATAAGATCGTATTTATTTGGCGTGAAAGGTTTCCATCCTGCGTTAGGAGCGAATGTCATTTCGCCGAATTTAATTGTTTTATTATAAGAATACAAATCAACACGTACAAACTCGATATTTTTTGAAAGTTTTTCGGCTATATTTTTCATTTCATCGAAATTTTCAGGTTTTGATAAATCTGCAGCATAAGGGTAATGGGAAAGGCCAAAAGGGAATTTATTCCATTCCTCATCATAAAATAATATATTGTGATTGGAAAAACGATCCTTATTCACTTGAATCATTTTACAAACGCCATTAAAGCAGAAGAACTTATAATCATCAGGAATATTTCCTTTTTCATCCTCCATAAGTTCTTCAATTAATATTTGGGGCTTGATATCAAGATACCATATTTCATTCGTAAGATACCCAAAGCTTTTACTTAAAAAATGATTAATGCTGTGATCAATATCTTGGATATTAGCCTTAGATTTCTCTCTTATAATGATATTTCCTTCACAGCCATTATTAGCTTTAATAATAAATTTCTCCGGTAAAGCACTAAAATCTACACCAGTTAAAGAATCTCCAGAAAAATATAATTTATTCAGATAATTTTCTCCTATTATTCCTTTAACAAAATCACGTACAGCAACTTTATCGGAAAGCATGACGGCGGAGCTAGGGATACGAAAAAGTTTGGCTTGAATAATTTTTTCATTAAGAGTTTTTGGCTCATGAATATTGGGCCAATATCCTAAATATTGGCGGGC
Organism: Alphaproteobacteria bacterium RIFCSPHIGHO2_02_FULL_46_13; assembly: GCA_001767915.1. Classification (GTDB taxonomy): domain Bacteria; phylum Pseudomonadota; class Alphaproteobacteria; order Micavibrionales; family Micavibrionaceae; genus UBA1573. The sequence continues at coordinate 17,344 of MEMI01000019.1, read as the reverse complement.
TCTGATTTTTTCATAGGTGACTGCACCAACTGTGTTTCGTAGGAATTTAATAAGAAAAGATTTTATTTCCTTAGCCTTAGTAGTCATAATAATTTCCATTTTTAATAAAGATTATTGAATTTTGTTAATAATACGAGCTGGCGCACCAACGGCTGTTTTCTCAGCAGGAATATCCTTTAACACAACTGAATTGGCGCCAATCACTGCATTTTGACCAATTCTTATACCCCCAACGATGACCGCACCCGAATATATTTTGGCTCCTTTTTCTATAATTGGGAAAGCTTCATTTGCACCATGGCCTGATTTTGTACCGATGGTTACATGTTGATAAATAGTTACACCGCTGCGGATAATGCATCCTTTACCAATAATAATACCTTTTGGATGGGGGACAATAACCCCACCTTCCAACTCTGACAAGGGACTTATTTCACAAGAGGTAATAACCCCTGCAACCCAGCCGACAATACGTCGTAAAGTAGCACCAACGGTAGGAATGCGGTTCAACCTGACCTGCACACGGTATAAAAAGAGGGTATGAAAGCTTAATTCCAGAAAAATAATGCGTAAAGCCGTGCCATATTTGCCATTATCCCAGCCATTTGCTAACAAATCCTGCTTTAATTCTTTGAAAAAAGGGGCTGTATTCATCTTGATCCTGAATATCGTTAAGAGTTGCATTATTGTTAGACAAAATTAAGGAAAGGCCTTATATGTCAGGCCTCACAATAACAGGTTATTTTTTACATGAATATATTATACGTCGTCCAGAACTATTATCCTGAAGACACAGGCGGAGCAGGTCGTTCCGTTCAAATGTTGGCCGAAGCAATGGCACGGCAGGGACATACAGTCAGTGTTGTCCGTCTCAGCGATAAAAAAGGTGCGTCATACGCCCATAACGGTGTTCAGATATACCCTCTGCCTGTTCGCAATCTCTATTATTATTATCCTCACGCCAAAAAACAAAACCCTGCGTGGAAGAAGATGATATGGCACGCGATTGATATGTTTAACCCTTTCACCCTATGGGATTTCAACAAAGTTTTAAACGAAGTGAAACCGGATGTTGTGAATACCAATACATTATCGGGCTTCTCGACCTCACTCTTTTATTTGGTGAAATGGAAAGGCATTCGGCTTGTTCACACGATGCGCGATTACTATCTGATGTGTCCGCAGTCAGGCATGTATAAAAACGGCTGTAACTGCGAAGAAATCTGTACGTCCTGTAAACCCTTTGCGTTTGTTCGTCGTCTGGCCTGCAAAAAGGTGGACGTGTTCTTGGCGAATAGTCACTTTGTTCTGGAACGTCATAAGCTTCATAATATGTTGCCCGATACCGCCAAACAATATGCCCAGTATAATATGAATGCCGAGGGGCCAATGGCGGACGTTCGTCAGAGAGACTTAACTAAGCCGCTACGTTTCGGATTTATCGGCAATATCAATGCCACCAAAGGAACAGATGTTCTAATTAAAGCCTTCACCCATTTGGGGGCTGAGGGATGGACATTAGCTGTTGCGGGTACTGGGGCTGAGGATTTTATGGATTATGTGAAATGCATGGCCCCGCCGAACGTGACTTTCTTGGGCTGGGCGAAATCCGCAGAGTTTTATAAGGATGTTGATGTATTGATCTGCTCATCCACCTACCATGATCCTTTACCAAGAGTGATTTATGAGGCATATAAAGCAGGGCTACCTGTTATCGCCACAGACCGTGGGGGTAACCCAGAAATTATTGAAGATGGGAAAACAGGATATACTTATCCAGCGGATGATGTGGGTGTCTTGGCAAGTATCTTGCAAAAATGCTTGGATATGACATCAAATGAATACACAGCCATGAGTGCGGCCGCATTGACCAAGGCAAAAATTTTTGAACCAGCAAATATTCTATCGGAATATGCAGAGAAAATAGCTTTACAGAGATAAAAAATGAACAAAACAACTGATAAACTCATCGCAACAGAATTTACAAATTTGGTACAAAATAGCGTTGCAATTATCTTGCAATATAAAGCGATGGTGAAGATCATCTTTGCTGCTATTGTTGCGCTTGGTATTATTGTGGCATTCATGATGCCGACAAAATACACAGCTGTCTCAGTTCTGTTGATTCAAGATGTCCCTCTGGAAATTGTTCCGGACGATGATAATAAAAGAGTTGTTCAGCGGGATGATTTGGAAATTTCAACCCAACGTGAATTATTAATGTCACGTAACTTGGCAAAACGGGTTATTGACGAGTTAAAAGCACCCGTATCCGTACCGAAATATATGGGGAATTTTGATGTCACAGGCGGCGTTCGTTCCCGTCTTTTGAGCGTAACCTATGAAGATAAAAACCCTGAACTGGCAGCCCAGATTGTCAACGCTCACGTTGATGCCTATATGGATTCAGAAATTAATGCGAGAAAAGATCAGATCAATTCGATTAAAGCAAAAGCAGACGAAGAAATTGAAACGCTGAAAGAGACCCGCGCAAGAAGATCTCAATTAGCACAGGATTTAAGACAAGAAA
>MEMI01000019.1:0-14803 GCA_001767915.1 Alphaproteobacteria bacterium RIFCSPHIGHO2_02_FULL_46_13 | reverse complement strand
AAAGGTAGCCGTTCAGAAGAATTGATCTACCAACAGATCAGCGATATTTCCAATCAGATTCCCCCGATTGAATCTAAGAAATATGCGATCCAGTCACGCCTTGATGCCCTCAAAGTTGCAGGCAGCAATTCAACCGTCAGTGATGTCGTCAATTCTTATCTCATTCAACAATTAAAAGTTGAAGAGAATAAACGTGCTCAGGAATATCAATTGATGCGCTCTGATCTAGGTTCAGGGAATCCTGATCTGATTGCCGCCAGAAAGGCAATGAATGCGGCAAGTTCTGCTGTAAAGGCAGAAACAACCAATATCCAGACATCTCTGGAAAACGAACTGATTGAACTGCAGAATCAGGAAACAGAGCTCAGGGCCCGTCTAAAAGAACTCGGCGAAAAAGCCAATTTCCAACAAGGCAAAATGATTAAATTAAAAGAACTAGAACTCGAAGAAGCCGCCAGCCAAAAATTATTGGATGGATTGTTGGAGAGATATGAACAGGTTCAATCACAAGCCAGCTTCCTCCAGCCAAAAGCACGTATAGTGACCCGCGCAACTGTACCTGACCGTCCGTCCGGCCCGAACCGCTTATTGATTGTTATCGTATCGCTTATCTTCGCATCTGCTATCAGTGTCTTGGCAGTCTTGTTCATGGAATTGAAAAGATCCGGTATTCGCAACTTTGCGGATGTCCGTGCCTTGTTTGACAGCGAGCCATTGGGTGTCATGCCTATTTTGCAAAAAGGTATGGATATTCGCACTGCATTAAGTATCCCAAGCAACCGTGAAGCCATCCGCAGAATTGTTTTAAAGGCTGTTGTTCCGTATAAAGGCGGTTCATTGTTTGTTACCTCATCTAGACAACAAGAGGGGCGTTCTACATTGGTTGCCGCACTTGCTTACTATCTGGCGATGTCTGAAAATCGTGTTCTTGTAATGGCTACAGATGCGCTTGGCTCAGCCAGTCCTTTTGTCTCTCATTCAATTGGACGTGGCGGTGTTCATGAATTGTTGCGCGGCGAGGGAACATTACAGGACTATGCACGTTCCATTGAAAGTAACCTCACTTATCTACCAGCAGGGAAAGCGGACTTTATTTCGTCACAAGCGATGATCTCAGGTCAGTTTTTAACCCTATTGAAATCATTGGAATCACAATTTGACTATGTTTTGATTGACGCTGCCCCAGTTTTGGCGCACGGCGAAATCGAAAAACTGGCCGCGACTGCAAGCGGTGTGATTATCGTTGCCGAATGGTTGAAATCCAGACCGCAAACATTGAAACACACGATTGATATTTTGCAATCATCTCCAACTAATATCTTGGGTATTGTCTTAAGTAAGGTTGACCTGGACGATTATAAACGCCTGAATCCGGAAGCGGATTTCTTACTGCCTCGCTTATAAGGAGCAATATTGATGCTAAATCTCTCGGCAGGTTTAGGAAAAACCCTTATTCCTTTGGCATTCTTTCTATGTTTGCTGGGCGTGATTCAGGTTCTCTTTATGGCTTTTCCGTCTGCCATATGGAGTGTTTTTGCTCTCGCCATCTTCGGGGTATATGTCTGCACATTGGCTAAATTTACGCCGGTGTCATTTCTCTTATTGCTGCCTTACATTTTCTTCCGCGCGACAACGTTACTGTCGGGTGTTGCCATTGAATCTGGCGGCTATATGGAAGATTTTGAAACGCAGGGCAAAGCAACAGGCGCCTATATTCGTTTAACAGCAGTCTATCTCATCTTTATTTCTTTTGGGGCCACTATCATTGAATGGGGCTTCAACTATCTCCGTTCTAAGAGTGAAGACTTATTGCTCATCCGAGAACGGACGCAACGTCATCCCTGGGTCTGGGGTTTTTATGCTATTTTTATCATATTTTCACTGTATGTAATTATGATTGGGCTTACCGAAGGCTTCCCTTTTTTAACAAGTGCTGACCGTCTAGGATTTAGGGATGTAGGTGGGCGTGGCTATATTTTCTATATGACTAACCGTATGCTGGCAGCTTATTTATTTGGTATAATTATTTTTCTTTGCAGTGGAACGAGACGATTTATGGCCATCATGTTGCTTATCAGCATGATTATTATTTCTATTCTGTTTGGTGAAAAATTCACATCATTGATTTTGATAGCGATGTATGTCGTGACGCCTGCATATCTCATGAATAAGTCCTTACAGGGAAGTATCCTTCACCATTTAATACCTGCTATTGGGGCTGTCGCTGTTCTGACACTTCCTGTAATTCTAATGGTTTATGGGTGGTCTGATCGTCCCCAAGATGCTTTGGAAAAATTATCCACCCGAATGGTTGGTCAAGGCGAGGTTTGGTTTATAGCAGATCGTGATACGGATGATGCATTTATATTCGAAGGGAAAAGTATCAATCATATTCTTGTCAGCACAATATCACCGAAAGCAGATGAAATGGCGTTAGAGCCGCCGTTCATGGGCGTGATGTATTTTATGAATAATTATATGACTCCTGGAATGCTCTCACTCTTTTTAGAGCGACCTGCGTTAACACTGACCTTCGGGTTTGAGCCATATCTGTTGGTGGTGTTCGGCTGGATAGGAATGATATTACCGCTCTGTTTTTATGCAGGTGTATATGCTGCGGGTCTTCTTTATCTGGCATGGGGCATTCAAAAAGCACGTCCTATATCTATCTTCATTGCGGGTAAATTACTGATCTGGATGGTTGTTGGGCTGGCACAGGGTTATCTTTTTATGATTTTCGGCTTCAAATTATTAATCATGGCCGGCGCAGCATTTCTTTATGAATTAATATCTTCAATCCTCTCTCAAAAACGTAATGGAAATTGAACATGAAAAAATATTGTAAACTGGCCATGCTTCTGATGGTTGCGGCGTTGCCTAGCCGTTTAAAAATTATCTTTTATAACCAATTTATGGGCGGTGATATTCATCCGTCTGCGAAAATCGGTTTTTCTTTGATAGATGCAAAGAAAATCAAAATGGGGGCTAATGCTTCTATCGGACATCTAAACATCATTCGCGGGCTTGAGCTTCTGGATATGGGCGAAAATTCAATTATCCTTAAACAAAACTCTATCACAGCGCTGGCACTTGGGGACACTGTTCAATTCGCTGCTGAGCATGACAGGTTCCCTGCACTGATTTTAGGTGCGCATAGTGCGATTGTCAGCAAACATTTTCTGGACTGTAACAACACAATCGTTATTGGACACCATACAACCATAGCGGGTTTAGGGACTGCTTTCTTTACCCATGGCATTAATATTGGACAGAATAGACAAGAGAGTGCGCCTATTCGCATCGGTGATTACTGCATGGTCGGTGCCATGTGTTGCATTCTCAAAAACTCTCAAATGCCTGATTATTCTGTGCTGGCGGCTGGTTCCACATGGCGCGGTGGCTTTGATACTCCGTATGCGCTTTATTCCGGCGTTCCGGCGGCTCATATTAAAAACCTGAATCCAGAATCTCTCTATTTCCATCGCGCTGTGGGATATGTGGATTAAGGCCTATTAAAGCGGGAATTGATAAATTTCCGCCCTGGCTCTTCAATGAAGTGAAAGCACAGCATAGCCGCAGGGAAGACCGCAAGAACTGCAAATAACCACATTCCGGCTTCAATATTCGGGGTCTGGTTTTTGAAAACAATATCTGCCCCGTTAAAGGTTACTGTGTAAATCAGGGCGTGAACCATATACATGGAATAAGAGATCTCTCCGCCGTACACCATGATCCGTTTATCCAGCAAGTTATTTTGTCCATAACAAGACCTTGCACCCAGTGCGTAAATCAACAGGCCGAATAAGAAAATAGTGATTAGATCAGGAGCGCTGAAATGCAAGCAGCCAATAAGAGCCAGGGCGCCCCCAAACCATAGAAAATGGCTTACTCTTTGTGAGGGGATCGCACGACACAGGAATAAATAAACAGCTATCCCATAGAAAAATTCTGGAATAATCCGCAATATCCCGAAACGATGCGCAAGACCCGTCATAGGGTCACCCGTGAGCAAGGGCGTTCCAAAATAAAACCCGCATAATAACAAAACTGCTAAGGCTAAGGCTGCAAACGCATTAAGTCGGAACAGGAGCAGGCTGAACGGGAAGAACAATAAATAGGCAAGCCATTCCGCACTGATTGACCATGATGGTGTGTTAAACGTCCCCTCTTGTGTCAGTCCCCATGCTTGTAGAAGGAAAAGGTTGATCGGTACGGCTTCAATTGCGTATTTTTCAGGGATATTGGGTTTTATATCCAACATAAAGAAAACAAACCCAAGGCCGCAGAAAGCCAATAGGGTTACAAAATGCACAGGATAAACACGGGCAAAGCGGCGTTTGATGAAATCAAAGAAAACAAATTTTCCATCTCTGATTTGCGAGGCGTAAGAGTGCGCCATGATAAATCCACTCAAGATAAAGAAGAAATCAACCCCGACATAAGAGTTTTTTAGAATATAAGTATAATTGTTAATATCAACAAACCCCATATGATCTTTAAAGTGATAAAGGACAATAGAGAAGGCAGCTATGAACCGCGTAGAGGTGAGGCTAAAAATATGTTTTGGCAACGCCGCTACAATAGGTTGTTTTTGGTGTGCATATATTTCAACAGCGGCTTGTTCTGTCATATTTTTTGTTTTCCTAATGATGTGCTTCCACAACTATATAAAGCAAAATGGCCAGAATAAAAGTTTATTATCAGGAATCTGATATCATGATTGACGAAATTTGTAACAATCATTAATATCTTTCCTCAATTCCATATTAGGAAAATGATGCAAGATAAGAATGACATTACCTTAGCCAAAGGGCTATGTATGTTGCTGGTTGTAACAGGACATACATTGGCCGGAGGTGTATCAATCGGAAACGAATGGTTTTCCGATACGGTCGTTCGTTTGTACTTATTCCATATGCCATTCTTTATGTTTTTGAGCGGATTTTTATATTTCCGCCCAGGGCGCGTTGAATCGATCAGAGCAAAATATTGGGATCACGCAGGGAAACAAGCTGTTCGTCTCCTTCTGCCTTTTTTCTTTTTGGGGATTGTTGTCCTCGTCGGCAAATTTGCCATGCAGAATATTGTTCACGTTGATAATGTTCCGGAAAGTTTTTCGTCAGGCCTCGTGAAACTCTTTTGGGAAACAGACCGCAGCCCTGCCATGTTCATCTGGTATATCTATGTTCTGTTTTTCTATACCGTATTGTCCCCCTTAATTTATCCGTATTTTAAAGATAAATTTGGGTACTGGATTGCATTGGGGCTTATCATTTATTTCCTCCCATACGTGCATTATCTGTATATGGACAGGATTGCTCAATATTTTATTTTCTTTGTGATAGGGGGCGCCATTCGCCAGAATGAGGCCAAATATTTGAATGTGATTGACCGTAAATATCTGCTGTGGACTTTAATTCCTGTGTTTTTTGCAATTCTTATTCTTGTGCCGTTTAAACCCTATCTTCATAGCCCTCTTGGCATGTTGATTGTGGGGCTGATGAGCATTCCGATCCTGCACGGCCTTGCCCGCAGGATCATGTCCATGGGTAGGAACGTAAGCACAGAAATTAACCCACTGGCACAATTTTTTATGACCATCGGCGTCTATAGTTACGTCATTTATTTATTTAATGTAATTACCATCGGAGTCATTAAAGGCGTCTTGTTTAAATTCACTGACTGGAACGGGTGGCATTTCTGGTATTTTATGCCGATCTTAATTGCAGGGGCAATCATAGGGTCTATTCTTGCTGAAAAACTTGTTCTTCAGCATCTTCCGTTCATCAGGAATAATATTCTGGGGCGTTCAGACAAACAACACGCTATCGAAAAGACCTAAACAATATTTTTCAGTAATGATTTAAAATCTGTAACCATCGTGTCGTTTGAAAATTTTTCTAACGCGCGGGTTTTTGATTTTTCTGCCATGATTTTTGCATGTTCAGGGTCATCCAGATAAGTTTGAATGGCCTTAGCAAGTGCTGCGTCATCCCCAATAGGGGTGAGGAAACCCGTTTCTTCATTGATAATGATTTCCTGCGCACCACCAGCATTACTCGCAATCACAGGCTTATTGCTCAGGATTGCTTCAACAATCACAAGTCCGAACGGTTCGGCATGGGTGGAGGCATGAACAACAACATCGCACGCTGCCATGGCGGTCGGCACGTCATGAAGATGTCCAGTAAATGTAATTTTATCATTCAGATTATTCTGGGCCATCAGGTCTTTCAGTTCCTGGAAATATTTATCTTCATCAAAATAAGCCTCGCCGACAATCACACCGCGAACGTTTTGAAGACGTGAGAGCGCCTTGATAAAAACGTCTTGACCCTTCCAATGGCTGATGCGTCCGAACATGCCAATCACAGGAGCGTTATCACCGCCAAATTGCTGGCGATAAGCAGCAACGCGTGACGTGTTATTAATTTGCTGCTCAATATCTGCTACATCTGACCCAGGATAGACAATAACGGTTTTATCCGCGTCCCCGCCATTCAAAATCCATGCGTCATAAGATGCCTTGGAATTTACGACAATCTTATCCGCAAAACGGGCGAAGACCTTTGTCATCACAAAAATCAATGCTTTGCTGAAATGCTCAGGTGATACCAAATCATTCATAAACCAGATAAGCTGCTTGCGTGAAATAAGATTGGCAAGAGCCCCCAGAATAAATGATTTCTGTGACATGCAGACGATAATGTCTGCAGATTTCTGCTTTTTGGCCAAGTCACCAGCCATCGACATAACAGCGGGAATAAGTTTGACGAGGGTACGCCATCCACCACTGCGACGAAGGCCAGAAAGGTTATCGGGCATCGAGAGGACAGAAGATGAAATCTGATGCGTCTTTAAAATACCCTCTAACGGCCCATGCATAAAATGAAGGACGGAACATTGGTCACGCACAGCGTTACACAAGCGCAACATCACAAACTCAGCCCCACCTGGTTGCCCGACATGGGTTAGAAACAGAATGTTGGGTTTTTGACTATTGTGCATCCGGCTCATCTTCTATTGCTTTCTTACCCTCTGTTTGCAGGCAATACATAAAACCATGGAATCCAGTTTTCGAGAATACATCAATACCCAAATCCATTTTAAATGAATACAGGAACAAGCCAACAGGAACGGCCGAGACCAGATAAAGAATAATGCAAGCGCAAATAATCAGAAATTTTTTCAAAATGCGGCCCCTTAAATCTTCTGGTTTTCTTGTTTTGCGCGTTCAACGGCAGCCAGAATATTTTTGTGGAATGTTGCAATCGAAAATTTTTCAGCATTGGCGCGACATTTTTCCGGCGTGATGCTCTCTTTCAAGGCTACGAAATCATTCACCACCTGAATAATAGCGTCAGGTGTTTGGCTTTCAAAGAAAAGGCCTGTGCCATTTGCGGCATCTTTGCGAATATCTATGACGGTTTCTAACGCACCCCCTGCACCAAAAGCAATCACGGGTGTTCCACAGGCTTGAGCCTCGACAGGCATAATGCCGAAATCTTCTTCTGCAGCAAATACAAATCCGCGCGCACGTTGCATATGGTCTTTCAGAACGGCATTCCCCTGATACCCAAGAAGCGTAATATTCGGTGAATCTTTTGCGGCCTCTTTGACTTTTTCAAATTCAGGGCCATCACCGATAATCACTAATTTCTTATCGGGCATTTTTGCAAAAGCCTCGGCAATCAAAGGAATGCGCTTATAAGGAACCATGCGCGATGCCGCAAGGTAGAAATCTTCCTTCTGTGTTGCCAATTCAAATTGGGAGGTATCAACAGGAGGATAAACAACCTCAGCTTCGCGCCGGTAAACTTTCCAAATGCGGCGGCGAATATATTCCGAATTGGCCAGATAATAATCAACACCGTTGGCAGTGCGTGTGTCCCAGATGCGGAATTTATGGAGCAGGTATTTGGCTAAATATCCTTTAATCCCGTGCTGCAGATTGGCCTCTTTCAAATAATGATGCATCATGTCCCATGCGTAACGGGCAGGGGAATGGACATAGGACACGTGAAGCTGTCTCGGGGATGTAATCACGCCTTTGGCCACAGTATGAGATGACGAAATAATCAAATCATATTCCGATAAATCAAAATCCTCGATGGCCTGTGTACAAAGCGGCAGCAAATTGCGATAATATCTTTTAACCTTCGGAAGACGGTTCAAATAGCTGGTTGTGATTCTATGCCTACCAAATGTCTTGCGCTCTTCTTCGGATAGAAAGTCAAACAAGGTAAAAATATCGGCGTTCGGATATATATCAGCCAATTCTTTCAGGACTTTTTCTGCACCGGCCAATAAAGGAATCCAATCATGGACAATTGCAACTTTCATATAAGGCCTCAATCAATGCTTTAAAAAAATTAAAAATATGGGGATATAGGATATTTATAGGGATAAGCGGGGTTTGTATAGTTAAAACATGCTAGCTCGAAGAGCTCATACTCTTAATTTTAGATGCACAGCAGATTATAGTTATGTGGCAGTATATCAAGGCAGATATGCCTCCTCATATAGTTAGAAATGAAATGCTATAGGAAGTCTCGTTATTAAAGAGCAGAAGGGAAGGCATATGACGTGGGCAGCTTCATTGATCCTTCAACCTTACATAATTATGATAAATGATGCGTCTGGACAAGCATTGATCTTCATATGTTAATTCTGTTATAGAGATATGCTAAGGCCATGTGTGGCGAACGTACAGAAAGCAATACGAATGCAACAACTTGATACTATCCTTATTACTGGCGCGGCTGGCTTTGTCGGATTTCATCTTGCAAAGCGTCTTTGCGAACTGATGCCTGAGACTAAGATTGTTGGGCTGGATAATATGAACCCATACTATGATCCTAAATTAAAAGAAGCGCGCCTCAATCATCTACATGCTTTCTCAAATTTCAAATTTTACCATCTTGATCTTGCTGATCGCGACGGAATGGCAAACCTTTTCAAGACAGAAAACCCTAATAGTGTTGTCCATTTGGCAGCACAGGCTGGTGTTCGCTATTCTATTGAGAACCCTCATGCCTATATCGATAGTAATATTGTAGGGTTTTTAAATATCTTAGAAGGGTGCCGTTACAACCCAACTTCACATCTCTTATATGCATCTTCCAGCTCGGTGTATGGGGCAAACACAAAAGTTCCATTTTCAACAGATGACAAAGTAGACAATCCTGTATCCCTATATGCTGCAACAAAAAAAACAAATGAACTAATGGCCTATACCTACGCACATTTATATGGTATTCGTTCGACTGGCTTAAGGTTTTTTACAGTGTACGGCCCGTGGGGGCGTCCTGATATGGCTTATTTTAAATTCACTCAATCAATTTATGAGGGCAAAGCCATTGATATTTATAACTTTGGCGATATGAAGCGGGATTTCACCTATATTGATGACATAGTCGAAGGTATTCTTCGTCTGATACCTAAACCCCCGGCTCCTGCGACAGGAGCTCCACATGTGGTTTATAATATAGGAAACAATAATCCTGAGAATTTAATGGACATGATATCATTGATTGAGAAAAAAACTGGTCGGCAGGCGCAAAAGAATCTCTTACCAATGCAGCCTGGAGATGTTTACTCTACTTTTGCCGATGTGTCCCCATTATCTCAGCTTACAGGGTTCACGCCTTCAACCTCTCTAGAGGATGGCCTTACAAATTTTCTAGAGTGGTACAAATCATATTATAAAAAATAGAAATTATTATGCCGATACCCCCTAAATTAATAGGTATCGGAAGCAGAATGTTAGTTTAAGTTATCTCCGATGAACCCTGGTCTTTTGTAATCCACAAGTGCCCCCCATAAAAACAGATTGTCGTTTGCTACTCTCCCACAATTACCTATCTTTTACTTATCTCTCCAAACAATAAATCCTTGATCAATGAATTCTGAATATCAACAGAGCCTATGTATGGAAGTCTAGTTTTTCTCATATTTACGCAACACCTCAAAAGATGAGGACATTAAAGTATTAATTGCCTCTATTTTTGACGTAGATAATTTTCCTTTTAACAAAAGAGACCTACAAATAGTTAAACTTTGTCCAATCAGCTCTGTATGAGAGCAAATCACTCCTTCAAAAGCCAAAGCTCTTGCTTTATTAATTTCTATATCCTGCCATGCTAAGCTCTCATTAATAACCTCAAAATATATTTTTAAATCCTCTAGCTGCCTAGATTTCATAAAAAGATTTTGATCTAAAAAGGCCAACCCAGCATTCCGATATATTTCAACTAATATAAGAATACTCTCAAAGCCTAAGGAATTAAAAAATGATGCTGGCTGATTAAATACATCATTACTTAATTCATTTATAAATAATTTCTTTAACAATTCTACTTCCGGATGATTTGGTCTATTAACAAGAAGAGACAGAATGTAGACAGCATAGATTTGAACATTAAAAATATTATTTTGGTGTGAGGAATCCAAAGAAGCTCTTGTGGTAATCGGCAATGGCAACATAATTTTTTTATTGAATGAGGTAATATAGATTCTATATGAATGTTTTTTATCTTTGATATAATGTATAAAGAAATCAATGTCAGCTCTACGCTCAGTAAATTCATTTAATCCATTGCACTTGCGAACAGAAAATAAATAAGGGTTCAATCTGTTGAAATAAGATTCAATAGCCTCAAGAAATTCCACCACTGGAAGAAAAACATCAACAGCTATTAAATTTATTTTAATTTTTTTTCTTAGCCTAAATAACTTCATTCCTATCTCACTTAGTTAAATCTGATTAATTTTTTAATATAACTCTATGAGCTTATATTAATTATCGGCCAACAATAACAGCAGCGAATTGAATTCTAGTGTTTTTATATCTTTATAGGGAAGCGGAGAGAGGATAAAGCTATCAGTAAACGTGATATTGCAAAAGTTGATAGTTGACTAGTAAATGATTACTGCTTAATAGCTAATTGATCCTGCAAATGATAAAATACTCTAATTGCCCTCAGAGTAAATTTAGAGAAGAAGTCATTACTTATGCAACAACATTAATTAAGGACTTTATAGTGATTAACCGGTTTCCTATCTACTACAATACCCATTATAATTTTGAAAATATAGCTAATATAGCAGAAATTAAAAGGCAGGATTCTTTCCACAAAGAAGGGGCATTGTTGAAGATGACCCCTTACAAGCGTGGGGGTGGAAGTGTAATTGACTCACCATGGGGCTCCAACCAATCAAAAGACTGCAACGATGCGGATACGAACACGCTTCCAAATTACCTTGCCCAATTTGGTTTAACTTTCAACCAATTGTTAAATGCTAATTCCTCACATCATACTCGCGCAGTACCAGTTGAATTTTGTGTGAAAGACCTAGTTGTAAAACCAGGAAATCAACTCTCCCTCCAAAAACATCAAGGTCGTGAAGAATTCTGGATTGTGAAAGGAGGATTATTGACTGCTATTGTTGATGGTCTACGCTTTGATATTAGAGAAGGCCAAGCAATCTTTATTCCGAAAGGCTCAATACACTGTATTAACAACTGTACCAACGAGCCTGTTTTTGTGGAGGAACTACAATTAGGTATTTGCCGTGAAGAAGATAACGTCCGTTTATTAGATGCAACGCGAGATGAGGATGGCAACCCAGCCCCGCGTACGACCTATCCGATTATGACCGATCTAGAACATAAATCGGCACTTCTGTTTGCAACGCTTGCTAATCAAATTGCCCTGCAAAGAGGGATGAATATTGATCCATTATTTGCAACACTGACCAATCACCCAAATTCACTCCAGAGTGAGTAAAGTCTTCCAATTTCTGTATTCAGTACAAATTACTCAGCCACTATCCGCAACAAATACTCATCCGTGAATTTTAGCCTCTATTTTTTGAACGATCTCCACTACGATTAAAAACCCCAGATTCGGGATGACAACTTACGTTCCGAATTTAGGGGACGATGTAAAAATCGACATTGAAAGCGAAGCCAATATCCTTCCGAAACAATAGTTTTAAATTTTAGATATTAAAAACCCCCGCCTCATCCGAGACGGGGGTTTTTATGATTAATTTTCTAAATGATATTAACTTCTGTGGTCTGCCATGCGAAATTATTTTCGGTGAGGCTGTCTGCATTTACATTCTGTAACACAATAGACGCTCCGCTGTCTGTATCTGTAATAACGGTATTTGCTCCAGATTGTGACACATGTTCGTTGAACCATGTACCAAAATTCCCAGATGCTTCCGGATCTTGTCCACCAACAAAATAGAAAATAATCTGATCAAGGTCGGTTTGGAAATCAAGCACAAAGCCTTGTGATTCACTCGCTCTCCACTCCTCAGAGCCAACAAATATATCTGTGTCTGTTCCCCCAGTAGCCTTATCTAGGCCTGCACCAAACATCAAATAATCAAAGCCAGCGCCGCCATCAAGAATATCGTCACCATTACCGCCAAATATTTTGTCGTTTCCGGTTCCGCCATAGAGCTTGTCATTGTCGTCACCGCCTAACAGAATGTCATCGCCAGCATCACCATAGACAATATCATTACCACCTTGGGCATAGACAAAATCATTTCCATCGCCCCCGTATATTTTGTCATTACCGGCAACAACATTATCAATGCCAGAATCACCGCTGATGGTGTCGTTACCTATACCACCATCGATATAGTCATCCCCGAAGCTACCCCAGATGCGATCATTACCTTCTTGGCCGAAAATGTAATCATTTCCGTCTGCAAGGAGATCTTGGGCGTCTCCACCATCAAGAAAATCGTTGCCAGCCCCGCCATAGATTTTGTCTGCCCCTAGGCCGCCCCAAACATTATCAATGCCATCACCACCATCGATATAGTCATTCCCGTCACGACCCATCATCCGATCATCACCAAGACCGCCGAAAAGCTTATCATCACCATCGTTTAAGAAGTTTTTGCCATTACCCCCATCAATTCGGTCGTTCCCTGCATCTCCGTACAGAATATCATTGCCATATCCGCCGACGACCCAGTCATCGCCATCATCACCATGAATGGTATCACCAGCATCTGCTGTTAAACTCAAGGAATCACCACCATCAAGTGTATCATTTCCAGCGCCACCGCTGATGATGTCTACACCAAGACCGCCCCAGACAGTATCGGTCCCATCTGCGCCATATAGCTTGTCATTTCCATCACGTCCCATAACTTTGTCATCACCAAGGCCGCCGAAGATAGTGTCGTCGCCATCGTTTCCAAAATTAGACCCGTTTCCTCCATCCAGTACGTCGTTTCCGGCACCACCATCAATATAATCATTCCCATTTTGTCCCCAGACGGTGTCGTTTCCATCTTGAGCAAAAATGTAGTCTCCGTTGTCGGCAGTCAGGAGATTACCATCCCCACCCTGAATAATATCGTCATCCGCACCAGCATAGATTTTATCTATGCCAAGCCCTCCCCAAATGCGGTCAATACCAGCGCCACCATCGATATAGTCATTCCCATCGCGGCCCATGACTATATCATCACCAAGCCCACCGAAGAGTTTATCATCGCCATCATTTTGGAAGTTGGCTCCGTTGCCACCATCAATTACATCGTTACCAGAATCTCCATAGAGAGTATCATTGCCATATCCGCCAGCAATTATATCATCGCCAGCATCGCCATGAATGGTATCACCAGCATCGGCCGTTAGGTTAAGGACTTCTCCCCCATCAAGCATGTCATTCCCGTCACCACCATTTATGATGTCTGCACCAAGACCGCCCCAGATTTTATCATTATCCGCGCCACCATAAAGTTTATCATTTCCATCGCGTCCCAAAATTTGATCTTCACCAAGACCGCCGAAAATATTATCATTTCCGTCGTTTTGGAAATTTACACTATTGCCACCATCCAGGTAATCGTTCCCTGTGCCGCCATCAATACTATCATCCCCATTTTGTCCCCAAATGGTATCATTCCCGTCTTGTCCGAAAATTGTGTCATTGCCATCAGCCGCGAGAAGATCATTTTCTCCGCCTTGAATAACATCATCCCCAGTGCCGCCATAAATAGTATCTGTACCTAAACCACCCCAGATGCTGTCATTTCCGGCATCACCGTACAGCATATCATTTCCGTCACGACCCATTATAAGGTCATTCCCGTTACCACCGTATATTTTATCATTTCCATCATTCATGAAATTTTGGGCATTGCCACCATCAAGATAATCGTCACCATCACCGCCGCGAATAACATCATCCCCTTGTCCGCCACGAATAGTATCATTCAATGATCCGCCATTGATGATGTCGTTACTGTCTGTTCCAAAAACAAAATTACTTGCAGTGCTTCCTAAAAATGTCACGGCATTCGCGTGTAGAAGAATATCGTCATTTACAAGACTAGTTGGGAAAACATCGACCTCAGTTTGAACACTGGCCTGCCCGTTGAAAATGAAATTTCCGTATATTGATCCTACTTGTGGATTATCAAGATCATTTGCCAAAAGAGAATAATCAAAATTGGTGAGGCGTATAGTGGTGTTGGCAACCCCCGCAA
Organism: Alphaproteobacteria bacterium RIFCSPHIGHO2_02_FULL_46_13; assembly: GCA_001767915.1. GTDB lineage: Bacteria > Pseudomonadota > Alphaproteobacteria > Micavibrionales > Micavibrionaceae > UBA1573. Next base: position 277 of record MEMI01000019.1, on the reverse strand, counting down.
AGGTGATGATCGTATCATTGCCATCCATTGTGATCTGAAGATTTTCAGCGGTTAATCCTGCGCCTGTAAATTTAAGAGTATCAATCAGACTTGCGGCAGCAAGAGAATCGACATTCGCTGCACCTTTAAAATTCTGAATAACGGTCGTGCCTTTTCCTGCAACAATATTGTATGTGGTCATAATTGATCTCCTCAAAACTCATTAAATGTTTTTTGCTAAAGTTTTTGAAAACAGCGATGATGCTTTCTAGGCCTTTGCTTTTGTGATAAAGCAGAT
>MEMI01000018.1 GCA_001767915.1 Alphaproteobacteria bacterium RIFCSPHIGHO2_02_FULL_46_13 | reverse complement strand
TTATCCGATATTCAAATCCCAGGATTGGATGTCCGTCGTGCATCAACCACGGTTGAAATTAACAGTGGCGGATCGTTGATGATGGCGGGGCTTTTGAAAGCGTCGAATACCAAAGGGTTATCAGGGTTACCCGGCATTAAAGATACGCCAGTGTTGGGTGATTTGGTTTCATCCAGAAGTTTCCAACGTGAAGAAACAGAGTTAGTGGTGATCGTCACCCCTTATCTGGTGCAACCTTATGCCGATGCAGGGACAGCCGCGCCACAACCGATTGATGAACGCGAGCTTGGCGAATTAATGCCACCACCACCGCCAACCGCCGCGATGACTCCGCCCGACAAAGGCAAACCGAAAGCGTTGTATTCTCAAGTCGAAGCCAAAAAAATGGCGGATGATGCGGCGACACCAAAAGTTCCCATTCAAAATAATGCGCCGATGTCCAAAGTCTTTACCAAAAACATGCAAAAGATTTATGGTGACAGATTAAAGAATGTGCCGACCAATTCCAATCAAGCTTTTGGCTATATGCTTGATTAGGGGGAGAATATAAAATGCAAAAAATCATATTGGCTTTGTCCTCAGTCTTATTATTGTCGGGATGTACATCACTTGTGGAATCGGACACTTGGGTCAATCAGGCAGGGCGGGCGCAGGTCAGTGAAGATCAATTTACTGATACTTTCGATACGGCAAAGCTCGATGCTTCTATGATTCGTGCGATCGGGAATTATTATGAACGGTTCGGGAATGGCACGATGAATGTGGTCGTATCTTATGACCCGAAATCAAACATCAACACACGGGTCAAGGCCGAGCGTGCGTTAAAATCCATTCAAAGCGGATTGGCACAAAACGGCGTGCGTGATGTGAAAGGTGATTTGAGTGCCATGAACGGAAGTGGGGATGTATCGACAACCCTTGTGTCTTTCCCAGCTTTGGTGGCATCTGCCCCACAAGGATGCGGAATGATGCCCGGCTATACAGACCCCAGCCAAGATATTCCAAATGATACCAATATCAAACCACCCTATGGGTATGGTTGCACGGTAGAAGCATTGCTCGCCAAACAAGTCGCCAGACCGTCAGACCTGATGGGTAAACAGGGGTTCGAGACAAATGGCGATGGTCGTCGTGCAGAACGGGTTATTTCTGGTCGTGGATATTATAGCGATGCAGCAAGCAAAAAACTCGAGGGCGAGAGTGTGTCCGAAGGGCAGTAAAATCTGCTCTGATTTTACGAAATTTTTGACGTCTTAAAACCCCTTCCAACCCATAGATAAATATAGGCTTTTCACGTCCTAAAGTTAACTTCTGATTTATATTCCGATCCTATAATGGAAGGTAGAAAAAACGAATAATCTTTGGGTACAATCAGGTTTATATAATGAACGACTTCACGGGGTCTCATACTTCTGTCCTTCTTCCTGCGGCCAGTATCTCTCTTTTTGTAAAGGATGAGGGAATACGTCAGGCCGCACAATCTTTGAAAGAAGATTGGCGATTTGCGCGTGTCAAAATTGAAATTACCGATGGCGATGTTGAATCGGCAATTGCGTATTACGCAAGTCATCCGTCACCTGATCTGGTGATGGTTGAAACTCTTGAAATCACCGATGGCTTTGCGGGTCGATTGGAAATATTGGGCGGCAATTGTGCAGAGACAACGGCGGCTGTTGTCGTGGGGCCCATCAATGATGTGTATCTCTACCGCAAACTCATCGACATGGGGGTCAGTGATTATTTGGTGAAGCCGTTAACGCGCGATGTGTTGGCGGGTGTATTCTCTAAAATCCTGACCGAACGTCTCGGATCACAAAACAGCAAATTGATTGCCTGTATCGGCGCAAAGGGCGGGGTGGGAACGTCCAGCCTGTCTTATTTATTGTCCGATGTGTCGGCGAATGTCTTACAACAAAAAACAATTATTCTGGATGCCGCCGGTGGGTGGTCGTACCTAAGTGTTGCCATGGGTGGTGATACGGTGACCAATTTGCATGAGGTCGCGCGGGCATCGGCATCGACCGATAAAGATTCATTTGCACGGATGATTATTCCCGCGGGTGATAAATTATCATTCCTTGGCACGGGCGCAGAACCTTTGATGGAAGACAGTATCCCTGCGGAAAGTTTTGAGTTGATTGTAAACCGATTAATGCAAACCTATCCCGTGGTGATTGTGGATTTATCGGGGGCGGCGATTGATATTCGTCGCAATATTCTGGCGCGTGCCAATCATGTGATGATTGTATCCACGCCGACTTTGGCATCCCTTCGTTCCACCAGAGGATTGTTGCAAGAAGCGAAATCCATTCGTGGTGACAAAGAGGATGGCTTACACATCGTCCTCAATCAAAAAGGCATCGGGTCGGGGTTCGAAGTGTCCGAAAATGACATGGCGACCGCCTTAAAGATCAAACCGGAATTGGTTATATCCTTCTTGCCCAAAATATTCGGGGCGTCTGAGGCGCAAGGCAAAGCCTTATCCAAAATTTCAGGCAGTGCCGATATTCTGGCAGCCGTCAAAAAATTCATGGAAGAGAAAATAGGGTTGAGTTTAGAGAGAGCGGCTGTCACCACAGATGGTGGTCAGAAATCAGGACTGCTCGACGGATTATTAAACAAGGTCAAAAAGAAATAGCAGGGTTATAAATGGCATTTGGTAAAAAAGGTCAATCGTCTGAACATCATGTGCCACACGCACCTGCTGTGCCCGTGCCGCAACCACAGCATCATCATCCTGTGACGCCAGACCATCCGCCTGTTTCATCATCCGGTATTGATGCAGGATTTTTAAACAACGAAGCCGAAGAAATTCATACCACATCCAATGCGGCGGATAATGATTCTATGACAGTCCTACGTTTGCAACGCGCCCGTGCGCGTGTGTGGTCGGACTTACGCGACGGGATTGATTTGAAAGCCTTGGCGCGTATGGACGGTAAAGCCGCACGCGAAGAAGTCAAAACCGCGGTTGAAGAAATTGCCCGTTTCAGAAATCTGGATTTAACCCCGTCCGAGATGGCACAAATCGCCAAGGAATGCGGCGATGATATGTTGGGGTATGGCCCGCTTGAAATTTTGCTTGCCGAAGACGGTATTGCCGACATCATGATTAATGGCCCCGATACTGTTTATGTGGAACGTAAAGGGAAAATTCAAAAAACCGATATTAAATTCCGCGACAACCAACATCTGGTCACTATCTGTCAACGGATTGTGGGGGCGATTGGTCGGCGTGTGGATGAATCGTCACCAATTTGTGATGCGCGTTTACCTGATGGGTCGCGCGTCAATGCGATTATTCCGCCCCTTGCGGTGGATGGGGCGTGTATGACCATTCGTAAATTCGCCAAAGATAAATTGACGCTTGAGAAACTATTGGAATTCGGCGCGATGACCCCCAGTTGCGGGAAGTTGATTATGGCGATTGGTCGGTGTCGGACGAATGTCCTTGTCTCTGGCGGTACGGGGTCGGGGAAAACCACGATGCTCAATTGTCTCACGCGTTATATTGAGGCAGGTGAGCGGATTATTACGTGTGAAGATGCGTGCGAATTGCAACTCCAGCAGCCGCACGTTGTACGGCTTGAGACACGTCCTGCCAACCTTGAAGGGGTTGGTGAAGTCACCATGCGCGACCTGATTAAAAACTGTCTGCGGATGCGCCCTGAGCGGATTATTGTGGGTGAGGTGCGGGGGCCAGAGGCCTTTGATCTTCTTCAAGCCATGAACACGGGGCATGACGGGTCGATGGGAACTGTTCACGCCAACAACCCGCGCGAAGCTTTATCGCGTATGGAGAATATGATTGCGATGGGGAATTTGAACATCCCGCAATCGGCGGTGCGCGAGCAAATTGCATCCGCCGTCAATGTGATTATTCAGGTGCAGCGTTTGCGCGACGGGTCGCGTAAAGTGACGCACGTTACCGAGATTACAGGTATGGAAGGCGAGGTCGTCACCATGCAGGATTTATTCATTCTGGATATTCTGGGTGAAGATGAAAACGGTAAACTGATTACCAAATTACGTTCAACTGGGATGCGCCCGAAATTCTATGATAAAGCGCGTGCATTTGGTGTTGAGCAATTGGTGCTGGACGCCATGGAAGAATCATACGGGTAATTAACCATGTCAACGACGGAGATCATTGTTCTGGTTATTCTGATGGTACTGATTATGGCGGGCATGATCGGGTTGATTATCTTGCTCAATAAAAATGAGCAGAAAAAACGTGCCTTTCAAATTATTACAGGTCAGTCAGTATCAGAGGCTGCGCAAGATGAACATAATAATCCGAATAAGCGCCGCGCCAATATGGCCAAGCGTCTTCAGAAGGATAAAGATGGTGCGGTCAAAAAAATATCTGTGTTAGAAACGATGCTTCGCCAAGCGGGGTGGGGACATGTATCTGTTAAAAAATTCTGGCTGATTTCATTGGGTATTGGTTTTGGGTTGATGTTGTTTGCCAAAATGACAGGGCAGGCAACACCTATTATTCTTATGTTGGGGATTGTTGGCATATTCGGGTTACCGCGTTTTGTTTTGAAATTCAAAATGAATAGACGCCAAAAAAAGTTTTTGGAAGAATTTCCTGATGCGCTTGAATCTATGGTGCGTCTTTTAAAGGCGGGGATGCCTGTGGGCGAAGCGATTGCCATGGTGTCGCGTGAATTTACTGGCCCCGTGGGTGAAGAAATGTCCAAGGTGTATGACGAACAAAAAATTGGGATTTCAATGGCCGAAGCCTGTCTGCATGCCGCGGAACGTATGCCGATTACCGAGATGCAGATGTTTGCAACAGGGATTGCCATTCAACAACAAACGGGGTCTTCCTTATCAGAAATTCTGATTAATCTGGCGAAAGTTATTCGGGCACGCTTTCGGTTGAAGCGGAAAGTGCAAGCATTGTCGGCAGAGGCCAAAGCATCCGCCATGATTATCGGGTCGTTGCCGATTCTGGTGGGTGCTGGGATGACACTGATTAATCCGGATTATATGTACCCACTTTATAACACTCTTAAAGGTAAGTTTCTTTTATATGGGGCTATCGGATGGATGGGGTGCGGGATTGTGATTATGAAGCAGATGATTAATTTTAGGATTTAAATATGTTTGACGAAGATATTGACCAAACGATTATCCTGATTGTCAGTTCATTATTGGCAATGATTTCTTTTATGGCGGTTGCCATTCCTTATTTAAACCGCAGTGAAAAGAAAGAGCGTTACAAAAATATTGTCGAGAAAAAGCGCAAAGCATTATTCGAACAAGCCAAGGAACGCGTGATTTATAAGGGAGAGAAGGAGACAGAATCCGTTCGGAAATCTCTGGCGTTTTTCTTTAGGATTCAGCAGGTCTTCGGGGCATTGGGCGAGAAAGTGCGCGATCAAATGTTGCAGGCGGGTATTCGTGACCCGAAAGCACCCTTTGTTTATTTGATTGCGCGGGGCGTTATTCCGATTGTCTTTATGTTGTTGGCAACACTGGTTTTAAATAGTGGGGATAAGGAAATAGCACCCAATAAAATTTTCATCATTGTTCTGGGGATCGGTGCTGCCGGATTTTTCTTGCCGCGCATTATTTTAAAAAACCATATTATCAAACGCCAACAGGAAATTAATGTGACCTTTCCCGATGCGCTCGACATGATGTTGATCTGTGTGCAGGGCGGTATCGGGTTGGAGCAGACCATTCAACGCGTTGGCGATGAAATTTCAGAACATGCCCAGACATTGGCGGAAGAATTGGGTATTTTAAGTGCCGAGATGGGAATGTTGAACGACAGGCGCGGTGCGTTACAGGATTTTGCACGGCGTGTGGGTAGTGGCTCAGCCAAATCATTCGCAACTGCGATGATTCAAGCGGAGCAATACGGAACATCCGTATCCCAAGCGATGCGGGTGATTGCGGATGAGTTGCGTGATCAAAGAATGGCCGCCGCCGAACAAAAGGCGGCATCGCTGCCGCCTAAATTAACTGTTCCGATGATTTTGTTTTTTCTGCCCGCGTTGTTTATTGTAATTTTAGCGCCTGCGTTCCTTGCGGCTAAAGCGGCAGGGGTTGGGCATTAATTAATCATCACGTCCTGATGGTGGAGTTGCATTCCCTTTGCGGTGGGGCTTTTTCTTTTTCTGGGGTTGGGGCGCAGATTTACCATTGCGGTCTTCAGTTTTTTTCTTGTCACCGAATTTTCCTTTTTTATTCGGTTTGCCTTTTTTGAAATCTTTCTTTCCGGCCTTGTAATTCGGTTTAAAGGACGGGACGTTGCCGCGGGATTTATATCCTGCGATGTCTGCGCCTGCCTCGCCGTTGACCAATTCAAAGACAGTGCTGGCGGTGATCGGGTCGGCTTCCAGAATGCGGACGAGGACAGGGGCGCCAAGGCGGAACACGCGGCCTGTACGTTTACCGACCAGTGAGTGGTTGGCTTCGTCATGGACATAGAAATCACTCGGCAGGGAGCGGATGGGAACGAGGCCATCTGCACCAGTGTCTTTTAATTTAATAAATAATCCGAAACGTGTGACGCCTGAAATACGGCCTTCGAATTCCATGCCGATTTTATCGCTGAGGTAGGCGGCAGTAAAACGGTCAACGGCGTTACGTTCTGATTCCGCCGATGTGCGTTCGGTTGCGGAGATATGGTCGGCGATTTCAAACATTTTGACGGTTTCGACATCCGACAATTCACCTTCGCCAAGATCAAATGCTTTGATGAGGGAACGGTGGACGATCAGATCCGCGTATCGGCGGATAGGCGAGGTAAAGTGTGCGTATTTATCAAGCGCGAGGCCAAAGTGCCCGATGTTTTCAGGATGATAAACGGCCTGTGCCTGACACCGCAGAATGATTTCAGAAATCATAAAGCCGGTTGGCATTTCTTTGGCTTTGGTCAGAAGATGGTTGAGCTGGGCGGGGCCAGCCACGCCTTCTTTGGGGAGGGATAAGCCAAAGGCCTCTAAAAAGCCGCGGGCATTCATCAATTTATCGCCTGTCGGGCGGTCATGGATACGGTAGATGCACGGGGCTTTTTTCTCCTCGAGTGCGGTGGCGGTGGCGACGTTCGCCAAGATCATAAATTCTTCGATGACTTTATGGGCGTCAAGGCGTTCGCGCACGGCGACACCCGTCATTTCGCCCGCATCATTGACCACAATTTTGCGTTCGGGAATATCAAGGTCGAGTGCGCCACGTTTGATACGCGCTTTGTCCAATATTTTCCAAGCGGCATAGAGCGGACGGATGATGGTGTCCATAATCTGCGCGGTTGTTTCGTCAGCATTGCCGTCCATTGCGGCCTGTACCTGTTCATAGGTCAGGCGCGCGCGCGATAACATCAGTCCGCGCACAAATTTATGGCGTAAGAGTTTTCCGTTTTCATCAATCCACATATGAACGGCGAGTGTCGCGCGGGGTTCATGTGGGCGGAGGGAGCATAAATCGTTGGATAGTTTTTCCGGCAACATCGGTAAGACGCGGTCAGGGAAATAGGTGGAGTTCCCGCGCAGATAAGCTTCCTTATCAAGTGGTGATCCCGGACGAACATAATAGGCCACATCGGCAATTGCCACGATCAGGTGGAA
>MEMI01000017.1 GCA_001767915.1 Alphaproteobacteria bacterium RIFCSPHIGHO2_02_FULL_46_13 | reverse complement strand
ATCCGTTTATTCAGGCAGTCGCGCGGCGGGCAGAGGGCATCTATACCAAAATGGCCATTCGTCGTGACGAAAGTCAGGATTTAACCAGACGCCGCAAAGACGAAGGTGATACCGATGCTTCTTCCCTTCTGTGGGAAGACACAACAGATGTATCCGTGGTGGCTTTGCGTGGGTTTCTCGAAGATTTGCTGGGGCTGACCCATAGCGGCCCGCATATGAATACTGATTTGCTCCCGTTGCCGCCCGTCCCTGCCGACCAACCAACTGCCCCCCAAACAGCAGCCTCCCACGCGGCACAGGCCTACCGAAATACGGGTCGTGTGGTGCACGATGAAAATGTCGAAATTGTAGCCCCCATCCCGATAATCACCCCCTCCACTTCCGCTACAGACGTCCGCTTAGGCGACGATTTCGGTGAAGCCGAGTGGGAGACAATGCGGGGTTATTTATCGGATCTGGCTAATTTGGAAAGGCGGGGCGTTGAATTTTTAACCCTCCGCAGAAGCCTAACCTTCCTTGAAAGTATTGATCAGGCAATTAAATCCGCCCAATAAACCAGAAAATGGTTGCTTTTCAAGCCTAAATTCCATAATATTATAAAAAACATAAAATAATAAGTTATAGGTGTGTCAGATGAAACCATATAAAGCAGTTCTCAATCTCATCAAAGCGGCAGAGACTCCGGATGCCGCCCTCGCACTGACCAGCCAGTTTTTATCCTCTTCTGATGCAGAGAATCTTAACGCTGCCCAGTCAAAAGAGTTTCTTCTAGGTCTGGAAAGGGTCTTCTTAAAACATAGTGCCCCCGCCCATTATGGAGCCGCATTGACCACGGCTGTCACCCCAGTTGCTTCTAAAGTATCAACCGATTTTCGTCAGTTTGCACAATTCGCCCTCACTGATTTCAATGCAGTACGTGATTATGCTGCTGATGTGGCTACAGTGATCACTCGCAATACAGAAATTTTGAGAGGCTTAAAGGAAGCCGCTTCGAATGGATTTTCGTTCGCGACGCATTACGGCTCTCAATCAAAAGAGCCTTCAAAATTAAATTATGCGGGACTAGCGCACGCACAAAATGTCGGTGATTTGAAATCGGCGATTAATACTATTCTTCTTGAACAGGATATCCCTGATCAGAAAGCTGATGGATTCTTAAGAGCGGTAAAGGGCTCTTTCAGAACGCTCAATGTCTCAGCTAAAGATCGGGTCGAATTGCTAAGCTTCATTCAGGATGGCACCAAAGAAGATAGCAGACTTCATGATTTGGCGATCACAGAAGCCAATAGTATTACCCAAAATACTCAAGGGCCTGTGCCTAAAAGTGCCCACACTCGGGGACGAGATTTACATTAAATTTGGCAAGATAAATTGAGGGCGACTTAAGCCAACGTATCAATAATCCGATCAGGGAAAATCTTGCGTTCTAATTCGCTGTCGCGGAAGACGAGTGATGGCGCCATAATCTCGCTGCATTCTTCTAAAATCTGACGCATATGGGCTTCGTTCACAGGGTCCGGAATATGGCGGAATTCGGTGCTATAGCAGAGTGTGCGGGCGAGGGGCGCAAGGTAAGACCCACCTTCCGGCAACCGTGCCAAATTCAAAATATCATCGCCCATCAACATCGCGATACCGCACACATCATGCACAGATCGTTGCAGGCGGTTGTCCATATCGTCCAATGTGCGGTTATCACATTCGGCGATCAGGTGGTCACATCCCATCCATGTCAGGAAAGTTTGTGCAAGGCCTGCGGGGAATTCTTCCTCTTCCCAGAAGCTATTGGCGGCAACGGCGACATCGCCGATATTGCCTGCAATCATATTGCGCCACAGGGCAGAATAACCTTCGATGCGTAAATCCCACATCATGCGCAGTGCCATAATATCCATGTCGGCGCGGCGCAGGCGTTCAAAGAAAATTTGATCGTCAGCCGTTAAATCAATACGGGTGCGAACCCCGTTCATATCCTGCCAGATCATGCGCAATCCGCGCGCCAGATTGGTCAGGAATTGTAATCTGTCATGATATGTTTTGGACAGTGCGGCAATTGATGGTGTGCCACGCGGTAAAATCAGAATGCGGAGTTGCGGGTCAATAATCGGATGGCCATCTTCAATGTCATCGACCTCAAGCGACCAATCCTCAAACCGCGCATCAAATGCAATGGCGCGACCAAGGGATGATTTGCACAAAATGGACAATCCCCAGATCAGGGCGTCTTCATCACAGGCAAAGGCCGTTGATGATAAAATTTGTTCAGGGATTTCATCGTCCTGTTCGTTCTGGCGTTGCTTGACCAAGCGCAATAAATCTTCCAGAGCATAGGCATCAACATCTTCAAACAAATCACCTTCATTTTCGAAACCGACATCATATCGGTCATCGAATTGGAAATCATAAGCGTGTTGATCGTCAAGAAAGTGCATGTGAACCCTAGAGAATTAAGAATCGGTCAGAACAACCGTAGGTGAGAAATAACAATATATAGATAGTGCGTTTAAAACACTATTCTATATATGCTCAGTGTGCCCGATAAGTGTTAACAACACCTTTCCAAGCATTTTCAAACTTGATTTTTTTCTTACTTATTCTAAAGTTTTTCAGTTCTTTTCAGAAATATATACGATACCGTCCGTAGTATCGGCGCGCAAAACGGCAATATAATTGGTCTGTTTCTGACCATCCCCGCCAATCGCAATGTCATAGTAAAGACCCGCAGGAATATAATGGTCGGCTGTGGTGGCGGTCACAGTCGATGCCCCGCATCTCACAAACACCGCAACTGTCGGGCAGATAGAGATCACTTGGGTATCTGCTCCAAACGCCGTAGTGTTTCGTGCGGATGTCGCGGTTGCGGCAATCGTATGGGATGCCCCGTCTTTCAGGCGCAGAGCAGGAATTGGGTTATTATTGTCATCAGTTGGCATTAAGGTTGGCATGGTCAAAATCCTTTCAGGTTAAGTGAAAACAACAAAAATCCCCGTAAAAGGGAATTTACGGGGATCTCCGTTAACAATAGTCGTCAAACAGGAAAAAACGCATAGTAAGGGCGTGATAGAATTATATATGTTCTATATTTGTTCTTTTGTCAATCAAAAAAAGTTTATGTTTTGTTCTTTTTTATTTTTATCATTGCGAGGAGCGTGAGTGACGTGGCAATCCACTCTTAAAGGGAGATATTACGCTAATTTCTGGCGAATCACTTCCACAGCTTTTTCAAACGCCGTATCTACATCCATGGTCGACGTATCAAAATGAATGGCATCTGCTGCCGCTTTTAACGGAGCGGTTTCACGCCCGCTATCGCGGGCATCTCTGTCTTGCATGTCTTGCAGAACGGTTTCATAGGTTGTCTCGATCCCTTTGGCGTTCAACTCCTTAAAACGGCGCTCGGCACGAACCTTGGCATTGGCTGTCAAAAATAATTTAACATCCGCATTGGGGCAGACAACGGTGCCAATGTCACGCCCATCCAGTATAGACCCTTGAAAAGGCTTGGTATGTTTGCTGACCGGAGGGTGGTTGGCGTAAAAGCGCAAGGTTTCGGTGATAACATCCCGCACTGGTGGAAAACGGCATGATCTTGACGTAGCATCTGCCACAATGTCATTGCGGAGCGCAGGGTTATCAATCATCTCGGTTGTCAAATGATCGCGCACGTACAAGGCTGCCGACACGGCATCTTCTGGGTTATCTGGGTTTTTACCCAAATCCAGAATATGTTTTGCCACCGCACGATAGACTGAACCGCTATCAAGGTAGAAAAGATGAAATTGTTCGGCTAGGCGGCGGGCTAATGTACCCTTACCACTGGCTGCTGGGCCGTCAACGGCGATAGAAATAAACTGAGTCATAACGCTCATTTTAAACCCTTATGTCATAATTGACAAGCGTATCGGAAGTGTGATGAGATCTAAAAAAATAATAATAACAGGGAACAAAATATTTTATGCGTAACCATTTATGGCTTCTTTCTGCGTTTTCAGTGGCGGCATCTTTGTCTTTGGGGGTAACTGGCGCTGAGGCAAAAAAAACTGAAGGATCTCATGTCAGACAAGTTCATAGAGCGCTTGATGTTGGAAAAAAAGACCCCTCCTCTTGGGTTGAAGCAAGATTGCAGGCTATTTTTATTCAGGGGGCGGATGGAAAATATTCTGTCGAAGAATTGCCTGGTGGAAAAAATGTAAATACGAAATTACCTATGGCTTCTATTCAAAAAATAGTTGCTGCTGAAGTTGTATTTGATGCGCTGGCTAAAAAAGAAATTTCTTTAACTGATATGGTTCCTATTCTTGATGAAACATGGAGCTTTCCTGATAGTAATTTTGCTCGTGTTGGCTTGCCAAAAGGTATCAAAGAAATGCCTGTCAGCGCTGCTCTTGCTCACACAATAAAATTATCCAGCAACCCGATGATCCGTAACCTTGGGATATTTGTTGCAGGTAGCAAAGAAGAATTTGTGGCAAGGATGAATAGGAAGGTGAAAATGTGGGAAATGGATGATACCTACTTCGTGACTGAAAGCGGCCTTCCAGGAAAAAATCGTGTACAAGGATATTCCACCGCGAAAGATTTACTTATTTTATTACAGCATATCTTGCCACATATAGCTCAATATAGAGAATATATATATCCCCCTCTTCCATATTGGAATCCGCCTACAAATCGAACCGCGCGGCAAATTGCACGTGAAAAAGCGGAGAAAGAACTGATAGAACTTGGTGTTGTTTTTAAAACAGGAACAGTTGATGGGTGTAAATCAGCAGTAGCTATGACTGAGAAAGCTTTTGATATCCGACTTTGTATTCAGGGGGAAGACCAGTTCTCAGGTGCCATTCAAGCATTCAAATACACATTTCCGAAAGCAGTCAATACACCTTTGGAAACGGTTAGTCCCCCAATTATTTCGACTGTATCTTCGCGCCAAGCTCAGCCATAAGAGCCGTAAATTTCGGAAAGCTCGTATTAATCGGGCTGCCGTCATCGATGGCAATCGGCTCGTCTGTTACTGTGCCTAGGACAAGGAAGCTCATTGCGATGCGGTGGTCAAGGGCGGTTTCGATGGTGGCGCCCCCTTTGGGCGGTTTGCCGGTGCCATGAATGGTTAACCAGTCTTCACCCATCTCCAGATTGACGCCACAGGCTTTGAGGCCATTGGCAACCATCAATAAACGGTCAGATTCTTTGACGCGCAGTTCAGCCAGATCAGTCATACGGGTTGTGCCTTCTGCACACGCCGCCGCCATCGCCAGAACGGGGAATTCATCAATCATGCTCGGCACGCGGGATGCGGGAACATCAACGCCTTTTAACGGGCGGGTGGATTTGACGATGATATTGGCAATCGGTTCGCCCGCATCAATGGCTTTATTTTGGAATTCAATCTCTGCACCCATCTCGATGAGTGTCTCATAAAGGCCGATGCGGCGCGGATTAATACCGACGCGGATCAACTTAATTTCTGACCCGTGATTGATCAGTGCCGCAACAATCGGAAAGGCAGCAGATGATGGGTCAGACGGCACATCCACCGCGCACCCGAGGAGTCGTTGCCCACCAGTGACCGAGATTGCATCCGCCCCATCTTCGATTTTGGCAATATCCACTTTAACACCGAAATGGCGCAACATATTTTCGGAATGGTCGCGGGTTGGGTGGGCTTCGATAACCGTGGTTGTGCCGCGCGCGTTCAAACCCGCAAGCAATATGGCTGATTTCACCTGTGCAGACGCAACAGGCAAACGATAAGTAATGGCTTTGGCTTCCCCTGTGCCTTTCACAGCAAAGGGTGGTTTCCCACCATGACGGGTGATAAAGCTTGCCCCCATTTGCTCAAGGGGAACGGTCACACGCCCCATCGGACGTTTAATGAGTGATGCATCACCGGTAAAGCAAGCCGAAATCGGATGGCTCGCAACAATTCCCATCAACAGGCGGGTTGATGTCCCGCTATTGCCCATATCCAGAACACAGGACGGCTCAACCAGATTCCCGACACCTTGCCCAAAACAACGCCATAATCCGTCACCGCCTTTTTCAATTCTGGCACCCATGGTGCGCATCGCGTTTGCGGTATTGAACACATCTTCTCCTTCCAACAGGCCTGAAATCATTGTCTCGCCTTCGGCTAAAGCACCAAACATCAACGCGCGGTGCGACATCGACTTATCACCGGGAACACGGACAGTTCCCTCTAGCGGAGAACATTTCGAGGAAATCATAGGAATGGAGGCGGATATATGTGTCATGGGTAGAAATATAGTCCGGAAAGGACGGAAAGTTCAATATAAAAGCTGTCTTAAATGTGCGGAAAGATAAGTTTTTATTGGGTCAATAACTGGAGCTGGGTGTTTGAGGATCTTAAGGGGTAATATTTTAATTTCTGGAGAGTTCCATTCATTCCATAGGAGATAGAGTTGTCCAGTCCTCCGATTTGTAATTTGTTGACAGTCGGAACGCCCACACTTGTATCTGTGATAACGGCGGATCCATTTGCGCTACCGCCTATATTATTGAGAATAATACCTTTGCTCACTTTATTGGTTGTACTACTATTGGCTGCGACCGTTTGATTTTCTTGATTGATATTTGCAATTGAAGTGATCATTCCACCATTTGTGCGCAAATCTGTTTTATTGTTTTGACTCCCATCGTTCAAGCTAAAGACCCCAGCTATGGATGATTTATTGGGAACATCATATTGTGCAAAAACTGTACTCTCTGTTGGATTATACCAACCCCCTGTGGGTATTGATAATATATCCGCCGCACGCGTCACTGCCGTGGTAGTGGTGGGAATATAGGATGTGGCGAATGAACCCAGTTCCAGTTGTGGAGCGGCGATACGGATAGTCACATCAATGATTGTTCCCACATTCAAACTATCAATTCGAATTCCTAAATGTGCATAGGCTGTTGCCGCATTGTTAAATGTCCTGCTGACAGAATATCTTTTCCACGGAGCAACGTTTGGAATAATAGCTGATGTCGCAATTAAGTAGGATGAGGTAGAGTTTCTTTCAATAACCGTTATATTGAGATTAGCAGGGGATGGTATAGAGCCCGCTATAATTTGTACATAAGCAGACCCAGTCCATGTTTGCCCACTGCTGGCAGCAGACACGTTCGGAAGCTGCGGATCCATCTGGATTGCCTGTGTGCTGGTAGATGTTCCTGCCCAACGTATATCAAAATATTTGATACCGTTTAGTGTGCCTGTCCCAACAATAGTTCGTGTTAATCCATTCGCAGTATTTGGTGAAACAATCCAATTTCCTGCTGTCGTTCCAGGGGTTCCCGCAATGAAGCCCACTTGCTCGGCGTTTTGAACAGAATTCGTCCGGCTTTCCTCTATCAGAATGCCTTTTGCAGCGAGTGTTGTGGGGTCATAGTCAAAGCGTGGGATGTTTGATGCGGCGGTCTGTAATGTCCCTGTTGAATCGAAATATGTTCCGATGCTCGAGCGTGAAAATGTTCCGCCTGCCGCAGTGAGGAATGAGGTGAAGTCATTATAGACTGTTCCGTTTAAGGTGTATCGGCCATCCGCATCATAAATAAAATCCATGCCCAATGACGGATAATTGACTTTGACATTGCTGGTGTTCGGCAGGGTAAATGTTAAAGGTGATAAATCATTTCCCGCAAGGTCTTTGATTGTCCCGCCGTTCAAATCAATAGGGGAGGAAACAGTTACC
>MEMI01000016.1:5866-8082 GCA_001767915.1 Alphaproteobacteria bacterium RIFCSPHIGHO2_02_FULL_46_13 | reverse complement strand
GCACATCTTCCAACGGAAATTGCGCGGGCACAACGACTTCTCCGGCAGCCGCTAAAGTCGGGCAAAGTTGCCAGTAAGGATGCGTCATGGTTTTTGATCCTCTCACCGTTATCTATGGATCAATCGTCGGGCTATCACTTGGCCTGACGGGTGGCGGTGGGTCGATTCTGGCTATTCCGATACTGGTTTACGGTCTTGGAATACCGATGTCTCAGGCGGTGGTGATTTCGCTTTTGATGGTGGCTATCATCGCCTTGTTTGGTGCGGCAAAACAATCATTTTCTGGAGACGTTGATTGGCGGGCCGCTATTTTATTTTCGATTGCAGGGATGATTATCTCACCTATTGTAATTTATGTGGCGCACGATGTGAATGAAACACTGCGCATTATCCTGTTCGCGGCTTTGATGCTGTTTGTTGCCTATAAAATGGCGTTCTCAGGTAAGAAAATCCCCGCACCAATCAACACGCTCAGTGTCCATAAACCCAGCATAATCAGAGCAGTGATGGGTGGATCTGCTGCTGGCGGATTATCTGGATTCTTCGGAGTTGGTGGCGGATTTATTATTGTACCACTGCTGACTATGATTTTTACAATGCCTTACCGCAAAGCGGTCAGCACATCTCTTGCTGCCATTTTTCTGATTTCAACAACGGCGGTTGCGGGTGCTTATCTAAAAGGCATTTCTCTTGATTGGAGTTTATTCGCTCTCTTCGTCGTTGGTGGTCTGGGTGGCATGATAGCTGGCACGATCTTGGTAAACTTTATACCTGAACGACCCGCCAAAATAATTTTTGCCGCGATAACGACAACGCTTGCCGTTTTTATGTTGATTGAAAGACTTTTCTTGCATCAAGGAGGTGCCCAATGACGAACCAAACCCTGAAACCTGATGTGCGTGGCTTTTTTGATCCAGTGACGGCAACATGGAGTTATGTGGTCTATGCCGACGGTCATGCGGATAAACGCTGCGCGGTTATTGATACGGTGCTGGATTACGATATTCATTCGGGTCGCACAAAAACCGAATCTGCTGACCGTGTGATTGACTTTATTAAGAAGAAGGGGCTGGAAGTGCAATGGGTTCTTGAAACCCATATCCATGCCGATCACCTGACAGGTTCCGCCTATGTAAAGGAAAAGCTGGGTGGTAAGTCCGCCATTAGCAAGCATATTCTGAAAGTGCTGGAGACATGGGAGCCTATCTTCCACAATGAAGCTGATACACCTTTAATGGGCTATCAGTTTGACCATACTTTTGCTGATGATGAAGTTTTCACAGTTGGTCCATTTGAAGCGCACATTATTCACACGCCAGGTCATACGCCAGCAGATACGACCTATATCATTGGAGATGCGGTTTTTGTTGGTGATTCCATGTTCTTGCCCGATGTTGGCACTGGGCGTTGCGATTTCCCTGGCGGAAGTGCAGATGATTCTTATAACTCATCCCGCAAACTTTTAAGTCTTCCAGAAGGCTATCGTATGTATGTTGGGCATGATTATCCGCCGAATGGATTACGCGCTCCACAATGTATGGCCACAATCGGTGAACAAAAACGCGCTAATGTTCGTGTCGGAGATGGGATTACGAAAGAGCAATATGTTACTAAGCGAAACAAGGATGACCACGGTAAAGAAGTGCCAAAACTTCTACTCCCGTCCATTCAAGTTAATCTTCGGGGTGGAACGTTCGGCCAAGCAACTGACGGTGTTCAGTACGTTAAATTACCCGTTGATAAAATTTAACAAGAGAGGAATCTATCATGACCAAAGAATATAAAGAAATTATCAGTGATATATCAACCTATAGCAAGGAATTGCATAAACTTATTCCCGATATTATGGCGGGCTTTGGCAGTATGGCAAAAGCAGCGACACAAGCAAAAATTATTGATGAAAAAACTAAAGAAATGATTGCGCTTGCTTTGGGCGTGGCTGCGCATTGTGATGGTTGTCTTGGCTATCATACAAAGGCTCTTGTGCGGCTGGGAGCCACCCGCGAAGAGGTAGCCGAAGTTTTAGGTATGGCAATTTATATGGGTGGTGGCCCATCCTTAATGTACGCCGCCGATGCTTTGCGTTCGTTCGATCAATTTATGCAACCTCAAAAATAATGGATAAAACTATGAAGTGTAATGTTGGAAAAACAGATAGACTCTTACGAATTATCGTAGGATCGGCTATAGTAATTGCGGGAATCTACTTCCAAAAT
>MEMI01000016.1:0-5854 GCA_001767915.1 Alphaproteobacteria bacterium RIFCSPHIGHO2_02_FULL_46_13 | reverse complement strand
GTCGGGATTGTTCCGTTTGCAACAGGCCTGCTGCGTTGGTGTCCTGCTTATGTCCTTTTTGGAATCAAAACGAACTAATGAATTATCAAGAGTTATAATTAGGTAAAAATGGAATCAAAAGAAATCTTAGTAAATGTTATCGAATTAAGTATGTCTGCTGTCGAGGTAAGTGTATCGACTGCCCATATTCTATCAGGAACCCGTGAAGTACAAAGCGCGGCAACATCAATGGCGAGTGCGGTTGAGGAGCTGTCTGCCTCAATAGGTGAAATTGAAAATTCGGCGCAGCGTTCCTCAATCTCCGTGACTGAGTCTTCACATCTTACATCACAGGGTATGAGCGAATTGTCACACCTCAAACAAGAAGTTTTAAAGACCGGCGCTGTTTTCGAAACAGTTTCAGTGAAAACCAAGGACTTACAAAATGTTGTAGGGAATTTGGGAAAAGTTGTAGATATGATTTCAAAAATTGCTGGCCAAACCAACTTGCTGGCCTTGAATGCCACTATTGAAGCCGCTCGCGCAGGTGAACATGGTAAAGGTTTCGCCGTAGTGGCAGGAGAAGTAAAATCTCTCTCTCGTCAAACTAGTGAAGCTACTGAAACAATTAAACATCAAATTCAATTATTGAATAATTCTTTTCAGGACGTCTTAGGTTCAGTATCAAATGCACAATCAATTGTTCATAATGTTATTCAGAAAACTGAAAAAGTTTCCCAAGATTTCAATCAGATCAATCTGAATTCTTCATCTATCGAATCTCAAGTTACAGAGCTTGCCAGCATTATTTCGCAGCAAAAAATGGCCGTGCAGCTTTTGGCGCAAAATATGTCTGTGGTAAAGGACAAAGGCGATATCAATTTACATGCCGTTGATATTCTAGCCGACCAGACGGATAAAAGCGTAAAACTGATCGAAGACTGGCGCGCCAAACTAGCCAATGAAGATATTGAAGATAAAGTTATTTATCTGGCTCAAGCTGATCACCTTTTGTGGAAAAAGCGGTTACTAGATATGGCTGTAGGTAAGTCGCAAATGAAATCATCTGATTTAACCGACCATACTCTGTGCAGGTTAGGAAAGTGGTACTATAGTGATGCCGTTAGCCAAATTAAAAATCTACCGGATTTTTTATCTATCGAAGATCCGCATAAAAAAGTTCATCACCATGGCATTGAAGCAGCTAAATGTTTTGAAGCAGGGCGAATTGATGACGGCATGAAGCACTATAACTTATTAGAGGCGGCATCGACGGAGGTTATCCAAGGACTCCAAGCTCTGCTTAAAATAAAAACAGAAAATCGCACTGCCTTTCAAGCAGCTTAAGGAGACAATATGCTAGATTATCTTGACCCCATTCTACTGGCTCGTATTCAATTTGCGTTTACGATCAGTTTCCACATTGTTTTCCCAGCCTTCACGATTGGCCTTGCCAGCTTTTTGGCGGTGACAGAGTGGCGCTGGCTGAGAACAGGTAATGATGTTTACCGCGATGTTTATAAATTCTGGGTCAAGATATTCGCTGTCGCTTTCGGTATGGGTGTGGTGTCTGGCGTGGTCATGTCGTATCAGTTTGGTACAAACTGGTCGGTATTCTCTGACCGTATCGCTAACGTGCTAGGCCCATTGCTTGGGTTCGAAGTATTAACCGCTTTTTTCCTAGAAGCATCTTTCCTTGGCATCATGTTATTCGGCTGGGGGCGAGTCAGTAAAAACATGCATTTTGTGGCCACTTGTATTGTCGCAGGCGGAACGTTGATGTCCGCTTTCTGGATTCTCTCCGCCAATAGCTGGATGCAAACCCCGCAGGGTTTTGAAATTGCCGCAGATGGTCGATTGATGCCGACAAACTGGCTTGAGATTATCTTCAATCCATCTTTCCCATATCGTTTCTTGCATATGGTCACGGCAGCCTATCTGACCACAGCTTTTGTTGTGGGCGGTGTCGGTGCATTCTATCTTTGGAACAAACGTCATATTCCCCAAGCCCGCATCATGCTCGGTATGGCTGTCATCATGGCGGCGCTGGTTGCACCGTCTCAGCTTTTAATCGGCCATGAGCATGGTAAAAATACGATGGAACACCAACCTGCCAAAGTCGCTGCGATGGAAGGCAACTGGGATCATACCACCAATGCGCCGCTCTATCTATTCGGCTGGCCAGACCAAAAAGCTGAGGAAACCAAATTCGGCATCACCGTTCCAGGAGGCGCAAGCTGGGTGTTAACAGGCAAGGCCGATGGCGTAATTCCTAATCTAAAATCATTTAAACCGGAAGACCGTCCACCCGTGGCGTGGGTATTCTGGTCGTTCCGTGTCATGGTTGGCCTTGGCATGCTGATGATTTTGATTGGCGCTGTCAGCGCAGTTCAATACTTCCGAGGCAAGCTATTTGAAAGCAGCTGGCTGCATGGCTGGTGGATGTTGATGATGCCATCTGGCTTTGTCGCACTACTGGCGGGCTGGTTCGTGACAGAAATTGGCAGGCAACCTTGGACGGCCTATGGCATTATCCGTACAGCAGAATCTGTATCACCTGCCATTCTTGGGCCACAAGTCGCATGGTCACTTCTGGCCTTCGTTGTCATGTACACCTTCGTTTTTGGTGCAGGCAGCTATTATATCTTGAAACTTATTGGCAAAGGTATTCCTGCCGCGAATGATAAAGAACAATATTACGACCATAGTATTGAATCCTCGGTGATTGAATCTGCCACCCCACAAGGAGACAAAAATGTTTGATTTTTCTAATATGGTTGATCTACCCCTGATCTGGGGCGTCTTGATTGCCACAGCGATCTTTCTCTATGTGTTGCTTGATGGCTTTGATTTAGGGATTGGGATTATCTTTCCGTTCGCCCCGTCCGATAAATGCCGTGACCGTATGATGAATTCCATCGCGCCATTCTGGGATGGAAACGAGACTTGGCTAGTATTAGGGGGGGGAGGATTATTTGCAGCATTCCCGCTGGCTTATTCAATCCTGATGCCTGCTTTTTATATGCCAATCATTATGATGCTCCTTGGCCTTATCCTGCGCGGCGTTGCCTTTGAGTTTCGTTTTAAAGCCAGCGATAAATCCCGTCATATCTGGGACAAAGCATTTCATTTTGGATCTATTATTGCCGCGTTCTGCCAAGGAATAATCCTTGGTGCGTTTGTTCAAGGCGTTGAAGTTGATGGGCGTAACTTCTCCGGCGGTCCGTTTGATTGGGCAACAGGATTTAGTTTGATGACAGGAATTGCTGTTGTGTTTGGCTATGCATTGCTGGGTTCAACATGGCTTGTCATGAAAACTGAAGACGTCACCATGGAATGGTCACGACGTGTTGCGTCTTACGTTCTGGGTTTTGTGGGTATTTTTATGACCTTGGTTAGTATTGCCATGCCGCTGATGAATGACCGGATTCAAAACTTCTGGTTCAGCACCCCGAATATTTTCTTCCTGCTGCCAATACCTCTCATCACTGCAGGACTATTCGGGTTGATCTGGTACGATCTACATCATAAAAAAGCTGAATACCGTCCGTTTCTTGCCAGTATCGGCGTGTTTTTGATGGGGTATATAGGGCTTGGGGTCAGCATTTTCCCATGGCTTATTCCTTTTAAATACACTATTTGGGATGCCGCCGCATCTGGCCCAGGGTTATCATTGATGTTGGTCGGTGTTGTTCCGTTGCTGCCGCTTATTCTCGGTTATACGGGCTATTGCTATTATATTTTCCGAGGCAAAAGCAGCCATGAACACATGTATTAAACCTGTTCAGACTTGGCTGAATAATCACCCTAAAGCCAAACAATGGGCTTGGTTCGTGGCGCTATGGCTGGGCGGGCTTATGACCGTCATGGCAGTGGCCTACCCGATTAAATGGATTATCAGGAGTATGTGATAAATTCATAGAATAATCCTGAAATGATTTACCATAGATAAACAGTCAAATCATCAAGTGAACCATTAAATATACTATATATAAGTCATATGATTTTATATGTCTTATATATAATTCATATTTGTTGCATATTAAGCTTTATTGTTGTATCCTGAGAGAAGAGAAAAGAAAAGGTATAAACCACTTTGGAAAAGCAACTTCACAGCAACTCCCACGTTCGAGCTTATTCACGTCAGGGAAAGGAAGCACTCACTGTACTTGGGCAACTCATCCGTATCCATCGCATTGGTAAAAAGATGAGTGTTCTAGATTTAGCTGAGCGTCTTGGTGTTTCCAGAGACATGATGCAACGTATCGAGAAGGGGGACCCACGCTGTGGTATCGGTTCTGTTTTTGAAGCTGCTGTCATCGTTGGAGTTCCACTCTTTGAAGAAGAGCCTAGCCGTTTGAGCGAAATGAAAACAAGATACACCGAAAAAATAAGCTTATTACCAAAAGCTATCAGAAAAACATACAGCAAGGTGATTAAAGATGACTTCTAATCCAAAGTATGACGAAGCCTATGTTTGGATATGGCTTCCAAATACTATTGAACCTGTAGTAGCTGGACGCTTAGCAAGACAATCTGATGATCGTCTTGCATTCAATTACGGCCAGAGTTATCTGGCACGTACTGATGCTATTTCTATTTACGAACCAGAACTACCTCTGAAGTCTGGTGCTTTGGATCTTCATGATAAAATGAAGATGCCAAGTTGCATTCGAGATGCCTCACCAGATGCATGGGGAAGAAGAGTCATTATCAACCGTACTCTTGGCCTTAAAGGTGACGATGCTAGTCAGGTAGATATTGACGAGTTAACATATCTACTAGAATCTGGATCAGACAGAATTGGGGCATTAGATTTTCAGAGTTCTCCCAATATATATACTCCTCGGCAGAGAAAAATGGCTACCTTAGAAGAGTTGATGGCATCAGCAGAGAAGGTGGAAAAGGGTATACCTCTTTCTCCTGAGCTTGATTTGGCTTTACAGCATGGAACCTCTCTAGGAGGCGCGCGTCCAAAAGCATTAATTGAAGATAATGCTACAAAACATATCGCAAAGTTTTCCACCAGTACTGACCTCTATAACGTCGTAAAGGCAGAGTTTGTAGCCATGCGGCTCGCTGCACATATTGGGCTAAATGTTGCTCCTGTGAAACTGGTCAAGGCACTTGGTAAAGACGTTTTGCTAGTTGAGCGCTTTGATCGTACCCACACGACCGCAGGCTGGAATAGACATGCCCTTGTGTCTGCTCTGACAATACTGAACCTGGATGAGAGTGAAGCAAGATATGCAAGTTATGAAGATCTTGCCACACTTATCAGACATCGTTTTACCAATCCTGAAAAAACTCTGGAGGAATTATTCAGCCGGATTGTTTTTAATATATTATCAGGCAACACAGACGACCATGCGAGAAATCATGCGGCCTTTTGGGATGGGAGAAACTTAACTCTTACACCTGCATATGATATTTGTCCGCAAGGTAGAACCGGTGGCGAAGCCACACAAGCTATGATGATCACTGGCAATAAAAAATATAGTAAATTAACAATTTGTCTGGAGGCAGCACCCCAATTCTTATTAACGCCTCAGAAGGCCGCAAAGCTTATAAACAATCAATTAAATACTATTCGTAATTTATGGGGGCATGTTTGTGAGGAAGGAAACCTAACTGAAATTGATCGTAACTTTCTGTGGCAACGACAATTTCTCAATCCATACGCATTAGAGGGATTCACTGAGGAATAAAGAACATTATAATTTGGTTTCTTAGAACAGCCCCCTACTAGGATTTTATTCCTTTATTATTCATAACATATATTATCACATCAATCTGTGTAGCCGCAAAGCTAAAATGTCACCTATTAGCAAAACAGAAATGTCACTCCTGTATTCATAATAATGGATAAGGAGTG
>MEMI01000015.1:21656-31026 GCA_001767915.1 Alphaproteobacteria bacterium RIFCSPHIGHO2_02_FULL_46_13 | reverse complement strand
AATGTCTTCCGCATGAAATTATTGGGGGCGGAGGTTCGCGCCGTGACGGCTGGCGCTGGGACACTCAAAGACGCAATGAACGAAGCCTTACGGTACTGGGTCGCCAATGTTCATGACACTTACTATATTATCGGCACAGCCGCAGGGCCGCATCCGTACCCGATGATGGTGCGCGATTTCCAAAGCATTATCGGTGAGGAAACAAAGAAACAAATCGTGGAACGCGAAGGCCGTCTGCCCGATGCGTGCGTTGCCTGTATCGGCGGTGGGTCAAATGCGATTGGTCTTTTTCATCCGTTTATTGATGATAAAGACGTGCGTCTCATCGGGGTTGAGGCTGGCGGGTTGGGCGTTGATACCAAGGCACATGCGGCCAGTTTAACGGGTGGTCGCCCGGGTGTGCTGCACGGCAACCGCACCTATTTGCTGCAAAACGAAGATGGTCAGATCGAAGAAGGCCATTCGATTTCCGCAGGACTAGATTACCCCGGCATCGGCCCTGAACATTCGTGGCTCCATGATATTGGTCGCGCCGAATATGTATCGGTGACCGATGATGAGGCCCTTGATGCGTTCCAGAAATTATCGCGCTACGAAGGCATTATACCTGCGCTTGAACCATCACACGCCTTTGCCCATATCCTCAAAATTGCAGGCAGTATGAGCAAAGATAAAATCATTGTGATGAATCTTTGTGGGCGCGGTGATAAAGACGTTCCAAGGGTTGCAGAGCTTTTGAAGCTATAACAAATCCTTGATTGCCGCGTGGTGTTTGACAGGGTCGAATTCGATGATGTTATAGGTCGCCATATCCTGAATATAAAATGGATCTTCGCGGAGAATATCCATCAATTCATCTTTGCTCCGCCCGCCGCGTGCAATCAGGACACCGCCTGTTTTCGGGATTTGCGGGCCGGATGCCAACAGAATATCTTGCTGATATAATCGATCCAGAAATTCACGGTGAATACCGCGCACTGCTTCAACAGCGTCCATTGGCTTGGTATAGGTCAGAAGTACGACGAACATGGGTTTTTCCTTTCGGTAGGTATCTGCATGATAACAAAAAAGGCCACCCGTGGGCGACCTTTTTCAAAAATTTATATCGTTTGTATTAAGCAGCTTTTTTCGCAGCAGAGTCGAGGGCAGCTTTAGCTTGGTCGAAAACTGATTTGAAAGCAGCAGCGTCTTTAACAGCGATGTCAGCCAGAACTTTACGGTCAATCGCGATGCCTGCAAGGATAACACCGTGCATAAAGCGCGCGTATGTCAAACCGTGTGCACGGGATGCTGCGTTGATACGTTGAATCCACAGGCTGCGGAAATCACGTTTTTTGTTACGACGGTCGCGGTATGCATAACGAAGAGCTTTCTCAACGCGTTGCAGAGCAATACGGTAACAGTTGCTGGAACGACCGCGGTAACCTTTGGCCATTTTCAAAATTTTGGTATGACGTGCGTGAGCGCGTGGTGAACCTTTTTTTACACGAGACATTTATACATCCTCCTCTTAATCCAACACGATTGGTGCTGGGTTGTGGTTTGTTTTCTTGAGACCGCGGCTGTAAGGCATGAAGTTCTCAAGAATGATGCGTCCGTCCATCTCGGCGAGAATAGAAGTCCCACGAGCTTTGCGTTTCATCGATTTTGGTTTGTTCATTTGCATGTGGCGCATTTTAGCTGGCTTGAATTTAACCTTACCAGAACCTGTCACCATAAAGCGCTTTTTGGCAGCACTTTTAGTTTTCATCTTCGGCATTTTCTTCTCCTAGTTTAAGTGTTTTAACGCCTGAATTTCTGGAGTCCCATCGAGGCAGCCGATTTTTCGCCAGATGAGAGAAACTCAGGAACAGAGGGGTTATACACAGGATTGCCTATGAAAAGCAAGCGATTATTGTTTTTTTGTAAAATTTCTTTGACAAGAAAGGTTTGATTATTATAGAAAACAAAATCTCAAAATTCAGGAAGGGTTTAATAATATGCAAATCAAACAAAGTCCTATAGGTGTCATTTACCGTGTGGGTGATTTAAAAGCTGCTTTTACAGAGGTAAAGGAGAACCTTTCTAGAAAATATGGCCACGGTCAAGAGGTAACCGATTTAACGGAAGTTCTTTTGATGCAAGTTGCTACGGGATTAGGGTTTCTTCGCGCTTCTTTCAACGACGAAGACTTACTGGCTTTGCCAGCTATCCCAGCCGAAATTGCGAGTGCCACAGACCCGCTTTCTCGTCCATTCAAGGATTATTATCTGGATAAGCAGTTTGCAATAGTCCCGAGTGAATTGGGATTAAATCTAAAAAGAAAATAAACTGAATAAAATCAGCTTAGCCTATTTCAAATGCCCGCCAAGGGCATCCATAATATGGGCTGGGAATTCTTGATCTTCCCAAGGCAGATAAATCCATGTGTCTTGGGTGGTCTCGACCGCATAGAAATCGGCATATGGTTTGCCCGCAGGTTTAACGTGCAGACAGGCATAGGTCGCATCGGGTAACATTTGGCGCAGGGCTTTGAATGTATTCCCCGTGTCCGATAAATCATCCACAATCAGACAGTTTTTGCCCGTGCCGATACCTTCGGGCATTTTCAAAACCTTGGCTTCGGACTGGGTTTGGTGGTCGTAACTTTTGACGCTGACCGTATCAATCATGCGAATATCCAATTCACGGGCGACGAGGCAGGCGGGAACCATTCCGCCACGGGTGACGGCAATTAATCTGTCCCATTTTTGCCCTGAATCACGCAATTTTGCCGATACGGCCTTTGATAAAACATGAATTTCATTCCAAGAGACGGGCAAATCGACAGGCATGTGGTGGTTTTCCAATTGGGTTTTTCGGGTTAAGTCTCTCTTTGATAAATGACCTTTGCCCTAAAAAAAAGCGAAAAAATGCATTTTTTATGCAAATAAATTAATTAAGGCATGATTAAGGCAAATATCGCCCAAAGAATCGCCATATTCATATGTGATATTAGGATTATAAGAATTTTTAGTTTCAGCTTGAAAAACTTATACCAAACACCAAAAACACACACACCTACTTAAAGCCCGATGCTTGTTCCTCCTCGCATCGGGTTTTAGTTTGCCAATTTCTTACTTATCTCCTAATTTCCTCCCTGATCGCGTTGCCGCGCTCTTCGCCTAGTTCACTAGGCTTCATCGCTTGCGCCTAATCAGGAAGAAAATTCGTTCGGCAGCGCACTCATCAAAATTTTGAAAACGAACTTATAGATCCCCAAAACCTCACAACAAAAAACCCCGACCGGATGATCGGGGTTTTGTTTGAAAAAGTTAGGAACGAACTTATAGATCGTTATGTAGATCGTTACGCGGCCTCTTTGTTTTTGACCATCTGGGCAAGGAGGACTTGTACCAATCCGGACATATCACCCTGACCGTTTGCACCACCACCTGATACCTGAATATCAGGAGTGATTTTAAGACCGGCGGCGGAGATGGCTTTGATGACCTCGACAGTTGTAACACCTTGGGCGGTCAATGCGTTGACTTGGTCTTGGTAGGCTTTGGCCTGTGCTTCACCTTTGGAACGGATAACACCTGCTTCGGCATCACCCACTTGCGTGGTCTGGGATGCGTCGGCTTCGGCCAGCATGCGGATACGCGCGGCGTCCCCACGGGCGCGTTCTTCGGTTTGACGGGCTTCGTGTTGCGCAACCTTGATCCCAGCTTCGGCAGTGATGATTGATACCTGTGCATCCGCCTCGGCTTTGGTTTTTTCAAACTCGATACGGCGTTGTTCGGCATCTTTCTTGGCGTCGTACATGGATTTTTCCTGTTCGGCCAAGTTCTTTTGCTGCGTGGTTTGCATCAAAGCTTCGGGGAGGTGAATGTTGGTAATCATCACCGATACCACTTCGACACGGTATTTTGTCAAGTCTGCCCGCACCGCGTCTTCCGCACCTTTTTGTTCCTCCGCACGGTTTTGTTGGTAGGAGATGGCAGGGGAGCGAGAGACTTGTGCCCTGAAGATACCATCAATTTGCGGATGGATCACGTTGGCTTCCAATTCCGAAATCGTCCCGAGTTTTTGCACAACATAAGGTGCATTTTCAGGGAGAACACGGTACTGGCAACGCACCTCGATCTGCATCGGGAAACCATCATAAGAAACCACTTGGAAAGGATCAAATCCAGTTCCTTTGTTGCCACGTTCTGCACTCCAATCAACAGACCTTGTGGTTGTTGGAATGATGATGGAGGTGTAGGCAAGCGGGTTGATGTTATAAGCCCCCGGGCCTAAAACTTCTTTTTGAATACCGCGGTATCCTTTCGGGACAACGTGACGCATGCGTCCGCTTTCCTCATATGCGCCTTCCATCTGCGGTGTTCCTGCCTCAGGGATATATTCTGAAGGATCTTTCCCGATGTTGGAAATCAGCACAGCCACTTCACCACGCGCAACTTTGATTTGCTCACGGATAGAGACAGAGAACAAATACGGGTTGATATAGTAAGTACCAGGGGTGAGGATTTTCTCCTGTGGCCCGCGATGGCCTTCGTTATTCAGAAAGGCTTGCCCGTCTTGGAAATTATTGTGACCTTCCGGTGTTCTGACCACAACATCGGATGAATCCATCGGTAAGCCGTCTCTGGCCTCCACGATCCCGATTTCATTTTCACGGATTTGAATGGCATCGTGAATTTCAACTTTGAACACCTCGGTATTCAGGTTGTAAGTCCCAGGGCGCAGGAAGTCGATTTGCGGGCCTTTTTGTCCGCCCGCTTTCAAGAACGCATCAGCACGTTGGAAGTAAGAATGCCCTTCAACGCTCTGTGCAAGTAACCGTCCTGCTTCTAACGGAGCGCCATCCATGGCGGTTACAACACCGATCTTGCCTTCTTGGATCACGGTTTTTTTGATCTTGGTAACTTTGAACAAATACGGATTGATTTTAAATGTCCCGTTGGTCAGGAAACGCAGCTGCTTTCCGCGAATACCGCCATTGCGTAAAAATTCCGCAGGGCTTTGGAAGTTATTGTGGGCTGCACCCGCTGGGTCGTCCGCAAAAATACGTCCGGCAGAAAGTGGCGCGCCGTCCGTGGCCTCGACAATCCCTAATTCATCGGCGCCGATGGTCAAAAAGGCTGGTTTTGATACAACACTGACGATAGGCCACATAATAAAGTGAAGACCAGGGGACAGATATTCGGCTTTTAACCCGACCTGACTTCCCATGGCGAAAACGCGGCCTGATTCCAAAGACTCGCCGATATAACGACGTTCAATAATCGCCAATTCGTCCGACCCGACATTCACCAAAAATCTGGTCAATAGAAACACGACTCCTGTACCCAAGAGCAGATATAACCCCAATTCTATTAACATATACTATCCCTTTCGTTTAAATATTATATAACTAACCATAATTATATATACAATTATATTAATAATATATAAAAATACTGATTATTATATAATTAATGATTTGGGATTATGATACTGGAATGGAGGAATAATGGCGAAAGATTTGAAAAGCATCTGTCTGGTTATCCGCAATGATCAATATGAACGATTGCAGGACATGAATATTAATGTAAGCGGATTTATCCGCGACATTATCGATGACCGCTTGAGCGATCATACCATTACCCTGAATGTATCCCCCGAAACGCGGGAGCTGTATAACCAGATCGTATCAACTTCGCCCAAAGGCGATACTGACATTGAACCGCATCTGCGGGATGCGCTCAAAAAATTACTGGATGAACGGATTGAGGAAATGAAGACTCTGCAAGAGAGTCTTCGCTAGTTATTTCTTCAAATAATTCTTGATCAATAATTCGGCGATCTGGACGGCGTTGAGGGCCGCGCCTTTGCGGAGGTTGTCGGACACGCACCAGAAATTCAGGCCATTTTCAACCGAGGTGTCTTCGCGCATACGGGATACGAACACACTGTCTTCGCCTTGAATTTCGACAGGGGTTGCGAATTCCATTTCGGATTCCAGATCGATGACCTGAACACCCGGGGCTTTTTGGAGTAACATCATGGCGTCGTGAACAGATAGTTCGCGTTCGAATTCTACATTGACCATTTCGCCGTGACCGATAAAGGACGGGATACGGACGCAACTCGCACAAACCTTGATATTTTTATCAAGAATTTTGCGGGTTTCGACTTCCATTTTCCATTCTTCTTTGGTGCGGCGGTCATCCATAAACACATCAATTTGCGGGATAGCGTTAAACGCAATTTGCTTTTTAAAGATATTCGGTTGTGGTGATCCGTTCATAAAAATGGCGCGGGTCTGGTTGAATAATTCATCCATCGCCTCTTTGCCTGCCCCAGATACGGATTGGTATGTGCTGACGACAACACGTTTGATTTTGGCGGCATCATGTAATGGTTTCAAGGCGACCACCATTTGAATGGTTGAACAATTCGGGTTGGCGATAATGTTTTTCTTTTTATAATCGGCCAATGCCTCTGGGTTCACTTCGGGCACAACCAGCGGGACATCGGGGTCCATGCGAAATTGGGATGTGTTATCAATCACCACAGCTCCAGCGGCGGCGGCGCGGGGTGCGAATTCGGCGGATACTTTTGCGCCCGCAGATGACAGGACAATATCCGTTCCGTGGAAGTCATATTTTGCCAGATCCTGAATTTTCAGGTCATCATCACCAAAGGAAACTTCGGTGCCAGCCGTACGTTGGGAGGCGAGGGCTACAATCTCTGAGATAGGAAAATTGCGTTCTTTCAAGGTTGCGAGCATTTCGCGACCAACATTTCCTGATGCTCCGACGACGGCGACTTTGTATCCCATAATTATATTCCATTTCTTTAATCTTTTACTGATACTTTAATGGCTAGAATGTTAGTTGAACTCTGTCAAGGCTGTAACCAATGCAAAATCCACGAATCCTCCTGATTGAAGACACTGATAGCGTCCGCGAGGTCTTGACCAGACAGTTAGAGGTTTTAGGAGCGTCCGTAACCGCCCTTGCTGACGGGGATCAGGTGAAGCGGGAACTGGATAAAACACGCTATGATCTGGTCATTGCCGATTTACACCTCCCCAATTGTTCCGGTTTTGATATTGCGCGATTTGCCAATGCCAAGAATTGTAAAGTTATCTTGCTCAGTGGTGATACACAGGCCGCGACCCGAGATGATTTCCTGACCGCACAATTTGATCAGGTTTTGTTGAAACCTGTCACACTCCAGAACCTGAAAAACATGTTGTTAAAACATGGCCTGATTTCAAATGATGATCCTATTATTGCCAATACGAATCTGGATAGAACGGATTCCAAGGCCGCAATTAATCTTCGGGCGCTAGAAGAACAGATGGGGCATTTGGATGATGTTGCGCTTCAGATGCTGGCACGGTTTCCGGAAATGATGCGCCCCTTAGTACAGAAAATTTCTGACCCTGCAGCAAAGCACGATCAAAAAGACCTTGAATATATCACCCATTCTTTGAAAAGTGCCGCCAGATCCGCGGGCGCAATGATCCTCGGCGATATGGTCGAAAGGGTTCAAGAACAGGCTATGAGAGATATCTATGATCGCGCACAAATCGATGCGTTGCTTACCGAATTTGCACGCGTTGAAATAGAGCTGAATGAGCTCTGTAAGGGAAAGGTTGCTATCTCCTGACCTTCGACATCATTTTTGCCCATTGAATGATTTGGGTGAAATAGGTTGATCTGGTCTCGGTCAAAAGTTTCTCCCATTTTTCAAAAGGCACAGGCTCGCTCAGATCATAATCGGGGAGGTAGGCGTAGGCACAGCTGGAATCCCAATCCCTGACCTGTTTGATCATTTTATCCATATGTGCGGGATCTTTTAAAACCCATGAAATAATCGGCGCTCCGACTTGGTCTCCAAGGCTTTTAATCCCTATATGCGGGTCATCGGTACGCGGCGCGGATTCCAGATTGGGGGCTGCTTGATCGGATGATTTTTTGCTCTCTGCCGCGCGGCGTTTGACATCATCTTTATTCGGTGTGGCTGGCCAACGCGCCACATCAAAACTTAATCTTAATTGTCCGACAAAATAATAAAGGGCGGCTTGTTCCATCCTGCCTTTGTCGGCCAAAGATTTTGCGGCCAGAAACAAACCTTGTGGCGGAACAGCACCGCGATCCGATTCAATGATATGGATCAGGGCTTCAATCTCTATCGGAGTATTCGCCAAAGCGGCCTCCGTCATATGATCCCATTTCTCGAGATCATCCTGCTTCACCAAAGCATCTTTGGGTGATAGCGGCTTATAGGTTGGAAGGGCGGGGACTGCATCCTCGGCTGGTTCAGGCTTATCCTCTTCTGCGGGAGCGGGGGCAACGGGTGCAGGTTTCGGTTTTAAATGATGCATACCTACATAGCCGGATTGTTGCGCCTCCGCAGTGCTTGAAATGACCAACAGGGGAAGGAGGACAAGGGTAAGTAATTTCATGATCTATCTCTTTTATCGCAGCGAAATAGCCCGACAGCCAACAATTGGGCAAACTAGATCATATTGTCAAGAATGTTAATGATCGGGAAAGGTGATGGGTGTTATGATAATAAATGCTCATGCGAAAGTAGGTTTCAAATGATGTCGTCTATATGCATGCCTCTAAAATCATATTTGAAGTGTTTAAAAGGTGCGACTGCCATTGAATATGGATTGATTGCGGCGGGGATTGCCGTGGCGATTTCTGCGTCTGTTTTCTTTTTCGGGGATGCCATCTCAACTCTTCTTTATGATGATTTGCCGAAGGCATTGAATAAACCATAAGCATAAACCACGTTGTCATTTCCCGTGATTTCACGTTATATGGGGTATGAGCGTTGGTAATAATGTCCCTGAACTCACCGTATCCGAACTTGCGTATTCCTTGAAGAAAACGCTGGAGGATACTTATGCCCGCGTGCGGGTGCGTGGTGAATTATCAAAGGTCAAGGTTCATACATCTGGGCATCTCTATTCCGATTTGAAAGATGCTGATTCCGTTTTGAATATTATTTGCTGGAAAGGCTCGCTTGCCAAATTGGCCATTCGTCCTGAGGAAGGATTGGATGTGATTTGCACGGGGCGTATCACCAGCTATCCCGCACGTTCTAATTACCAGATGGTGGTGGAACATATGGAGCTTGCGGGGGCGGGCGCCCTTCTTAAAATGCTCGAAGACCGCAAAAAAAGATTGGCGGCGGAAGGGTTGTTTGACCCGTCGCGCAAACAAAAATTACCGTATCTGCCCGAGGTTATCGGCGTTGTGACATCACCAACGGGTGCCGTTATTCGTGATATTTTGCACCGTCTGGGCGACCGCTTCCCCCGCCATGTGATTGTCTGGCCTGTGCGGGTGCAGGGCGAAGGTGCGGCGGATGAAATTGCGGCAGCCATCAATGGCTTTAA
>MEMI01000015.1:0-21640 GCA_001767915.1 Alphaproteobacteria bacterium RIFCSPHIGHO2_02_FULL_46_13 | reverse complement strand
GGTGATATTCGCCGCCCTGATTTACTGATTGTTGCGCGTGGTGGTGGATCGCTCGAAGACCTGATGCCGTTTAACGAAGAAAATGTTGTGCGGGCGGCGGCGAATAGTACCATTCCATTGATCTCTGCGGTGGGGCATGAAACCGATACGACATTGATTGATTTTGCATCTGACCTCCGCGCGCCGACACCAACGGCTGCCGCTGAAATGGCTGTACCGGAACGTGTTCAGATTCAGGCCTTTGTGGATGATTGTCGCGGGCGGCTTTACCAATCACTCGCGCGTCAGGTCAAACATAAACAAGATCATCTGGGGCATCTTGCGGCGCGGATCGGCAGTCCTGAAAGATTGCTGGAATTACGTTCGCAAAAACTTGATCATCTCTCGTCAAAATTATCGCATACACTTGAACGTCGCGCACAAATGGCTTTTCAATCATTGATGAAAATATCCTCGCGGCTTATCAGTCCGCAACAAAAAATGGATATGGCTGCCAAAAGTCTGGATTTTATGTCCGACCGCTTGAGCCGCTCTTTTGTGCAATATATCCGTACCGAAGAAAAACGGGTGCAAAGCCTGTCCCAACTTTTGGAGGTTTTATCCTTCAAATCGGTTTTGGGGCGCGGATATGCGTTGATCCGTGATTCTGGTGGAAAACCGCTGATTTCTGTTGCGGGAATTCAGAAAAATGACAGAATTTCAGTGGAGCTTAAAGATGGCGTTTTGCATTCAGTTGTTGAAGAAACCCCTTAAATCCGCTACAGAATAGGCATGCGTTTACCATTATCAGAATTTTTGCAGAAACTCGGGGTCGGCTATGTGCTTGGCTCTTACGAGACATGCCCGTGGTCGGCGAGTGATAATGTCAGTGATAAGACCTGTAGCGCAGAAGTCCGCATGAGCCCTGATGGCGAAGAGCTTGAGGCGGAATTACAAATTTTCTACGATAATCCTGAGCCCGGAAAACCACCGATTGAACAAATCTTGTGGCTTAAGGGAACACCACATCAAGGGAAATGGGACGTGACTGACCTGCGTATTAAGCGCGAAGACTGGCGCGGAAAAATGTATGGTTGGGAAGAGAAATGTTGCAATTTTTTCCGTGCCTGCGTGATGGAATTGGAACAAGGGCGCATGCCTGATATTGACGCCTTGCTTGATAAGGAAATGAAAGACAATGAACGCTTCGGCGGTGGTAAGGGCGGCGGCGGAAAATCCCCGAAAATCAAGCCTGCACAACTTCTGCAAATGAAGCAAAGTAACGGGATGTAATTCCCTTTCTATTCCATTGATTTATATCAAATTCGTTTATTTTATTTTTTCGTTTTTTCTTTATTTTATCTTTTGTTCAACTTTTCATGTGGTAGAATAAGACTATATTTATTCTTAGTGGTCTCTTAACCATTCATCAATAAAAAGACTGCTAAAGTAAAACTCTCCAATAATAAGAACCAAAGGAGTCAAATTATGGAACTCGCAATTCACGGAAAACAAATGGATGTGGGCGACGCTTTGCGTACACATGTCACAACACGTTTGGAAGATATTAATTCCAAATATTTTAATCGCGCAATCGATGTGAATGTGACGTTTAGTCCCGAAAGCCATTCCTTTATCAAATCCCATGTCTCTCTACGTGTGGGTAAAGATATTATGGTGCAGGCGAGTGCGATTGAAGCCAATGCATATCTGGCGTTCGATTCTGCGGCTGAGAAAGTTGCCAAACAATTAGGCCGTTATAAAAAACGTCTGCGTGACCACCATGCGCGTATGGAGCAATCTCCTGAGGCAGAACTCACCAAGGCACGTGACTATGTTTTGGCGATCAAAGAAATTGACGGTCTGTCTGATAAAGAAGTCGAAGATGAGGACGTGCCACACGGCGATGATCCATTGATTATTGCAGAGGTCGCAACACATATTCAGAAAATGAGTGTGTCCGATGCAGTCATGCGTATGGATTTGTCAGGTCAGTCGGCTTTGCTATTCCGTAACCCGAAAAATAACCGCTTGAATATGGTTTATCGTCGGACTGATGGAAACATTGGTTGGGTTGAACCTAACGAAGAAGCAGTAGCGGCTGCTGCCGAATAAATTGTAAAAATCACAAGTGTAAAGTTGATAAAAAACCGATCTTAAAAAATCGGTTTTTTTGTGCATTTTTTTCGTGGATTTTTGATCAAAACACTATAGGTATTTCTGGCAACGAATCTTTACTCCCTATAAAAGGGGAAGAAGAATAAGGCGGGGAGAAGCCAAATATGTTAGCACAGCCAATTGATTTTACGGCCGCACATTTCGGAGTAAAGGGCGACAATCCTTTACAGGTTATCAAAAATCTAGCCTTTACCATTTCGCGCGATACACACAATCCCTCTACAATTCTGCACTCACAATTGGATGGTCTTCTTAAAAATTCCATGATCGGAATTGGCGAAGGGGTGGGGGTATTTGATTGGGTTTCAAAAGATATTGATACGCCCTATATCATGTGTTCCATGCTGGAAAATTCGGTCACCTTTCCATCTGTTGATGATAAATCTTTGGATATTATTTTGGTTCTGATTTCACCTGAAAAAAACGGGCCTCTGCATCTGCAATCACTCTCACGACTGACCCGCATGTTCCGTGATGCGCAATTCCTTGCGAGCTTGCGTTCAGTGCATAGCTGTGACGGAATGCTGTCCATTCTTTGCCACGATAATCGCCATCTCTTAGCCGCATAGTAAAATTCATTGTTTTTTCACGGAAAGAACGATAGATAAAACGTATGACAATTGGTGTTTTCGACTCTGGAAGTGGCGGCCTGACGATTATGCGCGCCTTGGATAAGGCGTTCCCTGACCGCCCGTTTATCTATCTGGGAGACCATGCCAATGCCCCTTACGGCAAAAAATCAGCAGACGAAATTTATGCCCTGACTGTACAAAATGTTGAACGATTATTCACCATGGGATGTGGGTTGGTGATCATTGCCTGCAATACTGCCGCCGCCAGAGGGTTGCGCAAACTGCAACGGGAATGGTTGCCCCACCATTATCCTGAAAGACGCGTTCTGGGGGTGATTGTTCCTGTGGTTGAAGAAATGACGGGCATGTTATGGGCGGCGGATCAAGAACCGATTGATAGGGTTCATGATCGAGATGACCTCCATGTCGCGGTATTCGCAACCCAACACACGGTTGAAAGCGGTGCATTCTCATCCGAAATTCATAAACGCGCGCCGCATATTCAAGTGACCGAACAGGCTTGCCCTGACCTTGTCGATTTGATTGAAAATAATGCGTCTGAGATAGAGCTTCGCAATGCCGTCAAAGACTATGTGGATGCACTTTACGCGAAAGTACCCGAACAAAAATTGGATATGTGTATATTGGCCTGTACCCATTATCCATTGATCGAGGATCTCTTCCGCCGCGCATTGCCAGCAGGCACAAGAATACTATCGCAACCAGATATTACATCGAAAAGTTTGATCTCTTATTTAGAGAGACATCCCGAATTAAAAGGGGATGCTGGCGATACACGGCTCTTTCTGACCACGGGCAATACCCAACAAGCCTCTCTGATTGCATCCCGCTTTTATGGGCATGTGGTTGATTTTGAATTGGCGCAATAATTTATTCTTATTTTAAAAACCTTGTCGGTGATAAAAACCGTTCAACCGATTTCGGAAGAATATGCGCATCACCCATTATTTTGGATGTCAGAAATTCTGCTCCCATAATCGACGATAAAATACCGTGCGATCCGTGAGCGGTGGATGTATATAAGTTTTCTACCCCGTGGATTTGACCAATGATGGGTGCTCTGTCTTTGGCGGCAGATCTGAAGGAGGCGCGTCCGCCGATCGTGGTTAGGCCATCTGCTAAATGGGGGACAACCAACCGTAGTTTGTCGATATTATCAAGATCATCTTCGGGTCTAAGGGCGGGGTCATCTATCCATGTTTGGAATGTTGATCCTAATACGGCCTCCCCATTTTCGGCAACCGAGGCATAGCCGCCATAGCAAAGGTTGGTTTTTAATTGGTCGTATAATCGATTTGTTTTGGTCAATGTGACTTGTCCGCGTACCTTTTCAATAGGCAGGGTGCGGGTATAGGGGAATTTCAGGACATCAAAACTTCCTGCCAGAATAACACATTCGAATTCTTCGCCGTCAATGCGCCATATTGATCCAGCTTCTTCGATTTTTGTTATCTCGCGCAGAACGATTTTTGCAGATTGTGCAAAATATTCGGTGGCCTTTCTGGGGGATACCATCCCCGCCCCTTCGAAATATAGGGATGGTTGTAAGATAGGTATGCCTGCAACATCTGATGACTCTGCGGCGCTGATAATGCGGGCATGGTCATCATGCCATCCCCAGTTTTTTTTGAATCCGTGATAGCGTTTGTCTTTATTCTCATCCGCAATCATATGCAGACTACCGCAGGCCTTAAAACCGATATCCTGTTCTTTCGAGATATTGGCAAATATGCGGTGGGCAAGATTAAAGGCAGGGCTGTAAAAATCCGCCTCTGACCCTTTGCTGGCAGATATGCGCGGGTTACAAAGACCACGTAGATTGCCCGACCCACCAGATGCCAACCCGTTTTTTTCGAATATGGAGACGTTGCATCCGCGTAGTGACAATGTGTAGGCAAGGGCTGCGCCCGCGATGCCACCACCTATGACTGCAATTTTTTGCGGTCTGTTTTTCTTGATGAGAAGTGTTGTTGTGCTCAGGCGTTTTATGTTTTGGGACAGGATATTTGATGGTTCGGTTTCATTTAGAAACCACTCATCAACAGGCGTTTGCATTTCTGGTAATGCACGCTCCATTGAATCGAAAATCAAAGTCAGGGTGATTTGTGCAGACAATCGTATGGTGTGCCATCCGCCCACGCGCATTGGGTAGTGCGACAATAATATTTTCAACCGTTCATCCGAACGACCCGCATTTTGTTCAAGGTCGCGTGATGACAGAGGATGTTCTTCAATCGCGTAATAGTGGAGATGTTGGTCGGGTGTTGCGGTTTTTTCAAATTCTTCCCATGTGTTGAGGAGGTTGGTAGGCGTCCTGAACCCAAGTTCTGCGATTACAAAACGTGATCTCCCCAACCATAATTGGGGCAAGTGACCAGATTTTATTGGCTTTTGAAGAGGGGGAGTATCAATCATTCTCTGGGTTTATCATTCTATCTGATAAAAAAATACGGATATTCTGTTGTTTTGCGGGCTGGATAGATGAAAGAGCTTGTATTTATCCACAGATATACATATAAGAACAAATTGATAAAATTACAAATTTAGGTTATAAAAAATGCAAACCGACAAGCCTCAGCAGAGGCATCATCAGCAGCAACAATCACAAGACCAATCCACATTTGGTGTTCATTTTGCCAAAGGGGCGATAGGAGCAGACGCAGCCGGGACTGATGTCACAAAAAAAATGACATATGAGCAAATTAAAATTATGCAGCAGCAGCAACAAGCCCTCTCGCTCTAAGACTTGTCCGATTAAGACCTCCCCTTAATCAATCCCTCAACCACGCTCGGGTCGGACAGGGTTGAAATATCGCCGAGACTATCCAGTTCGTTGGCGGCTATCTTTCTTAAAATACGGCGCATGATTTTCCCCGAACGTGTTTTGGGGAGATGTTGCGACCATTGAATCACATCGGGTGATGCAATCGGCCCGATAATTTTCCGCACTGTTTGAACAATCTCCTTTTTTACATCGTCCGTCATGGTCAGGCCGTCATGTAAAGTGACATAGGCGTAGATGCCTTGTCCTTTAATATCATGCGGGAAACCTACAACGGCGGATTCCGAGACAGCAACATGTTCGTTGATGGCGCTTTCAATTTCTGCTGTGCCTAAACGGTGACCAGATACGTTGATCACGTCATCAACGCGACCTGTGATCCAGAAATAACCATCTTCATCACGGCGTGCGCCGTCGCCTGTAAAATACATTCCCTTAAAGGTCGAAAAGTATGTCTGTTTAAACCGTTCATGGTCTTTATAAACGGTGCGCATCATCCCTGGCCAACTATCCAGAATGACCAGATTTCCTTCGGTTGCGCCTTCTAAAATATTGCCTTCATTATCAACGAGGGCGGCTTTGATACCGAAGAAAGGAAGTGTCGCAGAACCCGGTTTGGTTGTGGTCGCACCCGGAAGCGGGGTGATCATGTGACCGCCTGTTTCGGTTTGCCACCATGTATCGACAATCGGACAACGCCCTTCGCCGACAATGTGGTAATACCACAGCCATGCTTCATGGTTGATCGGCTCACCGACTGTCCCTAAAATACGCAGGGAACTGCGGCTGGTTTTACGAACCCATTCATCACCCTGCCGTAAAATAGAGCGGATGGCTGTCGGGGCGGTATAGAAAATATTGACCTGATGTTTATCAATCACCTGCCAGAAACGTGACCAGTCGGGATAATTCGGAACACCTTCGAACACGATGGATGTCGTGCCGTTGGCAAGTGGGCCATAGACGATATAGGAATGACCCGTAACCCAGCCCACATCGGCTGTACACCAATAGACATCCCCTTCATGCACATCAAATGACCATTGATGGGTGAGGGAGGCATAGAGCATATATCCGCCCGTTGTATGCAGAACACCTTTTGGTTTTCCTGTTGATCCGGATGTATATAAAATAAATAACGGGTCTTCGGCGTTCATCGGTTCGGGTTTGCATTCCGTGGATTGTGTCGGAACAATATCATGCCACCAGATATCGCGCCCCTCTGTCCATGAAATATCTCCGCCTGTACGTTTAAACACCAGAACGGTTTTCACTTCGGGACATGATTTCAGGGCTGCATCGACATTGGCTTTTAACGGAACTTTCTTGCCCCCGCGAAGCCCTTCGTCCGCAGTAATCACAAAATGGGAATCGCAATCGATCAAGCGGTCGCGCAAAGATTCAGGCGAGAAACCACCAAAAACAACAGAGTGTACCGCGCCGATCCGTGCGCAGGCAAGCATCGCATAGGTGGCCTCTAATATCATCGGCATATAAATGGTGACGCGGTCGCCTTTTTTGACGCCTTTTGATTTGAGGGTGTTGGCAAGGCGGGAGACTTCGTCTTTTAATTCTGCATAGGTAACTTTTTTACTCTCTGACGGGTCATCCCCTTCGAAGATCAGAGCGGTTTGACTCGCGCGGTGCGGCAGGTGACGGTCAATACAGTTATAAGATGCATTTAAAATCCCATCCTCAAACCACTTGATTGAGAGGTCGCCTTCAAAAGTTGTGTTTTTGATTTTGGTCGGAAATTTGTCCCATGTCAGGCGTTTGGCCATCTCGCCCCAGAAAATATCCGGCTCGTTGATGGATTGCGCATATAATTCTTTATATTTGTCCGCGGTAATGTGGGCAGATTTTAGAATGGATTGCGGAGGGTCGAACCGTTCAAAGGACATTGAGGCCTCATTTCTGAATTTGGTTAGAGCTATGAATATCCTCTATGATACCATGAATGACTGGGCGAATTCATCTTGCGGCGCAATATTAGAATATTATGCTGCAATCTCTGCTAAGGACAGAAACTCTCTCAAACGCTCGGTTTTCGGGGCATCGAGAATCTTTGGCGAACCTTGCTCTGTTACTTTTCCGTCACTCATAAAAATAATATGGTCGGCGGCATGTTTGGCAAATCCCAAATGGTGGGTAATCAGGAAAACAGGGGATTTATAGGATCATTCGATTTCCGAGGGCGACATTAAATCCTCTAGAAAAAAGGCCGATAGTTCCGAGCGTCCGGCAAGGCCGGATTTTTGATAGATGGAGACGGATTGGGCTCTGACCGTTTTTTCACCGGTGTTTCTGAAAATCGCGATTTCTTTTGAACTGAATCCTTTTAAAAGCAGAAAGGCCACTTCTTTCTCCGATGGGGTTAAGCCCCATCGGGTCAGTTGAGCATCAATCGACTGGCTTAAGCCCTCCAGATATTTTTTGGACTGTTCTTTCCATTTGATGGACTCTGCCAGAAGTATTTCATTCCGCCCCCTCTCTTCCTTCAGCGAACGGGACACATGGAACATCCCGCGGAGTAATGTAAAAATACCTATCATGGCGGAGAAAGCTGCAAACCCTTCTATACAGAGATGCCACCACACGACCCCCTCGCGGGAGTCGGTGAAGAGATCCATTGTCACCAGTAAGAGAATGGTAACAAGAATGGCTACAATAATAAGGCGCTCTTTGGTGTTCATTCTGTAGTTAATACCTTATGGATGGGAAAAAGCTAGTCATCGTCATCCTCTTCGTTTTCTTTGTTTTCAAACCCCTTTTCATCATCAATTTCGCCAAGCTGAAGTTGAGTGCCGAATATATTGAGGCTATGGTGTTGGGAGTTATATGAGATGCCTAAGAAGGCCATCAGCATCAGGAGCATAAATATAAACGCCACACCAATACCTTCTTTAGGATTGGTAATTCCTTGGGTGTCTGTTTCGGTTTTTTCTTTTCTGCCGGTGATCATACTAACGGCGATTGGGTCTTTGTGGCGCAGGGTGTGAAGAACGACCCCAGCAATATGGAGCAGGACAACGATGAAAAAGCCATTCGCCAGTAGTTCATGAATTTCTTTGATATTCCTTGATCCAGAACCGCTTGCCATGAGATATCCGGTTAATCCCAATCCAAGAGCCATCAGCATCATTGTGATAGCCGCCCAGCTTGAGGCCGGGTTTCTCCCCAGACTGCGCTTGCTCTGCCCTGTAATGATGGCTTTCAAATAGGTCATCAGATCCGCAGGATTGAGTTTATAGGAGCTGAATTTGGCGTATTTTGTTCCAACAATTCCCCAGATCAGCCTCAGGATCAGGATGGAGACCAAACATATTCCCGATAGGGCGTGATAAGGGAATACGGAGGATTCATCATCGGCGACATTTGTTATAATGTACGAAATGGCGAAAAATCCGGCAAAACTCCAATGGAAAAGGCGGGTCGGTAGATCAAATATAAGGGTTTTGGACATAATAGACCTCAGAAAATGTTGTTCAATATCAGGAGATCATAGTTAAAACTTGGGCAGTTTCTATTGGGCATAAGCCTAAAAATGCCAGATAACCAAGCTTAAGCGGGTTATCTAAGAGAAAAACCAATTCTAATTTGTGTAAAAATAATATGAAAATTAATAGGCTTGACTCTTGGTTCGGTTATGATTAGAAGTACCACTCAATAACTTGCCGCGCGACCCCCATAGAGTTATCTGTGTATAAATAAAAGGCAAATTTGGAAAAGAGTGATATTTATGTTACAACATTCTCACATCATTGCTTCGGCAGTCATATATAAGAATTCGGTAACACACAATAAAGTGCGTCACGCAACAGAAGAGACATTCTTTCGTCACATCGGATAATCAACCCTTTTCAAAAACATGAAATCATCTTCTTTATCATCGCAATTTTTTGCCAATTCTTCTGCCGCTATGATGCCGGCTTGGAAAGACGCACTTTTTAAATTGTCGGGTATGCTTCATTTGAAAACGAGATATGTGTTGACGCGCGATAATCGTTTGCGTCTTCGTTATGTTGCCAGTGCTGTTGCTGGCGTTGCTCTCATTACCGGCATGTATGCTGGCGGTGTTATTCAACCCAACAAAGACGCGATCAATTCGGTTGAAATGGTTGCGGGGATAGAGCCTGAAGCAGGTCTATCAGAAGCGGGTCCGATCTTATCTTATGTGATGAATCCTCAATCTGCCGCACGTAATCTATTTTCTGAAAATGCTTTAAATACTCACCGTGACAAAGACGGACAAATTCGTCGTGATCCTGCGGTCAAAGAATCTGTTGAATTAGCGGAGCGCAGTAGTGATAGCGAGTCACCGGCAGCAGAAGAACGCCGTATTGAAATTGGTAAAGGTGATACCTTGGCGGGTGTGTTAACCAATGCAGGTATAGCATACGCAGAAGCTCAAGATGTCGTTGGTCAAGTTTCGCGTTATTTTAATATGAAGAACCTTCGCCCGGGACAGGTCTTTAATGTGACTTTAGAACCGGCAGATACAGATACAGGTTATCAATTAGCGGCTTTAACCTTCGCTCCAGACCCCCTCAAAACCATTGAAATTTCCAGAAACGATAACGGGGACATTGTCTCTGAACTCTCTCAAAAAGAAATCAAAAAACATCGTGAGGCGCGTCAGATGGTGATTAATGGATCAGTTTATGGCTCCGCTGATCGTGCCGATCTTCCTGACCGTGTGACTGCAAATGCGATTAAATTATTTTCTTATGCTGTCGACTTCCAACGCGATATTAAAGCTGGCGATAAGCTAGATGTCCTCTATGACAGTTATAAAACACAAGATGGTTATGTTGCCAAAACCGGCGAGATTGTTTTTGCAAAGCTAAAAGTTGGTGGTCGTGAATATGCCCTTTATCGTTACGAATCAAGTGGCGGTAAGGTTGATTATTATACTGCTGACGGAAAAAGCATTCGCCAATCAACTGGATTGATGAGAACGCCTGTTGCCTATGGACGCAGATCCTCTGGGTTTGGGGTTCGTGTTCACCCTGTTCTTGGTTATACCAAAATGCATAAAGGTGTGGATTTTGCGTCCCCAGTCGGAACGGCTATCTATGCATCTGGTGACG
This sequence comes from Alphaproteobacteria bacterium RIFCSPHIGHO2_02_FULL_46_13, assembly GCA_001767915.1. Taxonomy (GTDB): domain Bacteria; phylum Pseudomonadota; class Alphaproteobacteria; order Micavibrionales; family Micavibrionaceae; genus UBA1573. The sequence continues at coordinate 11,018 of MEMI01000015.1, read as the reverse complement.
GTGTCATTGAACGTGCGGGTCGTTTCAGTACCTTTGGGAATTATGTGCGTATTCGCCATTCTTCAAAAGTTTCTACGGCCTATGCGCATATGAGCCGTTTCGGCAAAGGTATTCGCCCTGGCATGAAAGTGAAACAAGGCCAGATTATCGGTTATGTTGGTACAACTGGACGTTCCACCGGCCCCCATCTTCACTATGAAGTCCTTGTGAATAATATTCAGGTTAACCCTTCCGCTGTTAAATACTCCAGCGAAAATGCTTTGACAGGCAATGATTTGAACAATTTCAAAAGAAGTGTTCGTGCGCTGGGCGAAGAATACACTCAGAACCTGAAAGCCCCTGTTAAATTGGCTTCTGCTGAATAATTTCTCTTAAATCGAACCGAAGATTAAACCTTATCTGGCTGCGGATGCGATCTGGGTTGGGTTTGAATTTTTGCTGTCTGTGTGCAACCACCAAGCCGTTCTATTAATGGAATAGATTGGTTTGTAATGCGCGATTGAGCTGGCCTCGGTCATGCGTTTGATTTGGTTGTCCAGAACCATTGGGCCATCCTCGGTATAGACAATCAAAATAGCGTGAGGGATGCCTTTTTCCAGATCCTTTACAATTGCAATCCGCATGGCGCGGTCAGGAACACCTAAGGCGCGGAGTGATGCATATTTTGCAATCGCGAAATCTTCACAATCGCCGCCATAGGTCAGGAATTCAACAGGGGTTTCCCAATAGTCCGATTTTCCCCAATTTTTCTGGTCTCCAATATAGCGAACCTTATTCATCAAATTATTGACTTCATTCGCCATCTGCGTGAGAGGAAGACCATTGAGAGGGGCAAGGCTGCTTTTCCATCTTTGAACAACATCATTGGAGGATCCGTTATTCACCTCTCTTGAGAATCGGTCAAACATAGCACTCCATTTTGTAAAGGAGCTCATATCTGCTGAAGCCCGTTCCCCTGTTCCGAACAGAGCTGTCGGTCTGACAATCGCGCCTGACATTGATCCGGCGGATACATTGGTAAATGCAACCGAGATTGATTTTGGAATATCTCTGATACTATCAGCAAAAGATTTTGAAGACATGGTGGTTAACCCACCAAATATAGTCACAATCGTCACCGCAGTGCGCAGGGCAGATTGTGTGGCCAAAGCAAAGCGTAGTTCTCGGCGGCTAATAATTCCGTGATTTAAGAGAACGTGACCAATTGGAATATTTTGTTCTTTTTGAACATTTAAGACGCCTTTTAATTGTTCAGGAGACAATTTTCCGCGGGCAACAAGAATTTCACCAACGCGGTTACGTTTGAGATAGGAGTTAATCGAGCTAAAGATCCCTTTTTGCTCCGCTTTCGCGTATATATTATTGTTTTGATACAACACTTACTTAGTCTCCCTGATCCTCGCCGGAATCCTACTCTTATCCAATTTCCGCAAGTCTACACCCCTATTACACAGGATAAAGGTTGATAAATCCTTACGATTATCGGGATATTTGGCAGTTTTATGAGTGTTTTCTATTTATTTGATGTTTCACCGCCAGAATCGCTTCTAATCGGGCACTATTCTTTCGGGAGAATTCCTGTTAAACTTCCTCTCATTCGCCTCGGTTCCGAGCGTTCAATCTGACCTAATTTCTAAGAGGATATGATGGTAACCAACCGTTTCTTTCTGCTGTTGTCTACATGCACTGCTTTGTTGACCTTATCTGCTTGTACGACAGTGGATACTGTCCCGAATGATACTGTTCGCAGCACAATGCTCTCGACCCAGTCTATGGGCAAAGGTTATCGTTACCAAGACAGCACTCCTTTATCCTCCCCAGCACCGTCCAGTCCTTGGGTAAAATCGGCCGTTATAAAAGACACCGAAAAAATGGCGACCAGTACAGCCGCTTGGCAAGGGGCGGTTTATGAATTGGTTGCACAATTGGAACCAAATCTTCCAAAAGACGGTACACCACTTAACCTTACATCCACAGGGGCTGGATTAGCTGCTGATGTTGATAACACCGCACTGGATCATTATTTAAGACAAAGCCTGATCCAACGCGGATATAACCTGACAACTGTTCCTGATGCGGGTCTGCACCTGACACACAAAGTCCAGAAAACCAAAACACCACGGACATATAATATCAGCGTCACGATTCTGGATGCCAAAGGAAAGCCTGTTCATACCGAAACAGTGCCTGCGGTATTGCCAGAATAATTAATTGCTTTTAATGTCTTTATGGTTGGAACGTGCCAGTGTTTCATATAAAAAGACCCTATGAAAAGCTTTTCTAAAGAACTGAGAAAAATAGGCCTAAGGCTCGCGCGCCCTGATATTTTATTCTGGGTGTTGCCGTTTATGATTCTTGTTCTGGTGATCGGGACGATATCTCAGAAAGAAATAGGTATTCTCGCGGCTCAGGAACGTTATTTTTCTTCCTTTTATTATATGCTTGGCTTTATTCCTCTCCCTGGCGGGCTAACTCTCATTACCATTCTATTTATAAATCTTCTGGCAAAATTTTTGTTCAAAAGTCATTGGTCTTGGGAAAAGGCTGGAACAATTGTCACCCATTTCGGAGTGCTGGTTCTAATACTGGGCGGCGCCGTTACTTATTTTACATCCAAAGATGGATATCTCATGGTGGCCGAGGGTGAAAGCTCGAACATCATTGAAGATTATCACCAACGAATGATGGTGGTGCGTGATGGGGATAAGATTGTCTATCAATTGCCGTTCGAACAAATTCATAACGGAATGAAAATTTCACCGACCAACACAAAATTCTTAATCACCATCAATAAATCCTGTTTCAATTGCGGCATTACCAGACGCCCTGCGGATGAGCAGGACGGATGGACAACGCCCGGAAAATTCATGCGGCTTGACCCGAAAGCATCCGACCCGCAAGATGAAAAAAATATGACGGGGATTGAATTTTCTGTCTCTGGGGCGGGTGCGGATATGGACGAAAAATATCTGACCTTTGATAAATTCCCAAAACCACCACAAATCGAAGTCATTCCCGCCGAAGGTGCAAAGCCCATTACCTATACGATTGCCATTGAACGCAAAAAACGTGAATTGCCATTTACGATTTCTCTTCAATCCTTCAAACAGGAATTTCACCCTGGGACAGATATGGCACGGGCTTATCAATCAACGGTGATGGTGAGCGATGGTGATGCCTCATGGCCTGCGCTGATCCAGATGAATGAGCCGTTGCGCTATCGGGGATATACGCTCTATCAATCATCTTTTGATGTGAGTGGCGCAAAACCATATACCGTCCTGACCATTGTTGAAAATAAAGGACGTGTTTATCCTTATATCTCGACCTTGATAGTGGCCTTCGGCTTGATCCTTCATTTGGTGATACGGATTACAGGAAAGGGCAAGGGGAATGCTTAGATATATTATAGCCCTTATTCTGATCACTTGTTCTACCGCATCATTTGCGGCGGATAATCATATGCCGATGGACGGTTTTGGCAGATTGCCGATTTTGCATGAAGGGCGCGTTAAACCACTCGATAGTTTTGCGCGGTTAGAGATTTTGAAATTCTCTAAAAAAGAAAACCCGACTGATCTACCCCCCTTGGTCTGGCTTTCGGACTCTCTTTTCAATCCTGCCGATGCTGTCTCCGAGAAAATATTTGCGGTTGATGACCCGATAACCCGCCATAGCCTTGGTCTTGAAGAGCGCAAAAAACCACTCTATAGCTATGTTGAATTGGTTGCAGGTCTAGAGAAGACAACACCTCAAGTCGGGCAATTAATGGGCAAGCCTGATAAATCATTAAGCCCTTCTGATAAAGCGTTACTCAACATCCATGAAAATGCGCTTGAATACACGCATATCTTGCGCAGTTTCTCGTCCGTCCTTCCCCTCAATATTGAATTGTCGCCCGAGTGGAGACGTAAAGCAGATTTGAAGAAAGATGATCCTGTTACCTTTTCGGCACTTCAAAAAATAAATCCTGAAATCGAAGATCAGGTGAAAGCGATCATAAAACGGAAGGGTGAAGACCCTTCGAAATATAGCGCCAAAGAACAAACATTGGTCACGCTTGGCTGGCAGCTTAAAACCATTGCCGATGCGGGAAGCAACAACAAATTATTCCGCGTTATTCCAACGGGCGGAGCAGATGAATATGCAAGCCCGTGGGAATTGATTGATGACGGCAAAGGATCACCATCCACCGAAAAGGCACTGTCCAACTGGATGGCCTTATCTGATGCTTGGCAAAGCAAATCTCTGGATAAATGGCAAAAAACATTGAATTCCATGCCTCATGATACAGCGCGGCTTCAGATAGAAGTTTGGTATAATCAAATTGCACCATTTCAAATTTCGATTATTCTTTTCGCCATCGCACTTTGTTTTTCTTTGGCGAATTTTGCGGGACGACATATTTATCTTTATCGGGCAGGCTTTGCATTTTTATTGATGGCTATCTTTATTCAATGTGCGGGACTTGCAACACGCATTTATCTGATGGAACGCCCACCTGTTGGAACTCTCTATGAATCTATTTTGTTTGTGGGGGTAATTGCTCCGCTCGTCTCCCTCTTTGTAGAACGCCGCCTTAGAAACGGCAGTGGTGTTTTAAGTGGTGCAATCTCTGGCGTCATGCTCGGCGTCCTTGGGATGTCGCTTGCGGGTGAGGGGGATAATATGAAAGTTCTGGGCGCGGTTTTGAATACGCGCTTCTGGCTTGCCACCCATGTGCTTTGTATTACGATTGGATATGGCTGGTGTTTACTGACTGCTGTTCTGGCGCATTTGATTTTGGTTGGAAAAGCATTTGCAAAAACGACAACTGAAACACACACTGATTTGATTAAGACGATGACGACACATAGTTTGTTTTCGCTTCTCTTTACAACTGTCGGGACAATTCTGGGCGGGATCTGGGCGGATCAATCATGGGGACGGTTTTGGGGATGGGACCCGAAAGAGAATGGTGCCTTACTGATTGTGCTGTGGTTGATCTGGCTGATTCACGGTAAGATCGCAGGGCAGATTTCTCAACTATTCTGGATCTGTGGTATGGCCTTCTTATCGGTTATTGTGGCTGTGGCGTGGGTAGGTGTGAATCTACTTGGTGTTGGTCTTCACTCTTACGGATTTATTGAAGGTGTATTTTGGGGACTCGGCGGATTTGCTGCGTTCGAGGTCTTATTGATTGGCGGTCTTGCCACCAAAATCTTAAAAACAGACAGGTTAATGCATGCGCACTAATATCATTCTTTTAATGCTGACAATTTTGTTGGGAGCGGGTCTGACCTTCTGGTTGGACGGTTCATCAAATTCCAAATCAAACGATGTGCCGATAGCGCCTGTTGAAAAAACAGCCGAGGAGAAAGTTCCCGCATTTGAATTCACGGATATAAATGGCAAGACTCATCATATCGATGATTTCAAAGGCAAAGTCACCCTCATCAATTTCTGGGCGACATGGTGCGCGCCGTGTGTCGTTGAATTTCCGAAGCTCATACAGTTGGCTAAAGATCATCCTGATACTGTGATTATTGCACTCTCATCGGATATTAAGGATGAAAAAATCACTGACTTCATAAAAAAAATTCCAACCGTTCCGGATAATTTTATCATTGCCCGTGACGTAAAACGGAAAATTACGACGGATATTTTTCAAACTTTCAAACTCCCTGAAACCCTTATTATCTCGCCATCCGGCACGATTTCTAAAAAAATTGTTGGTGATACGGACTGGGGTGGTCAAGAGATTCAAAACCTATTATCATCTCTCAGTAAATAAAAGCAGGAGGAGGTTTCATGACAAAATGTGTTGTTGATATCGGTGGAACCTACATCCGTCTGGCGTTATCCCATGATGGAGAAAGTTTTCTAAACGACCCACAAAAATTAAAAGCGGAACAATTTTTATCCGTTGAAGATGCCCTTCTTCACTTTATACGCCAAGAACAATGTGACCCTTTATCCATCACTGATATTCTGATTGCAAAAAGCGGAAGAAATCATTGGGTAATTGAACAAGAAAGTATCCGTGCAGTTTTTGGTGTTTCGAAAATAGTCAAAGTGAATGATTTTGCGGCTAATGCTTTAGGGCTTCTCAGTGTCGGGAAACAGGATCTTGTGCATATCGGAGGGACTAAACTTTTGCCTGATACTGACCTTCCGATGGCTGTAATGGGCTCGGGGACTGGGGTTGGTCTTGCCTATATTGCCCCGAATAAAATGGTGCAAGCGACCCATGGTGGACATATGCTCCCTGCCTTGGTAACGCCGGAACAGGTTGAGTTATTTACAGATTTGCAGGCGTTTAAAACTGACGGGACAATACCTATTTATGAAGATGCTCTGTCTGGGGATGGCATTCTCAATATCTATAGAACTCTATGCCGTCGTAATCATTTAGATTCTGAATATACAGATACGCATCATTTGCTAGATGCTGGGCGCAATAATCCGATGGTGCAACAAGCGCTTCGGTTCTACCATGAAATTCTGGGTCTCTTTGCCCACCAGGTTTTGGCGTTTGGGGGAAGCTATGGCGCGCTTTTCCTGACGGGTGGTATTATCGATAGATTGGTCGGATATGATCTATTTGATAAAGAAACTTTTTTCAAAAGTCTTTATCAGAACAATGTATCAATTGTCTTGCGTGACGTGAAATCAACACCCGTCTTCTGGGTGAAGGATGAATTTATCAGCCTGCGTGGATTATTGAGAGAGTCCATATTACAAGACCATTAAGCCACGTTGGTATCGGCCCACCACCCATCACGGCCAGAGCCAGAAACGCGACAACCATCACCGTAGATGCAATCATCGACCAATGCAAGGTTTTGCCTGCCTTTGGCAAGGTTCGTTTCAAAACATTTGGTGGGACGATATTGTGTAATGTTCTGTCCTGCGACCATTTTGCCGCCAATTTACTGGAGATAACACCAAGCGTTACACCTAACGGGAATGTCAGAATATCAATGACAACCATCGCGGCCTCGGGGAGCCCGAGTGATTTAAAATATTCCCTACCGTTTGATAAGAAATGAATTTCAAGAAGGACGGCAAACAGCGAAAACCCGATGATAAGACCTATCGTGCGCCAACGTCTGGTGATGTGTCGCAGAGTAATGTCTGTTAAATCAACGAGGGTTGAAATGGTCGCCGGACTAACGCCCGTTTGATATTTCTCCATCAGGAAATTTTTGGTCTTAGCGATATTTTTGATCCAGATTGTTTGCGCAATAATATCTGCAATCAATCGGAATTTTGCGGCTTTTACTAGATGTACTCGAATATCTTTTTGTCCATTCGAGGCATATTCAAGCGCCGCGCGACCTTCTTTAATCATCTCGTCCATAAAAAACGGGAATCCGATCAAGCGTGTTTGAAATCCATAGAGTGAGCCGGATACAAGCTTATCATCAATTTTAAACGCAATCGGCCCGAATGGGCACATCGCCTCATAATCAATCCAGATTGTATCCTCTGGTTCATGGTTGTTCGCGCTGAAACTTTGTGGTTTCCCCATTTCATCCAGACTGTTATCTGCCGGTTTTGATTTTACAATCGAGACCTCGATGTCATGTTTTTCGACGCAGCGTGAAGGGTTTTTTTCAATCGCCTGAATAAGGAGCGGTGGCAAATTTGTGCGGTCGAAATCAAAAGTAATTTGTGCAAAAACTTCGACATGGGTGAGGTGAGAAATCCATCCCGAAGCCGCACAAATACGGCACGGCGTTGCGCCTGTGGCAGCGCAATTATTACATTTGATTTGTCCGCGCGTGCCGCAGGTGTTGCAATTCACACGTCCATCACCACGGCAGAATTGGCAGGGAACACTTCCTTTGGGGGTATTCATCTTTCCATCCCCGCGACAACGCGGGCAAGGGACATGCTTTTTACCAAAGCATTTAGGGCAGGGTATTACAGCACTCCCGTGGCATTTAACACAGGTTAATCGTCCGGTGTTGGCGCAGGAATTACATTTATCATGTTGAACCAAATCCCTGTTCAGGAAATGGAATTTTGTGCGTTGTTCCTTGATGCCGAACCCCTTGTCGGTACGCGTGAACATAAAATCAATCAGTTGTTTGCGCTTTTGCAAATTGGTTCGCGTATCAATGGCGATCTGGGCAATTGCTCTCTTAAATTCGGCTTCGCTCGCGATCAACTCTGCGGTTGTATTCCGTCCTGGCTCGGTACGCGTGCCATATTGGGGGACGAGTTTCAGGGCGGTGCGTGCCTTGAAACGAACCATTTTAATTTCAGTATTCTCGGGTGTATCGATCAGGATGACTTTATCTTCGGTAAGGCCGTTGCCTTTAATGAGGCCGCGCATTTTATTGAGCGCTTTGGTCAATAATTTCGGGTCAATTTGTACCTTGTCCGTCGACTTTGACAGAGAAGAGGTAAAATTTGTGTCTGGCTTGTTCAATACGTCTTCGTCCATACCTCAAGATGAACGATTATGTTCAAAAATACAAGAATTGAGGTGGACATTTGTGCCAGATTTGGCTTTTATGGGATATACCTGAGAATAAATACGAAAGGCCGACGCCATGCGATTTGAAATCAATGTTGATTGCACCCCCGAAGAGGCACGCGAATTCTTTGGTCTTCCTGATGTGCTGCCGATGCAGCAGGATTTGATGGAAATGGTGTCGCGACGCCTGTCTGAAAATATTCAAACCATGGAACCTGAATTGTTGATGAAGACATGGGTTCCTGCTCTCTTCCAAGGGTGGACAGATATCCAATCCCAATTCTGGAATCAGTTTTCACAAATGGGTGGAAAAATGGGCAAGCATGATGTGGATTTCAATTTTAATCCGAATGCTTCGAAGAACGAAAAGAAAGAAGCAACGGATGAGAAACCGCCACGCCCGAAACCGAAAAAACGAAAATAGCCGATAAATGTCTTCCGATACGATATATGCCCTTTCTACACCCGCCGGACGCTCTGGTGTTGCGGTTGTACGAGTCTCTGGGCCTGCAGCGTGGGATGGATGTGCTGTGCTTTCTGATGGTCAGAAATTACCCGTTCCAAGGCAAGCCGCAACTCGAAAATTATTTGACCCCAAGACACATGAAATTTTAGATCATGCGATGGTGATTGGCTTTCGTGCGCCCGCGAGTTTTACGGGTGAAGATTGTATGGAGTATCAAATCCACGGTGGCACGGCGATCATAGATGGTGTCTTGCGTGCATTATCATCCCTCCCCAATCACCGTATGGCTCTGCCGGGTGAGTTTACGCGTCGCGCATTCGAGAACGGAAAACTGGATTTAACAGCGGCTGAAGCCATTGCCGATTTGATCCATGCCGAGACAGAAAGCCAACGTCTTCAGGCCTTAAAACAAATGGATGGTGCTTTGTTCAACCTCTATGAAGGTTGGAAAGAGCGCCTTGCAAGGATATTGGCGCTGATGGAAGCCGATCTTGATTTCTCTGATCAGGATTTACCCGAAGATTTAATTTTGAAAGTTGCGCCCGATGTCACCGACATAATGGATGAAATTAAAAAACATTTAAGCGATGGTCGGCGTGGTGAATTGCTGCGTGATGGTTTCAAACTGGTGATACTCGGTGCCCCGAACGCAGGGAAATCATCCCTTCTCAATAAACTGGTACAACGTGAAGCGGCGATTGTTTCTCCGATTGCAGGGACAACGCGCGATGTGATTGATGTGCATCTGAATTTAGGTGGATATTCTGTGATCCTTGCAGACACTGCGGGATTGCGCGGCACAGATAATGATATTGAGGCCGAGGGTATCCACCGCGCCATTCACCGTGCAGATCAGGCGGATTTGAAAATTCTGTTATTTGACGGCACCAAAGAGCTGGATGCACAGACTTTATCGTTGAAAGATGATCGATCAATTGTTGTTTTGAATAAATCAGATGATCCGGATTTCAAAGTTATTTCCGAAGATAATGAGGCTGTCAAAATATCCGTTTTAAAAAATGAAGGCGTTGAAAAACTGATTGAACAGATTGTCCTGTCTTTGAAAGAGATTGTGGGGGCATCGGACACACCCGCACTGACACGCGCCCGACACCGCGAAGCATTAGAAAATGCTTATGCTGCTCTCGGGCGATCCATGACCGCGCCTTTACCAGAACTCGCCGCCGAGGATATTCGGATGGGGGTTCGCTACCTTGGAAGCCTTACGGGACGGGTCGATGTAGAGGATTTGCTGGATATGATTTTCAGGGATTTTTGTATCGGCAAGTAAGCGATAATTTTTTCTCTAGCCCTTGTGTGCCTTCCAAAAAGTTCTATCTTTAAGACGGTATTTAAACATCACACCCAATGGAGCATTCAGAATGATACGCACTACTTTACGCACTCTTGCCCTTACTGCAATGGTCAGCACTTTGGCTTTTTCAGCACAAGCCGCAGAAACATATAAACTAGATGCAAGTCACACCGCCATTACATGGCATGTGAATCATTTCGGATTCTCAACCCCTTCAGGTAAATTTATGTCCGTTGATGGTGAAGTAACATTGGATGAAGCCAATCCAGCTGCGTCATCTGTCAAAGTGACCGTTGATGTTGCTGGTATCAATAGTGGTGTTCCGAAACTTGATGAACATTTGAAAACTCCTGATTTCTTTGATGTCGCAAAATTCCCGACTGCAACATTTGTGAGCAAGAAAGTTGAACTGACTGGTAAAGATACAGCAAAGGTTGAAGGCGACCTGACTCTGCGCGGCGTGACAAAACCTGTCGTACTGGATGTAAAACTGAACAAAATCGGAGAAAATATGTTCAAGCTGAAAACCGCAGGTTTTACAGCCTCGACCACTATTAAACGTTCTGAATTCGGGATGACAACTTACGTTCCGAATTTAGGGGACGATGTAAAAATCGACATTGAAAGCGAAGCCAATATCCTTCCGAAACAATAGTTTTAAGTTTTAGATATTAAAAACCCCCGCCTCATTCGAGGCGGGGGTTTTTATGATTAATTTTCTAAATGATATTAACTTCTGTGGTCTGCCATGCGAAATTATTTTCGGTGAG
>MEMI01000014.1:392-8881 GCA_001767915.1 Alphaproteobacteria bacterium RIFCSPHIGHO2_02_FULL_46_13 | reverse complement strand
AGGAAGAACCAGAGATTCATCACGGCGGAAGGCCGCAATGTCCAAATCCTGACGTTCGGTATATCCGGCATAGGTCGAATCAATTTTGACCTGTTCGACAATATCCGTGTCGATAGATTTCAATTCAGGCCAAACGCGTGACAAATCATCCCAAGTAATATTGACCATTTTAATCAGGTCAAAGACAGGGCGGCGCACTCCGTCCATATTGACATGAACGTCAAACTGGGCGAGCTCGTTCGGGGTCTTTTTCAAATCCATCATCATTTGGCGGGCATTGACCAAGTCCTGCTTTTTCTGCTCCCAAACCTTTTGACGTTCCGTTCCCACACAACCAATGGCAATTCCCTTGTCGGTCAATCGTTGGTCGGCATTGTCGGCGCGAAGGGTCAAACGATATTCGGCGCGGCTGGTAAACATACGGTAAGGCTCAGGTGTACCGCGTGTAATCAGGTCATCAATCATCACCCCGATATAGGCTTCGGCGCGGTCGAGTATAAAAGCATCCTCTGAAGTTTCACGTGAAACATCATTTTTTCCGGATTGAATGGCGGCGTTAATTCCCGCCATCAAACCTTGCGCGGCAGCTTCTTCATAGCCGGTTGTTCCGTTAATTTGTCCTGCAAGGAATAAACCTTGAGCGGATTTGGATTCCAAAGTCGGTTTCAAATCACGCGGATCACAGAAATCATATTCGATGGCATAGCCATAGACGAGGATATTAACATCCTCCAATCCCACAATGGACTTCAAAAGTTTTTCCTGAACATCAATCGGAAGGGATGTCGAAAGACCGTTCGGATAGACCGTATGATCATCCAAGCCCTCCGGCTCAAGGAAAATCTGGTGGCGTTCTTTGTCCGCAAAGCGCATGATTTTGTCTTCGATAGACGGGCAGTAACGGGGGCCACGGGACGTAATTTGCCCCGAATACATCGGCGCACGTTTAATATTGTCACGAATAATTTGATGTGTAGTTTCAGAGGTATAGGTCATGTAGCAGGAGATTTGCGGAACCGTAATCTCCTTATTCAGGAACGAAAACGGCTTGGGCGGATTATCACCTTTTTGCTCTTCCAATATAGACCAATTAATCGTTCTTCCGTCCAGACGGGCAGGTGTCCCAGTCTTTAAACGCCCCAAAGGCAATTTGAGCTTTTCGAGTGAAAGCGCAAGACCGACAGAGGGTGCTTCGCCAACTCGCCCCGCAGGAGTTTGGTTTTCGCCTTGGTGAATAATCCCACGCAGGAAAGTCCCCGTGGTCAAAACCACCGACCCAGACCGACATTCCGTTCCATCTGCCAAAATCACGCCGCAGACTTTATTATCGCCCTCGATAATCAGAGATTCAGCTCCTTGTGAAAGAATGGTCAGGTTCGGGGTGTTTTGCAGCATGTCCTGCATCGCCAAGCGATATAATTTACGGTCGGCCTGCGCCCGTGGGCCTTGCACAGCAGGGCCTTTTGATGCGTTTAAAATACGGAATTGAATGCCTGCCTTATCAATGACGCGCCCCATGACGCCGTCCAGCGCATCAATCTCGCGCACCAAATGGCCTTTGCCCAAGCCGCCGATGGCAGGGTTACAGGACATGGCGCCAATCGTATCAAATTTATGGGTGACCAGAGCGGTGCGTGCACCCATGCGTGCGGATGCTGCAGCCGCTTCGCAACCCGCGTGACCACCACCGATAACAATAACATCAAATTGATTTGCAGACATAAAATTTCATCCTCAAAATTATCCACATCTTTTACAGGATAATGGGGATAAAGTGCAAATATATTCGCAATATTTGGTATGAATTTATGCGTTTGACCAGATCGGGTTTTTAAGTCCGGCGACCATCTTCTGGTGATCTTCTTCTTCTTGCGCCGAAAGGGGGAATGATCGTGGTTCGCGGTAGATACGTTCTTTGGGTGCAGCATTCAGATTCATTGAATCTTTTTGCGCACCTGTTGACTGACTGGCTAGTCCCAAACCATGTTGCCGTCCTCCGATCAATTCCAGATAAACGGTGGCAAGGAGTTGGGCGTCAAGTAACGCTCCGTGCAAATCCCGTCCCGATAAATCCACCCCGAAACGACGACATAGGGCGTCCAGATTGGCAGGGGAACCAGGGAATTTCTTCCGCGCCATAAGCACGGTATCAATCGCATCGGCGAGTTTAAAGGGTGGAAAACCATACCCTTTTAATTCGGAATTGAGGAATTTAATATCAAACGCCGCATTATGAATGACCAGTTTGGCATCACCGACGAAGTCCAGAAAACTACCCACCAATTCTCCGAAGACGGGTTTGTCTTTCAAAAATTCTGTTTTAATCCCGTGAACGGCAACCGCGCCCGCATCAACTTCACGCTCGGGATTAATATAATGGTGCCAGACTTTGCCCGTTGGCAGATGGTTGATTAATTCAACGCATCCGATTTCAATGATGCGGTGACCATCTTCTGGGTCCATTCCGGTGGTTTCGGTGTCGAGTACAATTTCACGGGTCATAATTTGGAATCTAATATTTTTTTCAATTTTTGCAATGTAAATGCACGCCCCAACCCCGTATGAATGACAAAGTCGGAGAGGTGGCGTTTATCACGGTCGGGTAATTGGGATTTGAGTATCGCCGTATATTTTTCAGAACTCATACCCTTCCGAGCCAAAACGCGTGACTTTTGTAGGAAAGCGGGGGCGGTCACACATATCGTCTTATCACAAATACGGTTTCTCCCCGTCTCGAATAACAGGGGAATATCAAGGACGATCTGGCGATGTCCGGCCCGTCTGGCTTTTGCGATAAATTTCTGTTGTTCCGCCCAGACAAGGGGGTGAAGAATGGTTTCTAATTGGGCTTTTGCGGTGGCATCCGCAAAAACAATCTGTCCTAAGGCCTGCTTGTCAATCGATTGTCTGGTACCGTCCCAGACAGAGGGGAAATTTGCCCTGATCTGCGGAATGGCTGCCCCATTTAACAACCCATGAACACAGGCATCGGAATCAAACACAGGAATTTTTAGCACGCGCAGCAAAGTTGCGGTGGCAGATTTTCCCATCCCGATGGATCCTGTTAACCCAATAATCTTCATACGCCGACTATAACCCCCTTTAAGTTTTAAATAAGGCTGTTAAACTCAATATATGACACAAAAAATCGCCTTGGTCGATGATGACCGTAATATTGTGATGTCCGTAAAACTTGCGCTGGAAAGCGAAGGGTTCGAAGTCGTTGCTTTCCATGACGGGGAAGAGGGCTATCATGGCATCTTGGCGGAAAAGCCTGATCTGGCCGTTTTAGACGTTAAAATGCCGCGTATGGACGGCATGGAACTTCTGACCAAATTGCGCGAAGTCGTGAATGTCCCCGTGATTTTCCTGACCTCGAAAGATGATGAGGTCGATCAGGTCATCGGCCTCCGCCTTGGTGCAGATGATTATATTACCAAACCGTTTTCCCAGCGCCTGTTGATTGAGCGTATTCGCTCGGTTTTGCGCCGTTACGCTGCCGCTACGCCAGCAAAAATTGGCGATACCCAAGATAAATCCTACCTGATTACACGCGGCTCACTTGAACTCGATGATGACCGACATTTGTGCAAATGGAAGGGCGAGACGATTAGCTTAACGGTTACGGAGTATTTGTTGATCAAAACTCTGGCAATTACACCCGGTCATGTGCGTTCCCGTGATCAATTGATTACCGCAGCCTATGGCGAAAGCATCTATGTGGATGACCGCACAATTGATACGCATATTAAACGCATCCGCAGAAAGATGCGCGAGATCGATAAAGGCTTTGACGAGATCGAAACCTTATATGGCGTTGGTTATAGGTACAAAGATATATGATGCTCTCAGAAGATCACATAGAAAATGAACCTGTTATTGCCCCGCGGCCACTCAGTCGGCTGACTTATAAAATAATGGGCATCAATATTGTAACCATCGCTGTTTTGGCAATGAGTTTTTCCTATATTGCGCAAACGCGTGAAAATTTAATCAGCAATGAGATTGAAAACTTCGGGACAGAGGCTCGAATCTACTCTGTTATTCTGAACAAAGCCATGCGTGAAAACAACGCCGATATCCAAAAAACCGGACAAATTCTCTCTGAACTGAATATTCATGCAGATCAACAGGTCAGCCTTTATTCCCAAGACGGAAACCGTATCGTCACCAACGGGCAAATTCCCGAGCGCAAAATCTATACTGAAATTCATGACAAAAATTTGAATGCGGCGACCCGCTTGCTTGCAATTACTGAAAGCTGGGTGTCGGTCAATTTTAAATTGCCGCAATTTCCGGGTGCGGAAAAGGCATTCAGCCAAGACACGCCAAAGTTTGAGCAAACGGTAAATGGATTAAATATAGCCGCATGGTCTGCCCCTGACGGCGGGCTTATTCTGACGGCACATACCAATCTTGCCGATAATCATCATAAAATCGGATCGCTTCAATTGGTGCGCCGTGACATGCAAATCGAAGATAGTTTTGCGAACACCCGCCTTGATGTGTTCCGTTTTGCCTTGATCTCTCTGGTCATGACCATTTCCTTTTCTTTGTATCTTGCTGGCTTGATCGGCCATCCCTTGCGCAATCTGGCAACCGCAGCGGCGGCTTTTCGCTTAAGCCGTGGTCGGGATATCCAGATTCCTGATCTTTCTGACCGCAATGATGAAATCGGTGAATTATCACAGGCCATGCGCGAAATGACGGAGGCTCTCAGAAATCGTTTGAAGGCGATTGAACAATTTGCGGCGGATGTGGCACATGAATTAAAAAACCCGATCAGTTCCATGAAAAGTGCCATTGAAACTTTCCCGAAGGTAAAAAACGACACGGATCGCGCTGGGTTATTAAGTATTATTCAACATGACCTACAACGCATGGACAGGTTGATCTCGGATATTTCTCAAGCTTCGCGCCTTGATGCCGAACTCTCGCGCGATGTTTTAGAACCGGTTGATCTGCGTCAGATTCTGGATTCGTTGATTAGTTTAAAATCAGACCCCCACGCTAGAAGAGAAGGGGAGCGTCAGGGAACGATCAAGCGTGCCGGGTTTGAATCCCCTGTTATCGTGCTGGGACAATCGGGGAGGTTGGCTCAGGTCTTTGATAACCTGATCTCCAATGCGCTCTCTTTTTCTAAGGAAAACGGAACGGTTCTTGTAAAAATGGAAGCCAACGCAGACCGCACAAAAATCACCATTGAAGATGATGGGCCGGGTATCCCTGAAAACCGCTTGGAAAAAATATTTGACCGCTTTTATTCGGAACGCCCGATCTCCGAAAGTTTTGGTATGCATTCAGGTCTTGGACTGTCAATCGCCAAACAAATCATTGAATCCCATGGCGGACTTATCCATGCCGAAAACAGACGTGATGATGCAGGAAAAGTCATTGGCGCCAGATTTATCGTCAGATTAAGGTCTCCCGTATCATGAATAACCCACCCCCCACACCATCCTCAGCACAATCCTTGATCATCGTTACGGGGCTATCTGGTGCGGGAATCTCCTCCACTATGGCGGTTTTAGAGGATATGGGCTTTGCCGCCTTCGACAATTTCCCGCTCTCTTTGTTGCCTGCCTTGCTGCACCAAGAAAAACAAATGCCACGCCCATTGGCCGTCAGTCTGGATACGCGGGCGCGGAATTTTGATCCGACGGCCTTGATGCGCGCGATCAACCAGTTAAAGACAGATGGTCAATGGAACGTCAAAACGCTTTTCCTATGGGCGGATGATGCGGTTCTTTTGAAACGCTTTTCTGAAACCCGCCGCGTTCACCCGATGGCGCGTGACCGTTCGGTCTCTGACGGAATTGCTGCAGAAAAATCCTTGTTGTTCCCCTTAAAGCATGAAGCGGGTCAGGTGGTCGATACCTCTGACTATTCCGTCCATGATTTACGGCGTTTTGTCGAAGGGTTTGCGGGTGGTATGCTGCACGGACATTTAAATATTTCACTGATGTCCTTTTCCTATCGCCACGGGTTGCCGCGCGAAGCGGATCTGGTATTTGATGTGCGTTTTTTGCGTAACCCGAATTGGGACAAAGACCTGAAAATCAAAACAGGAATTTCGCCCGATGTGCAGGACTATGTCCGCGCGGATGAAGCCTACGGTGCTTTTATCAAGAACTTACAGGCAATGTTAGATATTCTCCTCCCCAGATACGAAGCTGAAGGTAAGAACTACCTCACAATAGCCTTTGGGTGTACGGGCGGCAAACATCGCTCTGTCACGGTTGCCGAAGATATGGGAAAATTTTTAGAACGGAAAAACATTAACTTTAATATTCATCACCGCGAAATTAAGCATCAATCATAATTTGAACATTTTTAAAATCAGGGCGCTCTTGCCTTAGGCCCATCACATCTCTGCATAGCGATGCTGACATCCCTTGCGCTTCCGCCATTGGCATCAACATTTGCACAGAATTGATTCATCGTAGCCCCTCGCTCTGTTACACCTAGTCCTGTCGCTGGCTCGGAGGCCTTGATTGCAACCTCGACACTGGCAACAACACCTGTCGCCGCAGTTTTAAAACTATTTATGAATTCGCCCACTCTGTCCCCAAGATCGGGTTTTTTGCCATCATACTTATCAGCAACACATTGCCCGATACTGGGTAGAATGCGCACTCCACTTGTAATGTCTTTAACCCCTGTTGCCCCATTGGCAAGGTTTCCTGCAATCAGGCTGGCCGAAATTTTTTTAGAATTAGAATCTGTTTGCAGACCGCAAGATTCAAGGGTTGCTGTAACACCTTCGACTGATTTGCTTGGTTTCTTATCGCCCATCTTTTAACCTATCTCTATCTCACCACTCTGTGTTTGTTAACATAATTATATGGTATTTGTCTTAAAGAGGATTTAAAGAAATCCATTTTCTGCTTAAAAACCTTTACTTTCTCCCTACAATCGGCAAAAAATAACGGCTTGATGATAGAATAAGGGAATAAAAACAATGTCCGATCGCTACAATATCCGCGAAACCGAAGAAAAATGGCGCAAAACATGGGATGACAACAATGTCTTCCAAGTGACCGAAGATGCCTCGAAAAAGAAATATTACGTCATGGAAATGTTCCCGTACCCATCGGGGCGCATCCATATGGGGCATGTGCGCAATTATTCACTGGGTGATGTTGTGGCACGTTACCGCCGTGCGCAGGGGTTTAACGTCCTGCATCCGATGGGTTGGGACGCTTTTGGCCTTCCTGCCGAAAACGCCGCGATTGAACGCGGCGCACACCCTAAAGACTGGACAGAAAAAAATATCGAAGATATGCGCGTCCAGATGAAACAAATGGGCTTGTCACTCGATTGGTCACGCGAAGTCACCACCTGTTCCCCCGACTATTATAAACACGAACAAAAAATGTTCCTCGATTTCCTCAAAAAAGGCTTGGCCTATCGTAAGGAAATGATGGTCAACTGGGACCCTGTCGATAATACCGTTCTGGCCAACGAACAGGTGATTGACGGCAAAGGCTGGCGCACAGGCGCACCGGTTGAGCGCAAAAAACTCAATCAATGGTCTTTGAAAATCACTGCCTATGCCGAAGAACTGATCGAAGCCATTAAAACCCTCGACCGCTGGCCTGAAAAAGTCCGCATCATGCAGGATAACTGGATCGGCAAATCCCAAGGCTTGAAATTCACCTTTGATGTGGTGGATCGCCCTGAAAAACTCGATGTCTTTACAACGCGCCCCGATACATTATTCGGCGCATCTTTTGCGGCAATGGCCGTTGACCACCCGCTTGCCAAAACCCTTTGCACGGGCAAAGCGGGTTTTGATGAATTTGTAAAAGCCTGCCAAGCCCAAGGCACGTCCGAGGCCGCCATTGAACAAGCCGAAAAAATCGGCTTTGACACCGGCTATTTTGTCGAACACCCGTTTATTGCGGGCAAAAAACTACCCCTCTATCTCGCGAATTTTATCTTGGTTGACTACGGCACGGGCGCAATTTTCGGATGCCCTGCGCACGACCAACGCGACTTTGAATTTGCAACAAAATATGGTCTGGAAATCACCCAAGTCGTGGCACCTGTTGATGGTTCAGCCGTTGAACTGCCTTATACTGACGCTGGGGTCGCCATCAATTCCGACTTCCTCAACGGCCTGACCATGGATGCCGCCAAAGCCGCAGCAATTTCCAAAATGGAATCAATGGGCCGTGGCGAAGGCGTGACCCAATACCGCCTCCGCGACTGGGGTGTCTCCCGCCAGCGTTACTGGGGTTGCCCGATCCCGATTATTTACTGTGATGCGTGCGGTGTTGTGCCTGTTCCTGCTGAACAACTCCCTGTGGAACTGCCTTACGATGTCACCTTTGATAAGGCCGGAAATCCGCTCGATCACCATCCGACGTGGAAACACACAAACTGCCCGACATGCGGCGGAAAAGCCACGCGTGAGACAGATACGTTCGACACCTTCTTTGAATCGTCATGGTATTTCGCGCGTTATACCGACCCGAACAATACCA
>MEMI01000014.1:0-382 GCA_001767915.1 Alphaproteobacteria bacterium RIFCSPHIGHO2_02_FULL_46_13 | reverse complement strand
TGACCCTGAAAAAGCGGCTTACTGGTTGCCTGTTGACCAATATATCGGCGGGGGGGTACATGCCGTTCTGCACCTCCTGTATTCCCGCTTCTTTACCCGCGCTTTGTCTGAATGCGGTTATATGGACACACCCGAACCTTTCGCGGGTCTTTACACCCAAGGGATGATCAACCATCTGACCTTCAAAGATAAAGACGGCAAATGGGTGACCCCCAAAGACGTGATGAAAGACGAAAAAGGCAATTGGGTCATGGTTTCAAACAGTGAACCCGTGACATCAGGCCGCGTTGAAAAAATGTCCAAATCGAAAAAGAATACCGTCGACCCACAAGATATTCTGGACGCTTACGGCGCAGACTCTGCCCGCCTGTTTATCTTGTCC
>MEMI01000013.1 GCA_001767915.1 Alphaproteobacteria bacterium RIFCSPHIGHO2_02_FULL_46_13 | reverse complement strand
CAACTGTGACGGGTTCAATCCCTGTAAATAAGGGGGTAAATTCTGCGATTCTGGTAAGTTTTGTGCTGTCATCATACGCCCACCAT
This sequence comes from Alphaproteobacteria bacterium RIFCSPHIGHO2_02_FULL_46_13, assembly GCA_001767915.1. GTDB lineage: Bacteria > Pseudomonadota > Alphaproteobacteria > Micavibrionales > Micavibrionaceae > UBA1573. The sequence goes on along the minus strand of MEMI01000013.1, from coordinate 32,126 downwards.
AAGCAAAATTATCGGGTGAGTCTTCCCCTTTTTTGCGTTATGGTCTATATGATGAAGTGAACCTGAAAACCCCGATTGGCCTTAAAAATGTTGAAAACTCTTGTTTTATCCCTTGCCGTTCTCCTGATTGGTTTCGGCCACGCAATAGCCGCCACCCCGCAGGAAGCTGTTCAAGCCGAATCCTATTTTCAACAACTGAAAACCGTGAAATCCCGCTTCATTCAAACCAACGCTGACGGCACACAATCTCGCGGAACATTTTATCTGAGCCGCCCGGGGAAACTCCGTTTTGAATATGATCCGCCGAGCACGGATTTTGTCGTGGCGGATGGGTACTTTATCTATTTCTATGACGGCGAAATGAAACAACAAAGTAACGCGCCGATTGGTCAAACGCTCGCCGATTTTCTATTGCGTAAGGACTTCAAATTATCAGGTGATTTAAAAGTCAAAAGTATTATGCGCGCTGGTGGCTACACCCAGATTACAGTGATCCAAACGAAGCAACCAAAGGCCGGAGAGCTAACTCTAGCCTTTACCGAATCCCCTAAATACCAACTGAAAAAATGGCGCGTTGTGGATTCTGTCGGCAATATTACCGAGACAGAATTATTCGACATTCAAACAGGCTTGAAACTCCCGTCATCCCTCTTTGCCTATCGTGATCCGGTTGCCAAAGGTCTCAATAAATAATTACGATTTGCGTTCCAGCGCAGTGACATTATCCACATAATCCGCCTGTAATTCAGGGGCGGAGACGAGGCGCGGGGTGGATTCGAGCGGGGTGACATCCGGCAATTCCTTGCCCCCTGTCGGCACCTGTAAATCTTTGAATTTACGGAGAGCCGGAAGCACCATTTGATCGAGTGATCCGACGGCTTTGTTATAGCCTTCCACAGCACTCCCCAGACTGCGCCCCAATTTCCCCATATGGTCACCGAAGATAGACACGCGGCGATATAAATCGGACGCTAATGTTGCCACCGTACTGGCCTCTTCCGCAATCTTTTGTTGCTGCCATCCATACATCACGACGCGCAACAACCCCATGATCGTGGTGGGGGACGCCAGAATAATATTGGCACGCGAAGCTTCCTCCAGCAACGACTGATCCTGTGATACCGCAAGGGAATAAAGGCTTTCAGAGGGGAGAAACATCACCACAAATTCAGGGCTGTCAAATTGACGCCAGTAATCTTTGGCACTTAATGCTTTTAAATGGTCGCGCACTTTTTTGCGGAAATCGATTGCTGCATTTCCCTCCGCCTGTGTGCCTGCCTCATCCATCATTTGCCAATAGGGATCAAGTGGTGTTTTCACATCAATCACGATTTGTACACCGTTCGGGAGGGTCACGATAAAATCCGGTTTCTGTGTATTGCCGTCCGCCTGCACTGCCTTTTGCGAGGTATAGTGAACCCCTTCGACAAACCCCACCAATTCAAACGTCCGTTGCAATTGCATTTCCCCCCAACGCCCACGCGCTGTCGGGTTGCGGAGGACTTGGACAAGGTTTTGTGTTTGGTCGCGGAGGAAACGTTGATCTTCGGCAAAGGTTTTGAGTTGGGCTTCGAGCCCAGCGCCCGCTTTCCCCAATGTCTCGATTTTGCTTTCCATTTCTTTGAGGCTCTTGCCAATCGGGTCAACCAGATCCGCCACTGCCTTTTGACGTTTTTCAAGATCGTATGAACCGTCTTTTTGCGATTGTTTCAGTTTCTCTTCCGCCATCTGCAGAAACTGCTCTTGCGATTTGCGGAGCGAATCCTGCGCCAATTGGTCAAAGACCTGTTGCATATAATTTTGGCTTTCCTTCTGGCGTGCCAGCTTCGGCATAAAAATCGCCAAGACCAATAACCCGCCCGCCAAGAAACCTATGGCAAGCGATAGGATGTCCAGAGAAAATGCATATGTCATGTTACGCTCCTGATAATGAGGCCTCTATTAAACCATTCCGTAACCGATAAGGCTATGATAAACTAGACAGATGATTAAAAATCAAAAAGGAAATGTATTTGTCTATATCCTGATTGCCGTAGGGCTTTTGGGGTCGTTAATGTTTTTAATCAGCAAATCAGCAAGCCAAAATGATGCCCCGAGCGAATTATCAGAGGGCGAGAGCAAAATCGTTGCCGGCGAAATAATCGCCTATGCAGCCGCAGCCTCTAGCGCAATCGCCCAGATGCAGCAAACGGGCGCAACTGTCGGTATGATTGATTTTATCGTTCCCTCGGATACAAACTTTAATGACGCCCCAACGATCCATAAACTCTTTCATCCTGATGGCGGTGGTTTCAATTACAAACCCATTCCTTTAAAAGCCTCAGCCGATGACAAAACGGGTCTGGCCGCAGGTTACTATATCGGGCGTTTCAACAATATTGAATGGACTCCGACAACCGCCCAAGATGTTGTCTTTACAGCCTATGAAATCAAACAAACCGTCTGCGCCGAGATCAATAAGAAAATCACAGGCGCGTCAACCATTCCAACCGTTACGGGGGAATCTCTCCAGAATTTGTTTGTGTCTGATGACCTGCATACAGGCACAAACGACGACTTCACAGAGACAAATTGCGCAACCTGTAAAGAAATTCCTGCTCTCTGCGTGACCGATGGATCAGGCAAATATGCCTTTTACAGCCTTCTGGAAGCCGAATAGAAAAACCCGCCTGATGGCGGGCTTTTTAAAGAACATTTCACATCATTCTTATTTTTTAGCTTCTGCAGCAGGTGTCAAATCTGCCTTATCTTTTGCAATTTCAGCTTCTGTTGGGGCAGGTGCATTATTGATGCTACGAAGATAAGCAATCACAGCCGCACGATCTTCAGGTTTTTTAATCCCAACGAAACTCATTTTTGTACCTGGAGCATATACTTTTGGCTTCCACAGGAATTTATTCAATTCACTATAAGTCCATGTATCACCACCTTGAGCAACCAAAGCACCGGAATAGGAATAACCAGCTACTGCATCTTTTTTACGACCAACAACGCTGTGCAAATTCGGCCCCACACCGTTTTTACCATCATTTTCAAAGCCATGACAAGCCGCACAGGCCTTCGCAACAGCCTTACCACGCTCAATATCGGCAGTCGCAATCATATCTAAAATCGGCTCAGGCATTGCAATCTTGGCAGACCCACCAGCCGTCGGAGCAGCTGCAGCTTCAATGGTGACAGCGTCCTTTGCCAAGGTTTCGGAGTGAACGGCTTGTTGGGATACAAATCCAGTGAGCCAAGCAGCGATTCCTGCGACAACCAAAGCGGCCAAAGCCATATTATATTTCATATTCATCTTGCGTACCTTCTGATTTTCGGAATGTCCCGAGAAATTTATGTTGTTTTGAGCGAGAACAGACCCTATAAATCCATTTCCGTCAAGCGACACTATATCACAGACTTATTTTTGAAAAAGCCTGTTTTAGAGAAGAATTGTAATAAAAAAGGCTAGGAAAAATGACTTTTATCAATGCATCCGCCAAAGCGAATAGCCGTACAGGCAAAATTGCCTTCCAAGGTGCTTTGGGGGCATTTTCCGATATGTCATGTCGCGCTGTCTATCCGAACATGGAAACCTTGCCCTGTGAAACCTTCGAAGATGCATTTCAGGCCGTTGAATCAGGCATAACCGACTTGGCGATGATCCCCGTTGATAATTCACTGGCAGGCCGTGTCGCAGACGTTCACCACCTCCTCCCCGCAAAAAAACTATTTATTATCGGCGAACATTTCCAGCCGATTTCGATGTGCCTCTTGGGCGTAAAAGGAACAGACATCAAAGATGTGACCGATGTCCATAGTCACGTCCACGCCATTCCCCAATGCCGCAAGATTATCAAAGAACTTGGCTTACGTCCCCATATCCACGCCGACACAGCTGGCGCCGCCGCCGAAGTCGCCCAGAAAGCCGATAAAACACAAGCCGCCATTGCCTCCCGTCTCGCGGGTGAATTATATGGCCTTGATGTCCTGAAAGAAGGCATTCAGGATATTCAAAACAACACCACACGCTTTCTGGTTCTCTCTCCTGAAATGGTGCAGCCTCACGCCAGTGAAGGAGCAATCCTGACCAGCTTCTTCTTTGAAGTCCGCAACGTGCCAGCCGCCCTGTATAAAGCATTGGGCGGGTTTGCGACCAACGGCGTTCAAATCACCAAGTTAGAAAGCTATATCGACCCACAATTCCATGCTGCACGTTTTTATGCCGAGGTTTTGGGAAATCTGGAAGACCGCCATTTGCAACTGGCACTTGAAGAACTTAACTTCTTTGCCAAAGACGTCAAAATCATGGGGAGCTATCTTGCTCACCCGTTTAGAAATTTAAACTCATAACCAATCTCCCACTTGTCCCACTTGAAAGGAAAACACATGCCAACTCATTCCCAACTTGCCGCACAATTGCTGCGCGACGCTGCCGGATTTTTCCAGACCATCGGCGAACAAAACGAACCGATGCGCGAACAAATGATGGAAAACGCCTCTGTGTTCGGTGAAGTTGCCACCTTGGTTGAAAGCGATCCATTGGGTAAAATCAAAGACCCTGCACAACCTGATCTGGATGAAAAAGATGCGCCGACCCATGCGATGCTCGCGGCACAATTGCTGCGTGATGCGGCTAGCTTCTTCCAAACCATTGGCGAACAAAACGAACAATTGCGCGACCAGATGATGGAAAACGCCGCAGTGTTCAGCGAAGTTGCAATGCTCGTTGAAAATGATCCATTGGCAGAAATTCAAATCCCCGTTCATAACCATTCACACAGCCACGAAGGCGGATGCTGCGGTGGACACGGACATTCACATGACCATGAGGTTGAGGACGACCATCAACACGGCGAAAGCTGTGGCGGAAAAGGTGGCTGCGGCCACTAGTTATGAATGTGAAAGCAGCTTGTAGTAATACCGACCTGCCACATATTCATTATTAATCATCGCATAATACGGATGGGTACCAATCAAATGGTACCCATTACTTTCATATAGCTTAATCGCGGCAGTCTGGGTTTCGCGTATATCCAGATTAATCACTTTAAACCCTTCCTTAAGGGCGGTTTTTTCAGCGAGATCGAGCAAACGCCGTGACAATCCCTGTCCGCGCGCCCATGGGGCAATAAATAACCCCGTAATGGTAACAGAAGTGGCCTGAGCTTCGTTGTTTTTGGGTGGGCGCACTAGCTGTGCCGTCCCGCAAATCACCCCGTCCAGCCGCGCCACAAGCAAAATGCGAACAGGCATCGCCATCACGCCCTGCCAGAATCTTTCCAATATGCTGCGGTTGGGTAATTCAACCCAACCGAAACCACCGCCCGCTTCAATAGCTTCTTCGGTGGCGTCACATAAATCATTCAAATCGCCCACCGATAAATTCTCGGTGACACGCTCGACAGATGGAATGGGCTTCAAAGTTTTTTGCTGCACGACGTCAGACATAATGACTCCAATTCGGGTTCTTCTTTTTTGATGATATAATTAATTGTAAACATGAATATATGAAGAAAAGAAAAACAGCCCAATAAATCTGTGCTGCACCGCATATCGCTCAAAAGCCCAAAAGCAATAGACCCCCGAAGGAGTCTATTGCTAAATAAGTATATTTATATTCTTAATTGGCGTTGGCAACCTGCGCCAGATCATCCTGCCCCTTTTGACCAAAGCGGGACATATACATGGACGCAAAATCAACAGGCCCCAACAACAACGGCGAATACCCGCCATCTTGGATCAAATCCGCCAGAACTTTGCGGGCAAACGGGAAGGCCAGTTTTGGAATTTCGACCAGCAATAAAGGATGATGATGTTCCTCTGCAATATTCGGCATGGATGCTGCAACCGCATATAAAACTTCTGCAATATAAACCGTCTGATCGCCGCGTGTTGCATTGACGGATATTCTCAAGGCAACTTCGTAGAGTGACTTAATTTGCGGGTCTTCCAGATTGCGCGCATCCAGATTGATATTGACGTCTAATTTTGGGGCTTCCAAACCTGCCCTCAATGAAAAAGGTGCAGACGGGTTTTCAAAGGATACATCCTTGACATACTGGGCATGCACCATCACAGGAAGGTTGGACGCCATTGCAACTTGTTGGTTATCTATATCTGCCATTTTTACGCTCTCGTTTTGATACGCTTTAAAGTGAATTTGTCCTTTGGGTTAGCAGAATTCAATAAAATCTACAAGTAGGCACGCATTTAGACAGCTCATCCCCCCATATGTGACTTGTCTCACCGCAGAAAAGCCTTATTATAAAGATGTAATTTTGAAAGGTTAAACCCGTGCCGATTGATCTCCTTATCTATATTGTTATTGCCGTTGTTCTTGTTGTTTGGCTACGCAACACCATTGGGTCAAAACATGGCTCAGAAATGGATCGTTCAGATATTATCGAACGTATTAAGGAACGCCAGCAACAGAATCAGAAACCTGCCGATTCGGGGCGTATTATCGACCTCAGCGTTCCGCAAAACGACACAGCCGTGATTCCTCCGAAAGCAGCTATGGACAGCATCCCGATTGAAGGGGGTGAAGATACTGCCAAGGAAATGATCGATTATATGCATATCGACCCGTCTTTTAATCCGAAAGATTTTATAAATGGTGCAAAAGAAGCTTTCCCGATGATCGTTGAAGCCTTTTCCAGAGGCGATCTGAAAACACTGAAAATGCTGCTCTCTGATGGGGTTTATACAACCTTTGAGCAAGCCATTGAAGACCGGAAAAACAAAGGCGAAACACTCGCAACCGATGTCCATGTGGTGAAAGATTGCAAAATTATGGGGATCAAGCGCATTGATCGCATGGCCTATATCAAGTTGAGATTTTTGGCCGAAGAAACAATCGTCATCCGTGACCGTGAAGGGAATATCACGCACGGCAATCCTGATAAATTGATCGCGATGAATGATGTCTGGACGTTCGGACGGGATATGAAATCAAAAGACCCGACATGGTATCTCTATGAAACATCAGACGATGTCCCCGAAGAGCTCAAAAACCCTGTCCCCGACTCAAATTAGGTAATCAGACTCTAATCGGTATCTTTATAAGCAGCGATGTTATCCTGCGAGAAATTGGGTAAATCCAGATTGGGTGGATTGGCAAGAATGGCTGGAATACCAGTGTTAAACCGCTTTATATTTTCCGGTTTTTCAGCCTCATACGCCCTGAACTTCCCGTTAATATCAACCTTTGACAGCTCGTCTAGAAATTCCCCTCTGCTATTTCTCTTGAAATAACACTCGGCCAGATTCACAGAGTCGACACCAAACGGATCGACCTTCTTGTAATATATTTTAACGGGGTCACCATCTTCAACACTCAAATAAGTGATTTCTTTGGGATAAAGATCATTCAACTCAATAAATACTCGGCAAATGCCATAGCGCATGCTTCCCTGCTGAGGAGTCATCGCCATCATGACAATAAGACCAAAAAAAGCCAAACCACCGCCCCAGTACAATTTTTTCTTTGTGCCGGGAGACATAGGTTCTTTGGGTGGTTTAGGCGGTTTTGAAACCTTAGGCTTAGCCATGCGTTTTAAGTTTTTCCTGCTAAAGCTTGTTTATTATAAGTATCAATCAATTCTTCAACCAACTCGTCAATAATAGCGCTTTGTGCAGCGGCCTTTGAATCGGCTGAATCAGATTTCAAAAGAATCCGACGCTTGAGTTCATTCCGCGCACTTCCGCCTGGGAAAGATACGGCCAGAATTTGCCGCGCGCGCCCTGCACCAAACTTGGCATAAAGGCGGTTACGAATAATCACATCTTCAACCGATGTCGCAAACGCCCATAATTCAATCGGCCCCAGCGTATTGATCAAATGCTGCTCATACCGTCCTTCGTTGGTACCAAGGATCAGAAGGGCAGGCGCACCACCCGCACGTGGCCCCGTCAAACGATAACGAATGATATTTCTGGCGGTGGATGACAAACCGAAACGATCACGAATATCATCAACTGCCTTGTCGGACACGGCAGTCCCTAGAACCCAAACCCCCGTTGCCAAATCAACCATATCATCATCAAAGTCGCCCAATAATTGAGACGCCAGAACGATCTGCACACCGCGTTTCCGCCCCTCACGAACGTCACGCACAACCTGTGCACGGACAGAGCCAGAAGAACTGGTTCGATGGAACTCGTCATAACAAAGTCTTTTCGGTGACTCTGCCAAATCCTGCAAATTCAATTCATGATAATCTCGGAATTTTTCAGGCATAAACGGAAGGGATTCTTTGCCCACCCACCATGCTCTGACCAATGCCTGACGTGCCAACATATACATGACGGCTGTCTGACGATCCGCAGTATCATCCCCTTGCGGAGAAATATCCATCAAGTCGAGGGAGCAAATACGCGCCCCCGCAATATCAAACTGCGTGACTGACGATAAAATCGGGAAGTCACGAACGGCAGACGTAATCATCCGCTCAAACGCAGAAATCACCGATTCACTACTTCCGCCAATCGCTGTTTCCTCAAGAAGGGAGCGAATTTGCGGGCGACGTGCCGCCGTAATCGCATCATTCAATGTTGGCATAGCATGACGTTGCGCACGGATCGCATCCATATATAATCCGCGGTCAAACAGATTTTCAACAACGTCCCACCAATAAGGGTCGGTTGGCAAATGAATATTATGTTTCTGGATCGCATCATCAATCTCGCCATCCAAACGCGGCAAATACGGACGTGGCTCAGCATTCGCCATATTGTCATCGCGCCAGCGATACATCTCGTCAACAACCAATCCCGCCAACTGCGGAATACCGTCATACGGCTTGTCATTACCAGGCGGGGTACAGAGCAAGGTCATCAACTCGGTTAAATAACTGCGCTCGTCAATCAATGGATAACGACATCCAAGCTGCGTATCAAACGGGTTAATCGCGTAAGATCTAGACATTTGCAGACGGTAATAGTTCGACTCGAACTGTCGCTCAATCGGCAACGCCTCTTTAATCAGCGAGACAAGCCCCGATGAAGACGGACCAATATCAATGATAGCGATAAACGGCAATTTATTGAGACCTGGGGTCAAAATTGTCCCAAGGTTCAACGTATTCATCAGAACAGATTTACCAGCACCCGGCTGCGCAAAAATCAAATCAAACCAAGTGGTGGTCAGGTTTGTACCGGTTTGATAAGGCCAGACTTTCCCGTCCGGTGTCCGCAGCATAATCGCGCCTTGAGAGAACGGGCTCGACGGACGTTGCCATGGAACCAGCTTCATCACTTCACGCATCGGAGCAATCGCAAGTGGCGCAGTACCCGCACAATGAATTCCCATCGCAGATGACATGACGCAATCCAACGGATCACCAGAGGCCGAACTCACCTGAGCATAGCCCCAGCTTTCAACCGACTGCATCAAAATCGACAGTCTGTCTTGAATTAAATTAGGATCAGATTTCGGCGCCCATGTCGCAAATGACACGCGCAACTTGACGACAGGCTCACTCCGCGCAAGGGCTTGCAGCCCTTCCAGAGAATATTTAATCTGTTTATTGACGACATTGGTGACACTCATCAATGTTGCGACCAATGTTTTAAACGCCGTTGCCTCAACCCCACCGCCTTCAACCAGCAATGAAATACGGAATGGTACTTTTGAATCATAAAGGCGGTTCAGAAGCATCGGAAACGGAGCAACCTCCATCGGTCCCAACGTCATGTCCGCACCAGCCCAATTCATGTCATCAATTTGCACAACAGGGCCGCCTGTCAACCTTGCATCACCGACACAAATCTGGTCGGCAATGGATGGCCATATAATATCAGACAAATCAAACTGATTGAGAGGGGAACGTGCAGGGATTGGGTCGCCGGGGAGACAGGCTCTCCAATCTTCATTGGCGCGTGATGGGAACATATTGTTACGGACAGCACGCAAAGCCTTATGAACCTCTAAAAATTCAGCACGGATGCCCATCTCGTCCAGCGCCTGCTGGATAGCAGTTGTATAACTTTTATGTCTGGTACGAAGGCTCTCGACCCCTGCCAAAGGATTTTGTCCATACGGCGCATTGACCCATTTTTTATTTTGTACTTGCTTCTCTTCACGGACGCGTTGAATTTCACTTTTTGTCATGGACGACGGACGTGTCCACAAAACGAAATAACATTCCTCATGACTCAAAATGGTTGAAAGGTTTTTCACTTTCTCTTCGATCAGGTCGCTGATCTCCAGACCCGTATTGGCGGCAGTTGCAAAAACAGGCCTGTTCAAAACATCAAGATGGGCACGGATACGTGCAGGATCTCTTGAGAAATAAATTTGCATGGCATGACCGGGGCGGTCAAATTTTGCACCCAGCTTAATGGTCGCGGCCTCAATCAGAAAATTATATTCTTCTTCACCAATAATTTGTCTGCTGCCGTCAATTTTCAAATAAGTCACAAGCGACCCGTCACTGGCCGCCATTGTGAATTCACTGTCCATTGTCTCCAATCTGATAAAACTGCCCACAGATTGGCGCAAGGCTCCTTGGAACGGATAAAGAATTTTTTGAAAAATATTCATGTGTATCAATCAGTTGGATTTAATGTCTTGATACTATACAGGATTTGTAGAAATAGAAAACTGCATATGACCAGAAATTGACTAAAAAAAATTATGAATTTAATTCTTTGAGAGCGCTTTTATAAAGATTTGTCCAAAGTGTTGGTGCACGGCCACCAAACGGACCATCTTTTGATCTCCAATAAGCCAAAATCTGGGGAAATTGGTTAAATTCCAAATCAGCCTCTTTGATCAAACGGCGATCCAACGGCAACAACCTGACGCCCTGCAATTTTTCATTTCTTTCCGCATAATATTTTCCGGTCAGGAAATCTTTCAGAACCGTGGATAGAACGAAAGGATCATCGGTTTGGATACGTCTGCGGGCTTCTTCACGACGCCCCATGAGCGAATCAAGCGTCACGCGCGCTGCCTCGGCCATTGGCCCTTGGGAAATCCGTGCAACATATACTGCACGCATAATATGATGAAGATCAATTTGTGAAATCTCAGGCAACCAGATCAAAACGCCAGAGCGCATGGCAGTCGCTTGTTCCAAATTAAAACATTGATGACAAAAAATACAGGTTGTCAGTAAATTCTCAGGATCCAGATTTTTGGGATTATTGTCGATAAAGTGAATATCTTGATATTTGTCGGCTTTAAAACCACAGCATTGGCATGTCTGCTCATCTCGCTCAAAAATCATTTTTTTAAGCTCAGGCGTCATGACAGTAGGACTAACAGCATTAGCCCCCTTTGATAGACGAAGATTGCCCGATGAACGGGCAATCCCCAAATTGACTTTAATATTTTTCATACGCTTAGAATAAGAACGCGATTATGGTGTAACAGTGTTATAAGTATTGATGTTTTTCATAGATTGAACATCAACACCAGTACCAGTACCCAGCAAGTTTTGCATTGCTTCTGTAATCAATGGAACCACGAACAGTCCACCACCAACAGCAAGACGGATAGCGCCATCTTTTAAAGGTGTATTGCTTGGGTTTTCAACGTGATCTTTAATTTTAAGAATACCGAGAACAGCAAACAATGTCCCCATGATGTAAGAAATCGCAGTAATAAACCCAGGAAGACCACCGATTTGTCCGGTAATAGTCTGGGAAATAGTTGTGAAACTTGCATCAGCAGCTTTTGCACTTGTAGAGGACATAAGCCCAGTTACAAGGGAAGCAGATGTATAGGCAGCAAGTTTATTCATTTTTTTGTTCAATTTCAGCATGATTTTCCTCCTCAATGCTATGTTCAGTCTAATAGAATGTTATACCAATATCACTCAAACCTAAAGTACTTTGTACCGCGTTTAATAACGGTCCCAAGTTCACAGCCAATGCACCACCAAAAATATGTGTCACACCAGCCATGAGCGAAGCTTGTCCACCACCTTCTGCAACGTCTTTTATAATAAAAAATCCGCGCATGAAACTAATATACCCTATTATAGTCATAAAAACAAGAACTGTAGAAATCATCGCAAGAACGTGTTGATCAATCACTGTATCGCCTGTTGACGTCTCCAACACTGCAAATGTTGCAACCGTAGAACTTTGGAACATGCTGCTTGAGAACGCCCCCATAATACTACTAAGAGAAAACAAAACGCCCGCAATAACAAACATCATAATCGTGCCCATGCCAGCAGGGCCACGGGGTCCATCCTGAGCTGTCTTAATAATGCGACCAATACCCGCAACAACCAAAATAAGCCCAGCCAGATAGCCAAACGCAAATATGATATTGATCATAGGCTCATAAATATCAGCAAAGAGCGAGACCAGCATCCCGTCAAGGCCACTCGCGTTGGCGGCCTGACCGTTATAAACGGTCACCTGACTTGAATCCATATTTCCGCCGGTCAGGGCATTTTGTGCAGCCTCGGTTATCAATGGCAGAGTGAAAAGGGCACCGCCCGCCAAAAACCTCTTCAATGAATCTGACAATGGCGTCTGTGATGGATTCAAAACATGGTCTTTTAATTTGAACAGAGCCGCAACAGCTAAGATAATGCCAAAAAGATAAGCAAGAGCGGTAACAAGCCCCGGAAGCCCCGATGAAGCCCCCATCACATTACAAATCACATCGCTAATCTGCCCATTACCCTGACAAGACCCTAAGCCTACCGCGCCATTGATGGTATTGACAATAAGAGCATTCGCTTTAGCAAGCCCCATCTGAACCAAAACATCGACGGCACTCGCCGCGTGAGATTGCTTCACAGACGACAGAAGAATTGAAATTGTCATAAATGAGAAAAAAGGTAATTTATAGAGCGAATTTTTCAATTTTTTCATAGTGCACACCCGACCGTTTTATCACGGTATTCCTTAACTCAATTAAAGCAGATTCTAAGGGAAAAAGCAAGTTTCCTAAATTTCTTAAAACCCATTACCCAACCATATAAAGGTAGCATCAGTTTCTTAAAGAATCCTTAAGTCTGTGGGGATTGAGTGGTGCTTATTGTCGTCTATTCAGAAACAGACCCCAAAGTTCCCTTTACAACCCATGATGAATTGATATTGGAAATGCTAACGATGCGCCCCAGTCCTGACACCACGTCCCCTACTCTGACTGTCTTCAAATCACCAGTTGCCTTATCAGAGAGAATCGCTTTGCCAGTTCCGGCACTTTTTAAAGACCATGTTTGTTTTAAAGCAAGTTTTGGCTTAGCCGCAACAGGCTTGTTTTTGACAACGGGCTTGCTTACAACATATTCACTTTCGTCTGTAGAAGATGCCTCGGCAACAACAACTTTTGAAGGTTTTTCTGCTTTTGCAGCCAATTTTTCTTCCAGATCCGCGATTTGTTCTTTTAAGGCAGCAACTTCTGCCTCAGAAACACCAGATGCAGTAACAGAAGCCTGAGCAGTTGCTTTAGCAACAGCTTGCTTTTGAGCCTCTAACTCCGCAGCCTGATCAGAAATTTTCTTTTCTAAGTTAGAAATTTCAGCCTGAGCGGCATCGATCTGGGCTTTCAGCTCAGCGGCTTTATTAGATTGCTCGACTGAAGGATCAACATCCACAGAGCCTGTTGCACCCGTCATAACAGGTACAGGCGCCGAATCCGGCTTTTTAATAGAGTCAACAGTTGGGAAATCAGAAACTGGCTTCACCGTCGGAGAAATCGCATTAACAACTTCTTCAGATGGGACAGCAGAAGTCTGATCTGCACCGGAAGTGGCTGGTACAGAGCCAACAATAGGCTTGGCGTCAGCTGGGCTGACATCAGCTTTGGCATTGGAATCCATCAAATTGGGGTTATCCATCAACCCTTGTGGTGGTTCATCTGCAACGGCCGCTGGGGTCGGCGGCGTAATATTAGCTGTTTGGTCACCTTGGTTGTCTTGATCAGCTTGATTTTTAAGATCTGTAATATTGGACTGATCCGCTTGTGTAACGGGCGGTGTCATCGCTGCATCCGCATCAATAGCAACAGCGGCCTGATTTTCAGCACTAGGTTGTGGCACGTCTCCACTATTACCTTTGAGAACCATAAAGCCAAAAACACCAACAACTGCAACAACCAGAATAATTGCAATGGTCAGGTTTGATGTTTTCTTTTTCGCTGGTGGGGCCTGCTCACTTGCGGAATCTTCATCATCTCCCAAATCAGCATCATCGGACCACTGGTCAGAATCATCTTCTGTATAAGTCACATCATCTTCATATGTTTCATCATAATCAGATGATTGATTTTCAAATTTTTGATCATCTATTTTCTTATCAGACATAGCTTACCTTCTTATGGTGTACCTTAAAATGATTGTTACTGAATACCAGAGGTCGTGGTTCCGGTCGTTGTGCCATAGCCCCCCGGCACTCCATTGGTATTATAAGCCCCATTCTGCTGTTGAAGATATTGCTGCCCCTGAAGACCGTATTGAAGCTGCTGCATTTGGTTCATAAACCCAGCAGGCTGCTGTTGAGGGTACCCTTGCTGAACAGGCATTTGCTGGCCCGCACCTTGAGAGCCACCCGAAACACCGGATCGCGCCCTCAAAACATCCTTATCCGTGATCGCATCCATAAACAGAATACCCATCGGAGTCCCCGCAGCAACAATAACCAACGGCTTAGTATCTTTTCCGTCCTCACTCAAGACCTCGCCAACGGTTTTAGCCGCTTCGCTAACCGCTTTACCAAACTCTTGTTTTGGGTTTAGGTCGGTAGTGGCCGTAGTCGTAGTTGTTGCGTTCTGCGTCGTTTCGCTTGTAGTTTCACCATAAGCACTCCCCAAGCCTTCAACAAATTTTGCAGCCGCTGGAAGAATAATTCGTTTAAAATAACGGTGATCAACATCTGTCGCCAAACCGGTCAATGATGTTCCAGGATCCAAAGCATATGCGTTAATCGGAATGCTTGTTCCCTTTTTAGTAACCAAAGTTGAGAAGGTAATCACCAGATATTCATCTTGCGCTTGGAATTTACCAATCAATTTGCCACCACTAAATTGTCCTGATGCGATCAAAGCCACAACAGGCCCCGGAATATCCGAGTTTGCTTCCAAAATCATCTGGGCATATTCAATTTTACCTGCAGGGACAATAACCTTGGCAGGCGTTTGATCAATCAATTGCTGCACGCCATTTGTAGACACATTTGTCATCGTAGGATTGCCATTTGCATCTGTTGCGCCAAGACCCTCAACTTTA
Source organism: Alphaproteobacteria bacterium RIFCSPHIGHO2_02_FULL_46_13 (assembly GCA_001767915.1). Classification (GTDB taxonomy): domain Bacteria; phylum Pseudomonadota; class Alphaproteobacteria; order Micavibrionales; family Micavibrionaceae; genus UBA1573. The sequence continues at coordinate 16,950 of MEMI01000013.1, read as the reverse complement.
GTGAAGACATTCATATGCTTCATATCCGACATTTTTTGTGCGCCCCAAATCCCACTTATTTGTTGGGTCATGGCTTGTGATAAGGCGGTGACTTTAGCCTCGCGCTGTGGATCAACTTGAGTTTGCTGATCTTGTGCTGTTTGCTGCTCGCGCTGAGCTTTTGCGCGCTCAGTTTGCATTTGCTGCCATCTAAGCAATGGGTCTTCTGATTGAGCATCGTCCTTTGGCACTTCCAAAAGAGTTTTCGGAGGCGCAATAGGCGTTGGAATGGCACTCATTCCTTGTTTTTGAGCCTCATCAATACGCTGGTCGTTTTTCTCTTCAATCGCTTCTTTCATAACTGGAGAGACTTCTTTAATACCAGGAGCTTCCTTGATATTGGTTCCCTTACCAACGGAAGAAACCGGCGCCTTAATTTTATCGCCACTGAGAATAGAAACCAATGCGATAACGATAATAATAACAAGAGCAACAACCCCGAATTTAAAGAGAGGGCTGCTTTTCCATGACGCGCCTAATGACTTGTCTTTGTTATCTTCAAAATCATCGAAATCAACGTCCCTATCAGGAATTTGATCCAAATCAACATCTTCGGGCGGGTCAAAATTATTACTATTGCTCATCAGACATCTCCTTGTGTGAGAGGTAGGCTCTCACCATTTTCCCTTTATCAGACAAAAGGATAACAGGGCTAAAATTCAATGCATAAACTTTGGTTCCATCGGCGGACTGAACAGAACTGCTCCATGCCGGGGACAACATTGTATAAGGTGTACGCACATAAACCATGCCCCCCTTACCAAAAGCCGTGGTTCGACCGTCAATACCATCAACTCTCAGCTGTTCAGTATCTTTGCCCTTCACCACACCAACCAATACCGAGGTCATGAAATCATCACCTGCCTTGGTTGACACAGGAACATCCATCGGCGGCAAAACACCGTTTGGACCGACTTCAGGAATTTGGACATCCAGACGAACATGAACAGTTTTGCGTTCAGCCTTCAGGCTAAAAATAACAGGCGGATTCAATCCCAATAATCTCATCGAGACATTCCCGCTTGCAAATTCAGAGGTCGGAGTAATACGCAACATATGGCTGCCACTTTCAGGCTGCTCGACTTGGAAATCTCCAGCCCATGTCAAATCTTGGATTGGCCATGGCTGACCTGTCAAATCAACGATACTGACTGTGGTCACATTTCCTACAGCAGTCTTGATAATCAACGGCTTTGCACCCGGATCCAGAGACGCACTCACAAAAGCCGATTCTGGCTCGGGAGAGGGATAAACAGGGGTTTCAGACGCCTGCTTTGTTTCATCATAAAGCTCAAGCATCCGACGGATTTCACTAGGCTTCAGAGGCATTAATTGATCCGTTGTTGCGCCAAATGCATCTTTTCTGATGGACGCAGAAGCCGCAGCTTTTGTTGCTTCCGGAGACAATTCTACAGGGGCGGGCGCAGTAGCTCCACCCGAGAGAGCATTCATTTCCATCGTCGGAATAGCGACAGTTCCATTATCAACTGATTTGGAGGTCGATGCATTTGTGGCAGCCGACTTTGATGCATCTTGCACCACCCCTGCATTATTTAGATAATCCGACAGATTTGGCGGAGCCTCATTAGAGGCGGCAGGAAATCCCGCTGGCGTCGCACCAGAAGCATCAACCTTTGAAGGAGCATCTGCCGGCGCAGTATCCTGCATTAAAGTCTGCGTCGCCGAATCGCTCGGCGGCGACCCGGTTGATGGTGTCTGAGCCTGTGAAACAGACCCCACACAGATAAGGATGGCCATCATCATGACCATCTGAATGCGGAAAAGGTAAAATTTCGTCATGCGCACCCCGTGCGGTTTACTTAAAAATCAAGTGAAGGATATACTGGAAAAACCACAAGAGCAATATCAATATGGTGACAATAAATCGTTCTTATACAATATTTTGTCGTTTTTAAGAGGCTTTTTTATCTGGCAATCCATTGTTCAATCCCAACGCCGTTTGGACTTTCGAGTTTTGGCACCCGAACAAGCAACAAAGTAACCAGCATTTTATCATCACGAACAGATGAACCCGCCTGATAAGTCACAACCAGCGGCACCTGAACCTGCCATTGGTAACGCCCATTCACAACCCCTTCGGAAATCAGGATCGGCGCACTGGCAGGTGCTGCAGAGACAACCTGACCATTGGCCTCCACCATCTCGATAATACGCGATTTTTCTAGAGCGGACGTAAAACTGACCCACCCAAGACGTGTAAAGTTTCTAGAGGCTTGCTGCAAACGGCGTTTATAGTCATTGAAACCAAAGGTCATCACTTCGGTTGCCGCCTGCGCACTCCATGACATCAGTGCCGGAACACTCAAGTTTGGCTCGCTCAACGCAACCATCGGAACCAGACGACCATCTTCAGTCGTTGCAAAATAACGATTTTCAGGTTGATGAACCTGAATGACGAAATACATGGCCCCGACAAGCGCCAGAATAATCATCGCCTCAATCACGGCAATTCTCAGCAAAGTACGGTATCCGTCACGGTAAAATTCGTTCCGCACAATCACCGACCCAACGGTTTTCAGCATCTCGACTTCGCTTTGATCAGCGGAGGGCTTGGCAACAGGCTTTTTGACCGGAGCGCCAGCAGGACGGGCGGGTCTTGTAGGATTTTGATTCTGCGATGTTGCAGGATTAAAGTCGGACATATTTTACCTAACTAAAATTCTAGAAATTTATAAAAGACATTTTTGAGTACTATAGTCCAGTTCACCACTGAAATATTAAAATTTCATCAAAAAACTTGATTTGAATCTACACGATAATCGGCAGAGAGACAACCACACCTTCAGAGCGGGGCAATCAGGCCTCGCCCATCAATGTTCTGACAAAGTTCGGCAGATCAGTGATTCGGCGTCTTTTGCTCCGTTCCGCCTCCAGAATCCCCTGCGCGGTAAAAATAGAGCGATTGAGGTCGTGATTCACAATGATGTAATCATATTCAGAATAATGCGAAATCTCGTCAGACGCCTTTTTCATACGCTCTTTGATAATGTCATCATTATCCTGCTGGCGGGAACGCAAACGACGCTCCAGTTCCTCTTGGGAAGGCGGCAGGATAAAGACTGTGACAAGGTCATTGACCAATTTTTGCTTTAACTGCTGTGTCCCCTGCCAATCAATATCAAAGATAATATCCTGGCTGTTAGCCAGTGCCTTTTCAACGGGCATCAAAGGCGTTCCGTAATAATTGCCAAAGACCTTGGCATGCTCCAGTAATTCATTATTTTCAACCATCTGGTCGAATTTTTCCTTGGTGACAAAGAAATAATCCTTGCCGTCAACCTCACCGGGACGCGGTGCGCGGGTTGTGACCGAGACGGAAATACTCAATTGCTTATCCTGCTCCAGCAGGGCGCGGGTAATCGTTGTCTTTCCGGCTCCTGACGGAGACGAAAGAATAAAAAGAAGACCGCGACGTTTGATCGGAAGAAATGACATGGTGTAATTCTACATATTTGTTAGAGTCTGTCATCACCTTTTATAGAAACTTTTGCAGAAACGGCGCATCACATGAAAAATATATTGATTACAGGGGCATCAAGTGGCTTAGGCGCAGAATTTGCCCATCAATATGCTGCACAAAATGTAAAACTTTTTCTATGCGGGCGAAATTTGGAACGATTAAACGACGTGGCCGATGCTTGCCGCCAAAAAGGCGCTGAGGTCTATGCAAACGCAATCGATGTCACAGACCGTGCGCGCCTAGCCGACTGGGTCACAGATATAACCGCACAACACGGCCTTGACCTCGTCATTGCCAATGCGGGCATATCAGGCGGATTTAGCGGGCAGATGATCGAAGACATCACCAAAGACTATCAAATTTTCGATGTCAATCTGACAGGGGTTTTAAATACGATTTATCCGGCTTTGCCCCACATGGTTGCAAAAAAATCAGGGCATATTGTCCTGATCAGCTCTCTTGCCGGCTACGTTCCCATGCCCTCCGCTCCGGCCTACTCCGCATCAAAGGTTGCCGTGCGTTTTTACGGGGAATCATTGCGCACAAAACTTGCAGCATTTCATGTCAAAGTCACCGTCATTTGCCCGGGCTTTATCCAAAGCAGAATGACAGATAATAATGATTTCCCGATGCCATTTTTGATGAAAACAGATGTCGCTGTCGCGCGCATGATCAAAGATATTGACGCCGGAAAACCCCGCATCAGTTTTCCATGGCAGATGTCTATCGGGTTGAAATTGCTATCCTTATTGCCTGCAAAATTAAGTTCTGCAATTTTCGCATGTCTCCCAGACAAAAAAGCCTTGCCAAGTGACTAAATTTTCTGTTTAACTACCGCTTAAGGTTGTGACATGAATATTGAAGGTTTAAAAACTGAAATTCAGCAAGTTTCGCTCATTCTCAAATCTCTTTCGAATCCGAAGAGGTTGACGGCGCTATGCGCCATGTGTGAGGGCGAAAAATCTGTAGGGGAATTAGAGGGGATTGTAGGCATCTCTCAGTCCGCTCTTTCGCAACATCTCGCCAAAATGCGCGAAGATAATCTGGTAAAAACCAGACGCGATGCCCAAACCATCTATTATTCGGTCAGTCACCCGCATGTTCTGGATATGATTGAGTATTTAAGTGAATTATGTGCCCGCAATGCAAACTCTAAAGCAGCCTCTCCCGAAGCTTAAGTACGCACGTCCGAAAATTATTTCCCTCGACTTACCAATTCATCATAAACGATCAATGTCGCATCCGTCATCTGTTCCTTGGTAAAATTGGCACGGGCATGGTACGCCGCCTGCACAGCAATATGGTCACGCTCATCATTTGATAATAACAACACTTTATCAATCGCCTTCGCCAGTGCATCCGAATCATTAGGGGGCACCAACCACCCTGTCACATCAGGAATGATCGTCTCCTTTGACCCGCCAATGGCGGTGGCAATGGTCGGAACACCCATGGCTTGTGCCTCAACCGCAACCCGCCCGAACCCTTCGGGCTCAATTGATGCAGACACAACAACATTGGCCATTTTATAAGCAACCGCCATGTCATCACAATGTTCGGCAATGCGCACACGGTCTTCCAGATGGTAATCATGGATCATGCCTTCCAGTTCATCACGGTATTCGGTGCGCCCTTGTGCATCCCCCAGCAATACGCAATACACGTCTTTGCGTTTCAATTTCGACATCGCCTCTATCAACACAGTCTGCCCTTTCCATCTGGTCAGGCGACCGGGCAACAGGACAAGCGTTGCAACTTCTGGAATCCGCCATGTTTCAGACAGTTTCAGCATCCGGTCGGCAGATACTTTCGCCACATCGAATTTTTCCATCGGAATACCGCGCGGAATAACGCGAATTTTATTAACCGCAACGTCATAATTATCGACCAGATAATGCGCAACAAATTCCGAATTGGCGATCACCAGATCCCCTTGTGCAATGCTCGAATTATATTTGCGTTTCCATTTCGACCCGCGAATATTAAATGGCGCATGACAAGTGGTCAGAAACTTGATGCCTGTATCACGCGCGGCCTTCAAGGCACTCCACGCGGGCGCGCGGGAACGGGCATGGATAATATCAACATTATGCTCGCGAATGAGACGTTTCAAACGCCCAGCATTCTTCCAGATCATCAACGGGTTTTTGGAATGGACGGGCATTTCAATATGCAATCCGCCAGCCCGTTGCAATTCAATCACCCGCGGGCCGCCATTGGATACAATAATTGCCTTATGCCCCGCCTTGGTCAGTGCCGCCGTCACATCCACAGTTGTTTGTTCAGCACCACCCGCCCCCATATTGGGAATAACCTGCAATATAGTTAATCTGCGCTTTTTTAACTCGGGTTTTGGTTTAGCCATATTTTTCTCACATACTTGGTACTTACTTTGCGTCTTGCAATGTCGGCGGGGGATTTATAGCATGAGACATGACGAATTCAAAAGACACTCTGCAATATTTAACCTTAAATAACGGCAAAAAACTGGCTTACCGCCTGCGCGAAGGCTCTCAACCCTCGCCCACCCTCGTCTTTCTGGGCGGATACCGTTCGGATATGACAGGTACAAAAGCCGTCTTTCTGGACAATCTATGCGCAGAAAAAGGCTACCGCCTCCTCCGTTTCGACTATACCGGCCACGGCGCGTCAGACGGAGATTTCCGTGATGGCTCAATCGGCGACTGGACACAGGACGCCCTCGCCGTCATCACCGCCACCATCACAGGCGATATGATTTTAATCGGCTCCTCCATGGGCGGATGGATCGGACTTTTAATCGCCAAAATCCTCGGCGACCGCATCAAAGCCTTCATCGGCATCGCCGCCGCCCCTGATTTTACCGACTGGGTCTGGAATCACGAAATGACAGAAGCGCAACAAAATTTGTGCAAACAACAGGGCCACATCACCACCCCCGATGGCGACACCCTCACCCTCAAACTCTTCGAAGACGGCGCGCAGCACCTCATCTTCGATAAACCTTTAAATCTAACCTTCCCCGTCACTTTGCTGCACGGAAAACTGGACGAAGTTGTACCCTATAAAGTTGCACAAAAATTGGCGACGCACATCACCTCATCCATCCCACCCGAAATTATCATTGTTGAAGATGGAGATCATAGATTGGCGAGGGATGAGAATTTGGATTTATTAGCAAGAACAATTGATAAAGTGATACGCTAATTTTTGTAATTTGCTGCCATCATATTCAGTGTTTCAGCTATTTCCTGTTTAGAATAGCTGAGAGGCTGCCCTTTCCCCACGGTATAAGGAATACCAATTTGTACCAGACAACGCTCACTTTCTTGACGCAGCAGACTTGGCCAAGAAAATCTCCAAATAAGCTTTTTTCTTAAATAACCCAATTGCCCATATGGCACATAGAAATATAGCTTCAAAGAAACAATTGTATATCCTCTCAGACGTTCAGTTTCTTCGAAAACCCCCTCTACGCACTCAAACGGGACATATAGATTGAAGGGCTGCAAATAAATTCCCTCCGTTGATGCCGCAATAATAACGCGTTCATTTATCATTCTTTTATGATGAAAAATTGAGGCATACATTAATAGCATCGCCCCAATAGAGAGCGCAGCTACATCATATTTGCCAATCATAAAGAGCATGATCCCAAATAAAAAAAACATCCCAATTGTAAGATAACCGCCAAACAACGATAGCGGCTTCTCAAGATTCACTATGAAATGCGGAGCAAATGAAGATGGTTTATCAAAAGAAGTGTTTTTCATCTCCATCTGATTTTCACCCAATCCGCCAAGTCGTACCAGTCACAGAATCCTCAATCATGATGTTTTTCTCAGCGAGGATTTTGCGAATCTCATCAGCTCGAGCGAAATTTTTGGAGGCTTTTGCTGCAACACGTTCTGCGACCAGAGCGTCCACCCATGCGGCATCGATGCCTGAGGCAATCTTATCTTGCGCGAGCCATACAGCAGGATCAGCTTTCAGGAAACCCAGAATATTTGCAGCCTTTTTAAAGGCGGCTTTGCCCTCGGGGGTCTTGGTTTCTGCTGCGGTTTTGGCAAGCGCATTTAATACGGCGTAGGCCTTTGGCGTGTTCAGTTCATCGCAGAGCGCATCCATCATCTCATCCGGAATTGCTGCATCAATATCTGCAACATTTTTTAAATCATCCAAAATCTTATAGAATTTATCGAGTGATTTTTTGGAGCTTTCCAGCCCCTGCATCGACCAGTCCAATGGCTGGCGGTAATGGGCGGAGAGTAACGTATAGCGAATGGCTTCACCCGCGACACCCTGATCCAGCAAATCACGCGCCGTTGTAAAATTGCCGAGAGATTTCGACATTTTCTCGCCCTCAACGGTCAGGAAACCGTTATGCATCCAATATTTGGAAAAGGACGCCAGATCATTATGCCCATGGGCGCAGCAACTTTGCGCGATTTCGTTTTCATGGTGCGGGAATTTCAAATCCGCGCCGCCACCATGAATATCAATCGGCAACCCCAGATGTTTTTCAGCCATAGCCGAGCATTCAATATGCCACCCCGGACGCCCCCGCCCCCATGGCGAATCCCAACCCACTTGGTCGGGCGTTGAGGGTTTCCACAGCACAAAGTCCGCAGGATCCCGCTTATAAGGGGCAATTTCCACCCGAGCACCTGCAATCTGATCATCGCGGGAACGCCCCGACAGCCCGCCATATTGCGGGAAAGACGGAACATTGAACAACACATGACCTTCTGCAACATAGGCATGGTCACGGGCAATCAATTGCTCCATCAGTTTAATCATTTCAGGGATATGTTCGGTGGCACGCGGCTGGATATCGGGTTTTGCTACACCAAGTGCGGCCATGTCTTCGTTGTAGATGGCTTCATATTTTCTTGTGATAAACTCAATCGTCTCGCCGCTTTCGCGCGCCGCATCCATGATTTTATCATCCACGTCCGTGATGTTCGAGACATAGGTGACGCGAGGATAGAGAACGCGCATGACACTGGCGAGGACGTCAAAGACCACCGCCATCCGTGCGTTTCCAATATGAGCAACGTTATAAACTGTGGGTCCGCAGGCGTAGAGTCTGACATGTCCAACATCTTTCGGCACAAAATCTTCTTTTGCGCGTGTCAAAGAATTGTAAAGTTTAAAAGTCCGCATTGGTAAGCCCTCAAATAGAATTGAGGAATAAGCTTACTTTCTAACGGGGTTTATCGCAAGTCTTGATGATCTTGCTTTGGCTTTCTGAAGACGCTTCGTATTCAGCGATGATTGCTTCAATATCGCCGTGCCAGCCATAAGACTTGCAACTATCATCGATGCCAAAATTGCCATAGACATACTCACGTCCTGTTTCTTTCGTGGGATTCATGTTTGAACCTCCATATAAATGAAAGAATATCACAGAACAGGTAACCAAAACCTTAAAATTCGCTTTTCGCAGAAATTATCAGTTAAAAAATTTCTTTTGCAAAGCAATAGCAAAAGACCTTGGTGTCTTTATGCCTTAATGGTAAAAATTATGTACTGAGAAACATAGTTCTGGCCGATCAACAAAAAAGGCTATACCTTTTATATTAGGTATTATTTATACGAAGTATTAACCAACACAGGTTAGGCTTATATATGGTGGAGAAATCCTAAATTTTGATCCGTATGGAAAGAATAAATGGAAAGAACTTTTGAGGGGGACGCAGCTTCTGTGCCGGAAGTCAGCGAAGAAAAGAAAACTGGACGCCTTTTTTCCTGGTCATTAGCCGGGAACCCTGAAAACTCGCCCAGAATCTGGAACAGTCGATTAAGCTGGAAAATTGTTGTGGCTGTGTTTTTGACCATTATGACTGTGCAGGCGTCCATTCTTGCATTCACTCTTAAAAGTCACCAAGAACAAGAATTATTCGACTTAAAAGATCGCGCCGTCAGTGTGATTTCGCCGATGATTGACTATCGTGGGCAAAACAGTCTCGCCTCCCCCATAGGAATTGAGCAACAACAACGCATTATGGCTCTCACCCCCATCAGGGGAATAACCATTTATTCCACAAATTACAATTTACTGTCGATGGCAGGCGAGCCAGTCGCATTGACTATCGTGTCGGAAAACGACCTTAACAAAACTTATTTCTCTGACGATAGACTTAATTACGAAACTATCCTGCGCCCCAATGACTTAGGTGGTCGCCCCTACTATATAGTAGTGCGCCTTGATTCAGAAAAATCAATGAACAAGGTGGCACAGTATGTCCGCCAAAACATTCTGATTATGTTCTTGCTATCGGCCTTCGTCACAACCATTCTAATGATTGCGCTTTCAAAATGGTTGCTTGAACCGATTATTTTCCTGCGTGATAACTTATCGATGGCGATTGCCAATCCTGAATCGCCCAATATTATACGTTCCCCTTATAATTCAGGTGATGAAATCGGGAGTGCTATAGCAGCGTCCGAAGAACTCATTAAACAAAACGCCAAAAACTTGCGTCAGGTAAAAACAACAGCGCAAAGCCAAATCCACAAACTGGCTTATTACGACGTTTTAACAAACTTGCCGAACCGGACTTTCTTTATCCAGAAATTATCCGACTATGTACGTCAGGCCAATACCGACAATACCAATATTGAACGCCTCGCCGTTATTGCCGTTGACCTCGACCATTTTAAAGATGTGAACGATTCCATGGGGCATAACGTGGGCGATGCTATTTTGGGGGCGGTTGGACGTCGCTTGAAATCTTCATTGCCCGAAAGCGCTGTTGTTGCCAGAACAGGTGAGGATGAGTTTGCAATCACCTATATTCTCAACAATGATATGATTACCGCGAAAGATGTTGGCGAGAAAATCCGCAGCATCATCTCCCACGATCCTTTCCGCGTATTTAACGAAAGTTTTCAGGTTCGGGCCTCCATCGGTGTGTCTACTTTCCCTGATGATGCGATTGATCCCGATCAGGTTTTGAAAAATGCAGATATCGCCCTGAACCGTGCAAAAGAAGATGGCCGCGATTGTATCCGCGAATATCTTGAAGACTTTGACAAAGCCGTACAGGCGCGCTTCCAGATGTTGCGTGACTTGCGGAACGCGTTGGAAAACAACCAACTGACCTTAAACTATCAACCACAATTGGATTTAAGGACGGGTCGTATTATTGGCGCAGAGGCTCTACTCCGTTGGTTCAAACCAGATAATAGCAAAGAAGGCGGAAAATTTATCTCCCCCGCTGAATTTATTCCGATTGCAGAACAATCCGGCCTGATCGTCCCAATTGGTGAATGGGTCATGGAGCAAGCCTGTCTGGAAGCCAAGAGATGGCATGATTCCGGTCACCCGATCCGCATCGCGGTCAACGTATCGGGCGAACAATTCCAACAAAGTGACTTGGTGGCTTTCACCAAATCCGTGTTAGAAAAAACAAAAATCAATCCGCGTTTCTTGGAGTTAGAGGTCACCGAAAGTGCCTTCATGGAAGATATTCAACAAACCATCAAAACCCTGAAAGAATTGCATGCTCTGGGCGTTGAACTCGCGATTGACGACTTTGGTACGGGTTATTCTTCCCTGTCATACTTGCGCCAATTCCCGATTGACCGTTTGAAAATTGACCAATCCTTTATCCGCAACGCCCTCAACAATACGGATGATGCGGCAATCGCCAGAACCATTATTGCCCTCGGACGCTCCCTCAACCTCAAGATTATTGCGGAAGGGGTGGAGACAGCCGCCCACGAGCAATTCCTGATTTCCGAAGGCTGTGACGAGGTTCAAGGGTATCGTTATTCCAGACCAGTCCCATCCCAGAAATTTGTTGAATTTATGCGTCTCTATACGGGTAAACTCGACTTCTTCTCTCAGCAATAAACATGACAAAACACCTCTTTTTTACCCTTCTCTTATTCATGACCCTTCCCCATGCGGGATGGGCGGCGGATGTGACACCGTTTAAGGAATGTGCCACTATTGTCAATTCCGCCAATCAACAAGTGATGGGCGTCATCAAAACAGAATCTTATAAATTCAAAGGCAAAATCCTGCGCCACGAAAAGAATTTCAATTTGCAAGATGGCGAAACCGTTGCTGTTTGCTCAACGGGGCCGTTCTTCCCGGGCTATAAAGTCGAACTCACCATCCGCACCATTATGCCCCTTTTTACCTGCCATACACGGCTCAGCGGTAATATTTATTTACGCAGTAAATGGGATGATGAAAATGGCGTCAGAGTTCTTTATGCAGATTGTAAATAAGGTTTTAAAAACCTGATGACCCAAATGACAGATAAAGATCCCGCCATGAGAAACCAGAAGAAGGCATAAGACGCATGGTCATTGCGTAATGTTTTCTCAATCGTGCAAGGGGTCAGTTTAGGCCATAACGGATATCCGAAATCCAATATTTCTTCCGAGGTCAGCACTGCATTTTGCAAATTCTCGACCTTCCAATATGTTCCGAATTCTTGAGCGTCCATACGCCACCATTCGCCCTTGTCCGGAATATTGGGCGGGGTGACAAACGACCATCTGGGCTGCCGCAAAACACCAACGATGCTAACACCTTTTGGCTTTAATGAAGGTAACTGCCCGATAATTGCCGGATCACCGCACCCGATTTCGACAGGAACGGACACATGAGAAGATGTCATTTTCAACGGGGCGACCACAGCAACAACAGATTTGCCGTTTTCAATCCGCCCATGCACCATCACAGCTTTTGATACATCCAATACTCCGTTGGCTACCCCGCGCACAACCTGACCGGGTTCAATTTTTGAAAATTGCGCCTCGATCAAAGGGGGCGGGTTTTTGGTTGAAAAAGCCGCATCCAGATTTCGCTGTAAATCATTTTTCCACTGAAGCCGCTGAACCTGCCATGCCCCCATAGTGCACAAGACAACCACGGCCACAAAACATACCAAACTGGCAATCACAGGAAATTTTTGTTTCATATTATTATTGTCTCCGATCATCTGATCATCCGATCATCAGATCATCTGTTATTCCCAATCCGCCGGACGGTGGCGATACTGGATACCGATCACAAGCGATTTAATGGGCTTTAAACTCCCGATAGTGACGGCAAGCGCAATCGTTCCCCAAAGGACAGCATGCACCCATAACGGGGGAGCCACCAGATTTTCAAAGATCAAGGCCATCGGCACAAGAGCCGCACCAAGAACAAAAATCAAAAAAACGGCAGGGCCATCAGCACTGTCGTTTTTTTTGAGATCCAATCCACATTTGTCGCAAGCGTCGCGTAAAGTCAGGTTGGATAAACCGGTATTAAACAAATCACCCTCCCCACAGCGCGGACATTTACAAGCAATGGATGCGATCAGGGAGGAGATTTCAGTCATTATTGAGCACCGGCTGCAATCGCTTGATGCGCAGCGCGGACAGCTTCGTCAGATCCGATTCCGATTGTACCGCCCCAGATATAGACAGCGATAAACAGGAACAACCAAACAACGTCCACAAAGTGCCAGTACCAAGCAGCCGCCTCAAAACCGAAATGACGGTCAGGGGTAAAATGCCCTTTGGTTTCGCGGATCAAACAAATCGCCAAGAACACTGTCCCAACGAAAACGTGGAAGCCGTGGAAGCCCGTCGCCATATAGAATGTGGACGCAAATGACCCGTCACCAAATTTGAATTCGGTATGGTGATATTCATATCCTTGAACGAACAAGAAAATGACACCCAAAATCACAGTATAGATCAAAGCTTCTTTGGCACTTTTATGATTACCGGCAAGCATCGCATGGTGCGCCCAAGTCACGGTTGTACCAGAAAGCAACAAAATCATGGTCATCAAAAATGGAAGGCCAAACGGTGGAACAGCTTCGAACTGCGGAGGTGGCCAAATGCCTGATGTATAAGCAACCCGCATATATTGGATAGCCTCGTCCGCATAGATGGACACATCAAAGAACGCCCAGAAGAAGGCAACGAAGAACATGACCTCAGACGCGATAAACAACGCCATCCCCATCCGCAATCCACGTTCGGTGATTTTATTGTGAACGGCCTCAGTCACTGTTTCAAAAATAATATCTTTCCACCAGAAAAACATGACAGCCATAATAGAGGCCGCACCCAGCAATGGTGCCCAGATACCGAAATGGAATTCTTTAATATCCGCGCGGTGCATAAACAAAATCATCCCCAGTGCAAACAACCCGCCTGCGAATGCTCCTGCCAAAGGCCAAATGCTCGGGCGAACAATGTGGTATGGATGGGGCTTCCCAGTCGTTCCATATTCAATAGTATCTGACATAAATTTATTCCTCTGGCTTAAATCGTCTAAAGTTTTGGTGTTTATTTAATCTTGACTGAAGTTGTACCTGAATTTCCGCTATTATAAAAGTCCTCAAGTGCTTTCTCTAATTCTGGAGAGTCCGCCTTAAAAAAACTATAAGATAGGGTGATGGATTTCAAATCTTTTAACTGCGGATCTTTATCCAACGCGGGATCAATGTAGAAAACCACAGGGAAATGAGCCTCTTTTTTGGGCGCGATCAACTGATAATCAAAACAAAAACATTGGTTCTTATGAAAATAAACACCCGCAGCAGGTGGATCAACGTTATAAAGAGCCGTTCCCGCAAAGCCCTGATTGCCCAGATTGGTGGCGGAAAAGGAAACGGCGGCCTCTTGCCCCAATTTCAGGGTAAGAGGTTCTTGGTCAGCCTTAAATTCCCAAGGAAGATTGACGCTCACATCGGTATTAAACCGGACTTTAATCTCACGATCCAAAATCACATCAGATTTGGCCGTCTCGGATTGCTCGGCCTTCCCGCCGAAGCCCGTCATTTTGCAATAAAGCTTATAAAGCTCAACAGACGACGCGGTCAGAGCCGACATCCCCAGAACTAGCCCCAGAACAATATAGCCTGTCCTGCGGTTCTTTTTGCTTAAATCATCCATTGAATGAAATTCTATTTATAAAATTAATGAGGGGTCGCCGCTGTCTGGGTATCAGGATCAGTTTCTTTAACCATTTCAGCAACCTGACCGACATTGATCGGCACAGGCTCAATTTCACCACTCATTGATAAATCATCGGCGGCTGGCATTGGCTCTTCACCACCCGTTGCATATAAATGGTCGACATAAGCCTGACCGCGGGCTTTATAAGTGGCGGCGTGGTCATCCATAACGACCTGATGCGCCGCACGTTGTTTAGGCCATAAAACCATTAATTGCTCTTCGGCTTTCGCAACGGAAGAAAACCCAATCGCCATCATAACTGCACTGAACACGACAAATTTACTGAGCATCTTTGCCCCCTTCGTTAGCTTTTTGTGGCGCGCCCTCTACGGACAACCCAACAGGATGAGCTATTTCCATCCCATTTCTAATTTTGATCATAGTCACAGACCAAATCAACGCAATACATCCTACAATCAAGCCCAACACAATCCAGTTTTTCTGGTCGCGGCGCTTTTTAAATGCGGCGTCTTGAGTAATTTCAGGAGTAGTATTTTGTTGTTCCATAAATAGACCTTTTGATCCTCTAATTGTGACATAACATCAGGGTTAAGAAAAGAGCAAAGAGGTAAAAAACCGAATAGCCAAACATCTGCTTGGCAGGTTTCATGTCCTCAGCCCCCAGAACGCGGATGGCAGAGAGAATAAATAGCGCGCCAAGGGCAAAAGCAACCCCCGCATAAACCCAGTTCGCCAACCCGATAAAACTCGGAACAAGTGTCACAGGCAGCAAAATGACCGTATAAACCAACATTTGCCATTTGGTGTGTTTTGCCCCGTGGGTGACAGGCATCATCGGGATTTCGGCGCGCTTATAATCTTCATTCGCAAAAAGCGCCAACGCCCAGAAATGCGGCGGAGTCCAAATAAAAATAATTAGGAACAACAGCACACTGGAAAACGTAATATCCCCCGTGACCATCGCCCACCCGACCATCGGCGGAAACGCCCCTGCCGCGCCACCAATCACAATATTTTGTGCAGTCCTGCGTTTCAGAAAAGCCGTATAAACGACCACATAGAAAAAGCTCGCAAAGGCCAATATCCCTGCGGCCATCAGGTTGGTCGCCAAGGCCATCATCAGAACAGCCAAAATCGTTGTAAAAATCGCAAATCCCAGCGCATCATCAGGTGTAATTTTACCCATCGGAATGGCGCGCGTTTTGGTGCGGTTCATCACCGCGTCAATATCGCGGTCATACCACATGTTAAATGCCCCGGATGCCCCAGCGCCCAGCGCCAAAGCTAACATCCCAATCAACGCCAAAAACGGATGCAAATCCGCACGGTCAGGCGCCACCCAATACCCCGCAAACCCCGAAAAGACCACAAGGCTCATGACCCGAGGCTTGAGCAACGAAAAAAAATCCCCCGCAGTCGATGTCGAATATTCCGAAGGCGAAGAAGAAGGTGTCAATAAACTGTCCATGCGGTTATCTAGCAGAGTTTTAAGGGAGCAATAAAGGGTTTTGTTATGCCTTCCCCCGACACGGCTTCTAATCTATAGTTTTATGTTGATAGTTTAGGATATTTATCCTGTTGTGAGTATGAATCAGCCAACCAATCAGATCGGCAAACGAAAGTTGAGTGCAATGACCTCTCAAAAAAAACGAATTTCCATCCCCCAAATATTGGGAATAGGGCTTTTATTTTTAATAGGCCTATATGTCTTTAATCTATTCTATCTAACCCCCGACCAGCGCTATTTTAACAATCAATTTGAAAAAATGGTTGCCGAAGGAAAAACGGAGATTGCAATCCGTGACCTGACAGATTTTCAATGGGATAGCGTTTGTCATTTGGGGGTATATGATGCCCCCTTTCAGGAACGAGGACACGTCGGAAAATTTCCTATTAAAAACGGTGTAAAAATTCCCTATTTTACTGATAAGAGCGAATGGGGATTGGCCTTCATACAAGATGGCAAAGTGTTCAAAGCTTTTGAAGTAAAAATTAATCCCTTCATACGGCCCAATGCGTTTTGTTTAGATAAGGCATCAGCCACCCTAGAAAAAGAAAAAAACGAAGATTTTGAATTTTATATGTACACAGATATAAAAAGCAACGAAACGAACTGAATAGACAGCCCCCTAAACTGCACCCTTCAACAAAGTTTTGACAATTTCCTTGGCAACATTCGGGGCGTCCGGATCACGGTGCATCTGCCCCATCACCACGGAACCCGCAAATAACAGAATAATCTGATGGGCGAGTGTTTTGGGGGACTTGAGTTTAGCCGCAGCGCATAACTCGGCCACATAGGCCTCTAACTTCTGGTAAAACCCGCTACAGGCCGCCTCGATCTCATGATCACTACCGTCAAACTCCACTTTGGCATTAATCGCCAGACAGCCATTAAAATTGTTGAGCGCGAATTCTTCGGCTTTCAGGTCAAACAAAGATAAAATTTGTTTTTTGGGATCTTTATGGCGTTTTGACAGTTCGTCAGGAATGCGTCCAAAGATGAT
>MEMI01000012.1 GCA_001767915.1 Alphaproteobacteria bacterium RIFCSPHIGHO2_02_FULL_46_13 | reverse complement strand
GGGTTGACCACTCCCAATCCGCCTATGCCATCACCAAATTATTGGGTGAACGCGCTGTTCAGGAGTTTTTCCCGCCCGTCACCATCCTGCGCCCCAGTGTCATTTTCGGCGCGGAAGACAATTTTTTCAATATGTTTGCAGGCCTTGCGAAAATACTTCCGTTTTTCCCATTGATTGGCGGGGGGAAAACGCGGTTCCAACCCGTTTATGTTTTGGATGTCGCGAAGTCAGTCGTCCATGCCCTTTGCGACATCCAGACTTGCGGTCAGATTTTTGAACTCGGTGGCCCAGAAATATTAACCTTTAAGGAAATTTACGGGCGGCTATTCACCTATATCGGCAAATCCCGTTGCCTGATCAGCATGCCATGGTGGATGGCGCGGACTCAGGCGTTTTTTATGGCCATTCTGCCCAACCCTCCGCTCACCAACGACCAGATTACATCTTTGCAAACCGACAATATCGTGGCACAAGATGCCTACGGATTAAATGAATTGGGTGTGACACCAACGCCGATGGATAGCATCGTTCCATACTATTTGAACTACCACCAGAACTACCACCAGAATTATAAGGCCGCTAAAAAGGATTAAGACAATGAAATATCTATCCCTGATCGCCATCACATTATTGATGACTGTATCGCACCCTGCCCTATCACAGACAACAAAAGGTTCAAAAGAATCTATTGTCGCGGTTGTGAACAAGGGCGTTATTACAGCGTCAGACGTCAAAGCCCGCATGGATTTGATTGCGGCCTCCAGCGGATTGAAACCATCCAAAGAACTGGACGAAAAACTGCGCCCACAAATTATCGAGATGTTGATCGACGAACAAATCCGCTCCCAAGAAGCCGACAGGTTGGGATTAAAAGTGGAAACAAAAGAAATCGATAATGGCTTCGAACAAGTTGCCAAACAAAATAATATTCCTGCCGATGTTTTCAAAAAAGCCCTTGAGCAACGCGGGATTAAAGTCAGCACAATGCGCGACCAAATCAAAACCCAAATTGCGTGGACAAAAGTTGTTCAAAAACGCATCCGCCAAAAGATCGAAGTCACAGACGCAGATATTGATAGCGAACTGGATCGCCTGAAAGAAAATATCGGCAAAGACCAATATAATATCTCTGATATTTATCTGCCTGTCACCGACCCGAAAAAAATGCCCGAAGCCAAAATCTTCGCAAATAAACTGGCAGAACAACTTAAAGCAGAGCCAGAGGCCTTTCCTAAAGCTGCCCGTCAATTCTCACAATCCCCGGGCGCCACCCAAGGGAAAAGCATCGGCTGGGTAATGCAGGGGGTTTTGGCAAAAGAAGTGGATGCTGTTTTGCCAACTTTGACCAAAGGACAAATCACTTCGCCGATTGAGACAACAACAGGTCTTTATATCATCAAATTGCAAGACAAACGCCAATTGGCTGAAGATCAATTGCCTAGCCGTGATGACATCACCGAAAAATTGGGGATGGAACGCATGGACAGGGCGCAACGTCGTTACTATCTCGATCTCCGCTCCCAAGCCTTTATCGAAAAACGTGGATAATCCCGCCCCACTTCCTCCGTTACGCGATGTGATCCGCGAGCATAACTTGCGCGCGGAAAAATCCCTCGGGCAAAATTTTCTGCTCGACCAGAATATCACCGATAAAATTGTCCGCCTCTCCGGCAAGTTTGACGATCTGACCGCCATTGAAATCGGGCCAGGGCCGGGTGGCTTGACCCGCAGCCTCCTCGCCTCCCCTGCTTCAAAAGTGATTGCCATTGAATTTGACGAACGCGCAGTGGCCGCCGTTACCGATTTAAAATCTGTCTATGGCGATAAGTTGGAAATTATTCACGGCGACGCGATGAAGACGGACATCACAAGCATATCAAATGCCCCGCGCGCCATTGTCGCCAACCTTCCTTATAATATCAGTGTCGTCCTGCTCGTCAAATGGCTGGAACTTATCCGTGCCGACAGGAATGTCGTTAATTTTATGGCGCTGATGTTTCAAAAAGAAGTGGCCGATCGTATTTTGGCATCCGAGGGCAGCAAAACATACGGGCGCATCTCGGTCATGGCGCAGTGGCTTTGCACCACCAAAAAATTATTCGACCTCCCCCCCTCGGCCTTTACCCCGCCGCCCAAGGTCAAATCAAGCGTTGTCCAATTTATTCCCCGCGTGATGGACGAGGACGCCCCATCATTCGACACCATGGAAAAAATCCTCGCCGCCGCCTTCAACCAACGCCGCAAAATGGTACGCTCCAGCCTCTCCGAATTCGCCGCCGCCATGGAAGCCGCAGGCACAGATCAAACCAAACGCGCCGAAGATTTGAGCGTGGCTGATTTTGTGAAGATTGCGAAAATGGTTCATTAAATGTCCCTTCTGACCCGTTCGTATTTACAGCCATTCAGAAATAAAAATTTAGCCATTATATATTGCTCTATTTTTTTGGGTGTTTTTGCCCATAACTTTCTTATGCTTTATATTGCGCTTGATACCGTCAAACTCGGATGGATGGGGATGACAGCGTATTTATACGGATGGTTTATAACATCCGGATTTATCCTATTTCCTTTTTATTACTTCTTATTTACCCGACACAAACGAAAATGGTTTATGTGCGGTGTCATAGGAAGCCAGATCGTCGGCCTGTTACTCTTTTTATTGACAGATATATCCAAAACACCTTGGGGTGTGGGTATCACCTTGGCATTCTGCATTACCGGATATTTCCAAATGTGCCACGCCAACCTTTCAGGCCATAACAGCAAAAGTGAAGTCGGATTCGAAGTTTCTTTGGCCAAAGCGATCACAAATATCGGTGAGCTTTTGGGAGCATCTCTCGCCGGATTAATTGTTTTATCAGGAGATAAACCTGTTTTGCTGATCATCGCATTCTCAGGAATCGTATTCTCTACAATCGGGCTGAGCGTAACGCTCCCTCAGGGTCGCCATTCTGGAGAAGAAGAGAATATCGACCGCCCATCGATCCATGTTGCCCCATTATTAAAAACATTTTGTAAAGATCTTCCGATGACAATCGGCACATTTATGGAGGCCTTCTGGTCGTTATTTGGTTCGATGTTGATACCCGCATATCTTATTCTTGCCGGAATCGGAACGACGATGATTGGATTTATATTCGGGGTACAGGGGATTGTGGTTGCCATGGCTATTCCGATTGCGGGCAAACTCATCCATGACGGAAAAGGAAAAGAATTTCAACTTGCCGCGCTGTTAGGCAGCTCATCTTTTATACTTTTATTACTGCCTTTGAATGCGGTTATTCTTCTGGGAAGCAATATATTGCGCGCCATGAGCAAATTTTTCTATCATGGCGGCTTAGAATCAAGATGGTACGGAGACAAGTCATTTACCCAAATATTTGTGCGCGAATTGAACCTAACACTCGCAAGATTGATTGCCATTCCACTTGCGTGCTGGTTATGCTTCCAACACCAATTCTTGTTTCTTGCCGCGGGATTTATAGTAGCTCTTCTTCTATGGCCTGTTGGAAAATGGGCAATCCTATCTAGAAAAACACTAGACACATAACAACTCGGGCGTAACAGGGGCCGCCGTACGAGGAGCATCTTTCCGACCGCCATCTTGCTTTCTAAGTGTAAAATGCCCGATTTTAAGATTGAGAGGCAGATTACAACGGTTATCCCCTTCCACGACACCCCAAACCCCCACAATCAGTCCAGCAGCCGCATTAAAGCCACCCCGACAGAAAACAGGATAACCGCTGAGTTGGTCTGATGCTTTTAAAAAATGAACTTCCTGCCCCCAGTTGGGTATCTGTTTATCAACCAATTCCCCTTCCATTACATCACAGGCTATACTCCCCCAACATGTCAAGCGACTTGGTTTTTTGAACTCGAATGCTTGATCAAAACCGTCGGGGAGAATAATTGGGGTTTCACTGATAAAACCGCCGAATTTATTTGCCCCCACATCTTCAAACGTCGCTGTCAGCTGCACCAAAGGCATCATCGGATTATGATAACGGAATAAACCAGTCCATGTGGAAAATAAACTATGCATACTTATTTTTACGGCTAAAAAGCAAATTATTGCAAACAAAAAATAAAACCCCCGAATAAATCGGGGGTTTTGAATTGTTTATATAAAAGTTAATTAACCAGCGATGCTTTGCAAGTCAACTTTTACGCCTGGGCCCATTGTAGAGGACAGGGTAACTTTCTTGAGGTAAACACCTTTTGCTCCGGCAGGTTTTGCACGGTTAATGGCACCGATGAACGCACGAACGTTGTCCGCGAGTTTGCCGGCTTCGAAAGTTGCCTTACCCACGCGAGCATGTACGATACCATCTTTCGCCGCACGGAATTCAACCGCACCGCCTTTAGATGATTCAACAGCTTTTTTAACGTCCATTGTAACAGTTCCGAGTTTCGGGTTTGGCATCAAACCGCGAGGACCGAGGATTTTACCGATTTTAGCAATCAAAGGCATCATGTCCGGCGTTGCGATACAACGGTCGAAATTGATATTCCCTTTCATCACTTCTTCAGCCAAATCATCAGCACCAACAAGGTCAGCACCAGCAGCCAAAGCTTCAGCAGCTTTTGCATCTTTTGCGAATACAGCAACGCGAACAACCGCACCAGTACCGTGTGGAAGTTCAGTCACGCCACGAACAACTTGGTCGTTTTGTTTTGGATCAACACCAAGGTTCATCGCAATTTCGATTGTTTCAACGAATTTGCGTTCTTTGGCGGCGGTCAACAAAATTCCGACTGCATCTTCAATGGAGTAGAATTTTGTACGGTCAACAAGAGCGTTGTTCTTTTTAGTTTTCTTACCTAAGTGTGCCATGATTATGCCTCCACCACTTCAATACCCATAGAGCGGGCAGATCCTTCGACCATCAACATCGCACCGGCGAGGTCATTGGCGTTCAAATCAACCATCTTGGAGTTAGCAATTTCAATCACTTGTGCGCGGGTAATTTTACCAACGAAACCACCTTTACCAGGTGTTTGTGACCCTTTTTCCTTTTTCGCCGCTTTCTTGATGAAATAGGTGACAGGTGGGGTTTTCAGGATGAAAGTGAATGAACGGTCTTCAAATACTGTGATCACCACAGGGATTGGCATTCCGGCTTCCATTTCGCCTGTCTTGGCGTTAAAGCCCTTACAGAATTCCATGATGTTAACGCCGTGTTGTCCAAGTGCAGGTCCGATAGGTGGTGAAGGGTTTGCCTTACCAGCTGGAACCTGAAGTTTAATATAGCCTTTTACTTTTTTGGCCATGATATCCTCCGATTAAGGGTTGAGGTTCGTGGTACGGCTCGATCTGGCAAAAATGTTTGACCGACAACCTTCCACAACAATTGGGGGTGTTATAGGGATTTTTGCTTGGCAACGCAAGGAAATTATTGTGTTTTTTTAGCTTCCATGTAGGATATTAGAACATAGGAATTCTTCATATACATGGCCAGTCTTATACTTTTAAAAATTATTGGGGGCGTTTGCCTCCTTCTCTTTGGTCTAAAATTGGTCAGGAGTGGTGTGACGCGCGCGTTTGGCGTTCAATTACGGAAAATAATATCGGTTGCGACTAAAAATCGGGTGACTGCCATGTTGGCAGGGGTTGGGGTGACTGCACTCCTCCAAAGCTCTACCGCTACCACGATGATTATTTCTTCCTTTGCGGGACAGGGCTTAATTGCGACAACAGCCGCTTTGGCGGTTGTTCTTGGCGCGGATGTCGGGACAACGATTGTGGCGCAGGTTTTAACTTTTGACCTGTCATGGCTATCCCCTGTTTTAATGGTTGCTGGTTATGTTTTTTATTCAGGCAAGGAACAAGCGGCAACCCGTCGTCAAATCGGGCGTATCCTGATCGGTCTTGCCCTGATGTTACTTGCATTGGCCACTATAAAATTAGCAGCCGTCCCCCTGAAAACATCGGAGACACTCCCGCTTATTTTAGCGCCGCTTGATACTGACCCTATTCTGGCGGTTCTGGTTGGGGTTATTCTGACTTGGGTTTTTCACTCCTCTTTGGCAATTGTCCTCCTCCTCATGTCGATGGTGGGGGCGGAGGTTATTCCGATTCACTTGGCCTTGATGATGGTACTCGGCGCAAATATCGGGAACGTCATTGCCCCGCTCATGTCATCCCTGAAAGACCCGCCGCAGGCGGCGCGCATTCCTGCTGGTAACCTTATCATGCGCCTGACTGGAGTGTTTCTTGTCCTTGCTTCATTCCGATTCCTAATGCCGCATCTCCATTACTTGGGGGAAACAGATGTGTCGGTTGTCATCAATTTCCACATGGCCTTTAACATTTTTGTGGCGATCCTGTTCCTGCCGTTCCTTGACGGGGTAACGCGGATTGTGACTTTAGCCATTCCAGAAAAACAAAATAATCAAGACGACCAAAGCAAACCAAAATATCTGGATGACCGCGTACTCGACACCCCTACTGTCGCACTTACCAACGCCGCACGCGAAGTTTTGCGCCTTGCCGACATGACTGACCAAATGTTACAACTGGTGTGGCAGAGCTTCCAGAAAAACGAACTATCGACCTTTGATAAAATTCGCGACATTGACGGGGTTGTGGACAAGCTTTACAGACTTTTAAAATCCTATCTGGTACGCATCACTCAAGAAACCATGAATGATGTTGAAGGCAAACGCCACTTCCAAATTCTAACCTTTGCTACCAATATCGAACATGTGGGCGATATTATTGACCGCAACCTGATCCCGCTTGCCGAAAAACGTGTCCGCGCCAAAGTTGACTTTTCAGCTGACGGAAAAAAGGAGCTCGATAATTTATTCCAATTGGTGATCGATTCCGTGCGTCTGGCGCAAACGGTCTTTATATCAGGCGATGCCCGTCTGGCGCGTCAATTGGTTGAGGATAAGGCGATGATTAAACTGGCCGAACGCAATGCCTCCGTCAACCATCTCGGCCGCCTCCAACGCGGCGTGCCGGAAACAATGGCAACCAGCGACCTCCATATGGATATTATTCGCGACCTCCGCCGCATCAATTCCCTGATGACCGCGATTGCTTATCCGATATTGGATGATGCGGGTGAGATGGATAGAGTTTCAGAAACAGCGAAAGTATAAGATATTCCCGCTTAAGAAGGCATTCTTGTTTCCGGTGCCATTTGCTCCTCCGGTCTCTTTGTGGATGATTTCGCTTTTGTTTCAAATATCGTACCTTGTAAATTCAAAGTAGCATCTATTGAGATAAGCGCCTTCCTAGCGGTTTCACGATCAAGGACTCCTTCTCTGACAAGGCTCTCATAATCTGCAGATGCTTTTTCGGCCTGAAATATAGATTGCAAAGATTCCTCGCTGATTTGTCTTTCATTCATCGAGAATAATCTATTCATTTTTCTTAAAAGGTCATCCAACTTATTCCTTGTCGCGACATGGTCTACATACATATCTAATCTTTTTTGAGCCGCCTTTATTTGTTGTGGCGATAAGGCTTTGGCAACGACGCTTTCATCGATTGTGTCGAATATACTATATCGATTGATTTGCGTTTGTGCCCACTGCACCAATTTTTGCTGGTCGGGACTTAACAAGGCATTGATTTCAGATTCATGAAACTCAGGTCTAAAAGCTCCACAATTTTTAAAAATATCATGCGGACTGAATTTTGTTCTATTATCCGCTAATTGCGCAGACGTTGATAAATGGTCAATCTCGATCAAAATGGATGGTATGGCTTGCGCAATTTCACCATTCCGACCTTGAGCGTTATAGACTGCACCAACATAGCCAAGCTCGGTCATTGCCCCTTTTACCTGTTTATATTGCTCAACCATTTCTTTGATACGCAATATCCTTATATCTAGCTCCATCGCACGTTCTTCATTCTGCGGCAAAACGCGCGCAAGTCTTGAAGGTTTCATTTTTTCAAGCGTGTCCAGAAGATCATCAACATAAATGTTGCCTGAAGATAAGCGATGTATAATTTCTCTTTCTGGTCTCTCTATGCCAACCTTAGCAATATTTTTAGAAAATGCTCTTAAAACATCGCCATGTTCACTCTGGATGCGACTTAAGAGTCCGCGTCGCTGGTCAGTTTCCTGACGCGCCAAATCAATCCCCTTTTGAGAAACCTCTGAATATGCTTTGTAAGCAACTGCGAATTTCTGGAGGGCTGCTATTCTCTTGTTTGCTGCCTCAGCAACTTCCGAAGTTGCCATCGTATCTTGCGTTTGAACATGCCCTAACACCCTAAAGAATTCAGTGTAAACCTGATGCGTTTCTCTGATGCGGTCATAGGTAGGTCTTAACTTTTCTTGAGCGCCACTTACCTTCTTTTGAAGATCACCCCAGCGCGGTTGTTCTGCCTCAGGGTTAAGGTCTTTAAAAATATCCGCAAAGGTTTCGCGAGTTTGTTTTCGCTTCCCACCTTGACCAGACGCAGCCTGAAAAGAAGCATCCAACCCAGCATGGCCATATTGATTATAAGCGGCACGTTTCTTGGGATCGCTCAAAAGCTCATAAGCTTCTTTCACTTCTTTAAATTTTTCTTCGGCTTCTTTTGCTTTGTCACCTGAATTGCGGTCAGGATGATATTTCATCGCCAATTTCCGATAGGATTTTTTGATGTCTTCATCACTGGCGCCTTTGGCAACACCCAAAACTTCGTAATAATCTCTTTTGGCCACGACCGCACACTCCCGTATCAGGATTATAAGAAAGAGAGATAAAAAAAGAATAAATCTCTTCCCTATCTTTGACCGTTCATAAAGCATTAATAATATTATGTCATTATAAAGATAGGTATAGCGGATGAGTTGTCCGAGGGGGCGGCTGTTCGTTAAATTTGTGAAATTTGTAACCTGTTGAAAAATCAGAAAACCTCTTGTGATTATTGCTAATCCTTGATTTATCCCAAATTTTTTGGGGCGTTTTCTTTGAATTCGATACAGATAGTGCTATATTTATTACATACCATTTTATTGGCCATTAAACGCTTAATTTAAGGAGAAAGACAATGCCATTAGCTCAACAAGCTGCATCCGTATCTGCAACCCGTAAGCAAGCTCTTCAGTCGAAACATTCGGCTTTGGAAGACAGGTTAAATGAATTGTCGCACCACCCATCTGCAAGTGATTTCGAGATTAGAAAATTAAAGACGATGAAATTGAGAGTCAGGGAAGAAATAGAACAGTTGACCTGACGTCATCATCAGAACGGAATTAAAAAAGGCTTGGGGATACCCCAAGCCTTTTTCTTTAAATCTATCAATCTTCCTATGAAGAACGACCTGTTGATTTCAGGAAGTTCGAGAAGTCGAAACTGGTTTCTGATTTAGCAGCCTCATCAGACGCAGCGTTTTCAGCTTCGCGTTTTTCTTTGGCGGCCAATGCTTCGGCAACTGGGTCACGACCCAATGCTTTCAAACCTTTGGCAATGGACTTATCGAGTTCCTGATAAGAGCAAAGCCCGATTTCAGCAGGGTTGCGTGGGTTCAGTGTCGATGAATTCGGGTGTGTCCGGTCACGAATAGCTTGAATAGTTGGTTTTGTTGTCCCAACCAATTTGCAAATTTGTGCGTCAGATACTTCAGGATGATTTTTCACCAAAAATGCGATTGCATCCGGTTTATCATTACGACGTGCAACCGGTGTATAACGCGGACCTTTTGCACGGACTTTGAGCGCCGGACCATCGCGTTTGATGATTTTCAAGCTGGCGTTGCTGTCTTTTTCACAGCGTTCGATTTCAGCAGCGGTCAATTCGCCTGCAAGAATGGCGCTCTCGCCAATAATGCCGCGTCCGACTTCTTCATCAG
Source organism: Alphaproteobacteria bacterium RIFCSPHIGHO2_02_FULL_46_13 (assembly GCA_001767915.1). Lineage (GTDB taxonomy): Bacteria > Pseudomonadota > Alphaproteobacteria > Micavibrionales > Micavibrionaceae > UBA1573. The sequence goes on along the minus strand of MEMI01000012.1, from coordinate 22,511 downwards.
CCAATGCTTGAACTTCCACAACATGGAGTCCTGTATAATCTGCAATCTGGTCGAATGTCAGTGTTGTATTGTCAACCAACCAAACAGCGCTTGCTTTTGGTTTCAGTGGTTTGGATGTATCGAGTTCAGCCATTTAGATGCTCCTTTAAGCTCGAGATAACTATTTCCCCATGGGTCTCCCCCCGCAATCCGTCCCTACGGATTACCACTGGTTAAAACCTGTGTTGATGGGAATGGCTTTAATATACGGATTTCAGGGAAAAAGTACAGATTTTTATTGATTAAGATATGAAAACTTGGTTTGTTAAGAAAAATAATAATAAATAATGTTCCAACAGGGCAGAAAAACAATGAATCTTCATATTGTTGACCGCAGATTAGCGGGCAAGGGCAAGAATATCGGTAATGTTGAGCGCTTCAAACGGCGTTATAAAGGCTATATCAGAGACGCCGTCGAACGAGCATTAGGCAACGAAAAAATTGGGGGCATTAATGATGTTGATATAACCATCCCGAAAAAGGACCTCTCACAACCTACTTTTAACCATGCCGCATCAGGTGGAATACGCGAAACTGTCCATCCGGGAAACAGAGAGTATGTAAAAGGCGATAGAATTGCCAAACCTCAAGGCGGGCAACAACAAGGGGGTGGTTCAGGTGATGGGGATGGAATGGATGATTATACATTCCAGATTTCCCGCAAGGAAGCCTATGAGATTTTATTGGAGGGATGCGGCCTACCCAACATGATTAAAGAATATTTGTTAGGTGATTCAAAATTCAAACTCCAGAGATCAGGAATTGTTAAATCAGGAACACCTAATAATCTGGACATAGTAAGATCAATGCGTGGTGCATTAGCGCGACGGATTGCTTTGGATGCTCCAACCAAGAGAGAGATAGCCTTACTAAAAGAAAAAATCGAAACAACCGAAGACGCGGCTATCAGACAATCCATTCAGGATCAAATAGACACGCTCATGAAGCGTCCAAAAGCACCATTTCTTGACCCAATCGATCTTCGCTATCGAAGCAGAGAAAGAGTTCCCAAACCCCAGACAAAAGCCGTTTTCTTTCGTATGATGGACGTTTCAGGATCAATGGGAGAACAACAAAAAAATGATGCTAAATTATTTTATACGCTGGTCGGACTGATGCTAGACAGAGAATATGAACATATTGAAATCGTCAATATTAGATACCATTCAAAAGCATCTGAGTGTGATGAAGAAAATTTCTTTTATAATCCCGAAACAGGAGGAACAGCGGTCGCCCCAGCCCTGAATCTCATGGAAGAAATTATTAAGGATCGGTATTCCCCAGATGAATGGAATATATATGGCGGGTTAGTAAGTGATGGTGATACAGGGACAACAAACGATGAAAGATCAACCGCAGAAATTATTCCCCGCCTTGTGGCACTGTGTCAGCATTTCTTTTATATCGAATTAAGGGATGAAGAAAAAGATCTTGGAAATATTTTAAAGAATTCTTTATCAGGAGCTAAAAATTTTTCCATGAAAACAAAAGTCAACAGATCAAATCTGGGCGAAGTTTTCAGGGGCTTCTTTAAAAAAAGAGGTCTCCATGAAGAATCCCGCCCACATCTCCATTATGCAAGCCATGACATATAGACATAACCCAACAACCATAAGTATTTGTTATCTCCAAGAATTAGGTGTAAGTTTTCACGAATAAATATAAGGCAGGGAGCCAATCATGAGTCATTCAAATCAAAAAAATTCACCAATACTGTGGTTGTTAAAACCCGGGATTAAGCCATGCTTACCGTATGAGGATTTTACAAAGAGACAAACCCCTCTTTCCCGCGCCCTTTATAATGTTCTGAATAGGCATTTCTCCTTAATGGCAAATAGCAGTGGTGGTTCTGTTGTGGAAGCTTTTGATCGTTTTGATAAATCATCAAGAGATCTTAAGGGCATTGAAGCCAGCCCTATTTTATTGAGACAATACCCGCAACACGATATTTTTGTAGCGAATATCAAGGGCAGGAAAAAAGAGACCGTAGCAAAAGTTTTAGCAGCGATTGAGCAAAATCCTGATGTTAAAAAATTGCTATCTGCCCCAGACCTGAGCGCAGTTTGGGCAACGGCCAATACACCTGAGAACTGTATTGTTGGCGGGTTTGATCAAGAGAATCAATTCATGGTATTATTTGGACGCAGGGCTTTGGATGGCGCAAAGTCGATTTTCAATTTCCCTGAAAATCCAGGCCGTTACAAACCTCGCGCAGAACGCGCACCTGCATTCATGTCCTCTGGTCATGTTGCCATCTCTGTTGTTGAATATCCCCAACAAGTTGATAAGGCGATTGCCCAATTAGTTGGTTTCAAACAAACCTGCCCCCACAACGCGCCTCAAACATATTGTTTGGCAAGTTATCGAGTTGGCGGCGAAAACTCCCCAGAATTAGCGCGCCTGCATCAAAGTGGGATAGAGGTCATCCATCACGCATATGCAAATGGTCTTATTCAAGAGGCAAAAAGAACTCTTGATAGGATGCTTCATACAAAGCCAGCTGCACGCATCATAAAAGAACCAGAGCGTCCTTTAGAAGCTCCAGCCTATAGTTAGACCTTATCTAAGGCGCCTTATTCCCTCACGCAAACATCCGCCGCATCACCTTTGCGGCCTCAACCATGTTGGTCAGGGCTGGTTTAACCTCTGCCCATGCGCGGGTTTTTAGGCCGCAATCGGGGTTGACCCAGATTTGGGCAGGGTCGAGGACGATGGCTGCTTTCTCGAGCAACATCACCATTTCATCAACTGATGGAATCCTTGGCGAGTGAATATCATAGACCCCGGGGCCGATTTCGTTCGGATACTGGAATTCGATAAAGGCTTCCAGCAATTCCATTTGCGAACGGGATGTTTCAATCGAAATCGAGTCAGCATCAAGTGCCGCAATCGACCCGATAATATCGTTGAATTCAGAATAGCACATATGGGTATGGATTTGTGTTTCATCACGAACCGATGATGATGACAAACGGAAACTATCAACCGCCCATTTCAGATAGGCATTCCAATCCGCACGGTGTAACGGCAACCCTTCGCGAATGGCGGGTTCATCAATCTGGATGATTTTAATTCCAGCGGCCTCTAAATCACTCACCTCATCACGGAGAGCGAGGGCGATTTGTTTACAGGTCTCTGATCTCGGTTGATCATCGCGGACGAACGACCAGAAGAGCATCGTAATCGGCCCTGTGAGCATTCCTTTCATCGGGCGGGGTGTCAATGATTGTGCGTAAGACGACCATGTCACCGTCATCGGGGTCGGGCGAGAGACATCACCAAAAATAATCGGCGGCTTCACACAGCGTGAGCCGTATGATTGTACCCATCCGTTTTGAGAGAAGGTAAATCCTTTTAATTGTTCACCGAAATATTCAACCATGTCATTGCGCTCTGCCTCGCCATGAACCAGAACATCCAGACCAATTTCTTCCTGGAATTTTACAACGTCACGAATTTCTTGTTTCATCGCGGCGTCATAGCCGTTCACATCAAGCGTTCCTTTTTTAAACGCTGCGCGCGCTTCACGAATGGTTTTGGTTTGCGGAAATGACCCGATGGTGGTGGTTGGGAATAATGGCAAGCCGAGTGATGCCTGCTGCACAGGGCGACGATTGATAAAGGGTGAGGCCCGCGCAAACATATCCAGCGTTAAGGTCGCCATGCGCGATTTGACCGCAGAGTCATGAATACGAAGGGATGTTGAACGGTCTTTGGCAACAGCATCACTCTCGGTTAATGCTGCCCCCACATCATTGCCGTTCAAGATGCTGGCAAGGGTTACAATTTCATCCAGTTTTTGTTTAGAAAATGCCATCCATGATTTCAGTTGTGCATCCATCCGCGTTTCAAGATTTAAATCAATCGGCGAATGGAGGAGCGAGCAACTCGGAGCAAGCCACACACGATCAGATCCCAGCGCGTCAACTGCACTTTCCGCCTGCTCCAGAGATAGACGCAGATTATTTTTCCAGATATTCCGCCCGTCAATCAATCCGAGAGAGAGGATTTTAGTATCCGGAAATTTAGCAAGAATCCCGTTCAATTGCCCTGCCCCACGACGCAAATCAATATGCAGAGCCTCAGACGGCAATGACAATGCCAAATCTTCGTTCGCCGATAATTTTTCGAAATAGGTCGCAAGACAAATTTTAACATCATAACCGCAAAGCGTTGTATAAGCTGATTTCAACGCCTCTGCCTGCGCCTGTGTTATATCCAGTGCCAGAATAGGTTCATCCATCTGCACCCATTCAACCCCCTGCCCCACAAGGGTCATTAAAATCTGGCGATAGACGGAAAGAAGTTTTGGCAACAATAATAACGGGTCTGTTCCATCCTTTGATTTACCGAGGGACAGATAAGTCACTGGCCCAATCAATACAGGGCGTGGATTTAGCCCCAAGGCTTTGGCCTCTGCCACCTCATCAAAAATCTTGGTAGTTGAAATAGCAAATTTTGTATCCGCAGAGAATTCGGGAACAATGTAATGGTAATTGGTATCAAACCATTTGGTCATCTCCATCGCTTGAGTTGTCGCGTTCCCGCGCGCCATCGCGAAATAGGTATGCATATCAACATTTGACCCTGCCCAGTTATAACGGGGTGGCACAGCGCCGAGGAGTGACGTCATATCCAGCATCTGGTCATAGAATGCAAAATCATTGACGGGCACATGGTCAATCCCCGCATCACGTTGCATCAACCAGTTGGTACGGCGAATATCTGCGCCCGTTTGTACCAATTCGGCTTCGGTGATGTCACCTTTCCAAAAACCTTCGACAGCGAATTTTAATTCACGCTTTGCGCCCATACGCGGAAACCCAAGATTTGTAGCGAGTACCATAGTTTATAATCCTTATATTTTTCCAAGTTTCTGAAACGCAGAGAGTATCAAGTCCGCCCGATTGAGGGTGTAGAAATGTAATTGAGGAACATTAAGATTTATTAAATCATCAATCTGTGAAGCAAGCAGATCAATCGCCGTCTGTTGCGGGTCGGACGAATTTAAAAACCGTTCGGCAATTGCGGGATGAATAGTCGCCCCACATTTCGCCGCAAAGGCCTTAGCCTTTTCAAAATCAGTAATCGGCAATAGCCCAGGAACAATAGGTGTTTCAATCCCCGCCCCGCGCACCTGTTCCAGAAACCCTTTATAAATATCCGTGCCAAAGAAAAATTGGGTAATCGCCCGTTTCGCCCCCGCCCCGCATTTCAGTTTTAAGGCTTTTATATCCGCTGTCATATCAGGGGCATCAGGGTGTTTTTCGGGATAAGCCCCCACTGAGATATCAAAGGGACGGCAGGCCATTAAGGCTTCTACAAAATCACTGGTAAATTGAAAATAATCACCATGGTTATAATCGGCGCCATTCACGCCTTCGGGAATATCGCCCCGCAACGCCACCAGATGGTGGGTGCTCGCTTCCCACAAAGTTTCGGCATATTCAAACAAATCAGCCTTTTTCGTGCCGAAATAACTGATATGCACCCCAGTTGTAAAACCCAATTCAGCCTTTAAACGACTAGCGGCCTCAAAGGTTCCTGTTTTAGGGGAACCGCACGCACCGCAGGTCACGGTCACAAATTCAGGATTTAATCCCCTTAAATCAGTCGCAGATGCGAGCATGACCTCGGCGGCAGCCTCGGTTTTCGGGGGGAAAAATTCAAAACTGATGGGTATGTGCAACATATTCTTAAATTCTATCACAAAAGCTTTGATTTGTGACCTGTCATCCAGCAATAGTAAGGAAAATCATCTCTTTATAGTAATAGGTGTGCATATGATCGATATTCTGAAGGAAACCGTCAATGATACTTCCCGTATTCTACTCCGCAGCGATATATGCAAATCAGCGGGAGACCCTAAATTGGACGGGGAACTTCCACCTGTTTATGTCGTAGAGGAAGATTTCGAAGCTGCATCCAAAACGGTCAGCAATCCCCGTCAACTCATTATGCTTCCCAAAGGATACGATCCATCTACATTCTTCGGGCCAGAAGCCAAGCATGGCTTGCTCTATTTGCCATACCCCTATCTTGTTCCGGGCGGGCGGTTTAATGAAATGTATGGATGGGATTCCGCTTTTCCGGTTTTTGCCTGGACGCAAAGCAACCCGAAATTGATGCGTGAACAAGTTGATAACCAGCTCTATCAGATCAAAGTTTATGGAAAGATTTTGAATGCAAACAGGACTTATTACCTGTCGCGTTCCCAGCCACCCTTATTATCGATGATGGTCTGGCAAATCTGGCGTGAGGCGCAATTGCGTCCTTGGACAGATTTCGATCCGGACGGTATCTATACCAATGCCCATTACTGGCTGCGCTATGCTTATACAGAACTTGTAAAGCTTCATGACTATTGGACATCACTTAACCGTGTGGCTGGTGAAACTGGTCTGTCGCGTTATTGGGATGAAGGCGAAGTCCCTGCGCCGGAAGTTGTGTCGGGTGAAAGAGGACACTTTCATCATGCTATTGAATATTACAAGGGAAACCTGACATCGGCTGACGATATTGAAGACACCAAACTTTTCTATGATAGTGAAACTGAAACATTGACCCCATTATACCACCGCGCCAACCGCGCCATGAGGGCATCGGGTTTTGATCCGACAGGGCATTGGGATTACGGTGCTTTGCGGTGCATGTTCCACGCAACCAGTTGTCTGAATTCGATGTTATACCGAATGGAAAAAGAACTTGGGGACATGGCGACATTGCTCGAATTACCGACGGAGTCAGTCCGGTGGGGTGAGTTGGCTAAAGAACGTAAAATTCGCATGAAAAAATATATGTTTGAAAAAAAAACAGGCGTATATTTTGATTATGATTTCGAAAGGAAACGACTGAACACAAAGCCGTTTGCGACCATGTTCCTACCTCTTTGGGCGGGACTTTATGATGCAGAGGAAGACAAGGAAGACATCAAAAAGGCTGTTAAATTTATTCTGGAGAATCTGGAAACACCCTATGGAATAGTCACTTCCCTTGATAATAGCGGAAGCCAGTGGGATTACCCGAACGGATGGCCTCCCCTGCAATATTTTGCATTTAACGGTCTGGCTCGTTATGGGTTTATGGATGATGCCAAGCGTATTGCCCGGAAATATATGGATTTGACAGCCTCTGTCATGCAAACAAACGGAACTTTCTATGAGAAATACAATGTCGTCGAAGGAAATGCCGAGGTTCATACGATCAATGGCTATGACATTAACGTGTCCGAACGCGGAACTTTCTTATGGACTGCGGCAATAGCCGAGTTGGCGGATCAATTATTAGGCTCATAGTATCGTTGTTATTGATAGATTTGGGGCGTCCGCTGCATTTTTCTGCACTGACGCCCCTTTTTTATGCACAAAACCTTTGATTTGTGACCTCTCACCCCTTAAAAGACTAAAAAGCCACTTCCAGATGATTAGAAAGATTTATTATGACACATGCAGCCGCACCCCATGACCGCATCCTCATCCTCGATTTTGGTTCCCAAGTGACCCAGTTGATTGCGCGCCGCGTCCGCGAAGCTGGCGTTTACTGCGAAATCTGGCCGTTCAATCATGCAGACGAAGCCCGCACCCGTGCCTATAACCCGAAAGCGATTATCCTCTCCGGCGGACCTTGCTCCGTGACCGAAGAAAATTCCCCCCGCGCACCATCCTATGTATTCGAGATGGATTTGCCAATTTTGGGAATCTGTTACGGACAACAAACCATGTGCGAACAATTGGGCGGTAAAGTCGAAGGCTCAAACCATAAAGAATTCGGGCGTGGTGCTGTTAAAATTTTAGAAGACAGCCCTCTCTTTGATGGCGTCTGGAAAAAAGGTGAAGCCAACGAAGTCTGGATGTCACATGGCGACCGCGTCACCAAACTCCCGGAAGGTTTTAAAGCCATCGGCACATCTGACGGATCACCTCTTTCTGCTGTCGCGGACGAAGCGCGTAAATTTTACGGTGTGCAATTCCACCTTGAAGTGGCGCATACCCCTAAAGGCGGCGAGATCATTAAAAACTTCGTCAATAAAATTGCAGGCTGTCAAGCCGACTGGACAATGGGTGCGTTCCGCGAAGAATCCATCAAGAAAATCCGTGAACAAGTGGGCGATAAACGCGTGATCTGCGGCCTCTCTGGCGGCGTTGACTCCTCCGTGACTGCCGTCCTGATCCACGAAGCGATTGGCGACCAGCTGACCTGTATCTATGTTGATACCGGCCTGATGCGCGCGGGCGAGAGCGAGCAAGTGGTTGACCTGTTTAAAAACCATTACTCGATTAAACTCATCCACGAAGATGCATCCGAATTATTCCTCGGAAAATTGGCGGGCGTCACCGACCCCGAACAAAAACGTAAAATTATCGGCGGCCTGTTTATCGAAGTGTTCGAAGCCTGCGCCAAACGTATCGGCGGCGCTGACTTCCTCGCGCAAGGTACACTCTACCCTGATGTGATCGAATCCGTGTCTTATACAGGCGGGCCATCCGTCACCATTAAATCCCACCACAATGTCGGCGGGCTGCCAGAGCGCATGAATATGGGTCTGGTCGAGCCAATGCGCGAATTGTTCAAAGATGAAGTCCGCGCCTTGGGTCGTGAACTGGGCATGAACGAAGACTTTATCAAACGTCATCCGTTCCCGGGCCCGGGTTTAGCCATCCGTATTCCGGGTGAAATCACCCGCGAAAAATTAGAAATCCTCCGCAACGCTGATTTGATTTATATCGATGAAATCAAAAAGGCAGGTCTCTACGACATCATCTGGCAAGCCTTCGCTGTGTTACTCCCAGTGAAGACAGTCGGCGTGATGGGCGACGGCCGCACCTATGACCACGTCCTAGCCCTCCGCGCCGTGACCTCCAGCGACGGCATGACCGCCGACTACTACCCCTACGACCACAATTTCCTAGGCCGCGTCGCAACGCGTATTATTAATGAAGTCCGTGGGGTGAACCGCGTCGTGTATGATATTACAAGCAAACCTCCGGGGACGATTGAGTGGGAGTAGTACTAATGAGAAAATATATCTCATTATTTTCTCTATCTTTAATAGAGCTGCTGCTAATTTTAGCGGCAGCTTTGATTGTTTATATAACCATTTCAAAGAATTTAGATTTCACTACATTTTCCAATTGGCAAACTCTACTTACTGGAGTTCTTGCTCTACTTGGTGCTTGGTGGACTGTCAACACTATGCAAAAACAAATGCATGAAGAAAAGACTCGTGCGGATGATGCACTGTATAGAAGGTCATTGGCATATAGATCAAAAATGCCAGATGCATTAATTGAGATTAGTGCATATACAAAAGGATGTTTTAAATATCTTCATCAGGGAGCACCTTTTCTTCCAGAAAAGCCATTAAATGGGATCACTATACTTAAAGAAGCTATAGAGTTTACCGATAATGAATCGGCTTTAATAATATATGAACTTGTTTCTTTTTATCAGAAATACAATTCAAGAATAGCACATTTTTTAGAATCAAGAGATAGAAGTAAAGATGACCTTATTTACGACACTATAATGCTGAACTGCATGGCTATAGGTATTTTTAACTATGCGCGAAACATAGAAAAAACCATCCAAGGCTCACCTATTACTAGGGAGGCAATGCTAAGATCAATCGTTGATTTAGTTGGATTTATGAATTGGCAAGTAAATCCAGGATTAAGAGACGATGAATTGTACTTAGAAAATTTAATTCATCTTCGACACCCTCAAATTTGACATTCTGGAAAAAGATAATTAAGGTGCGGTCTTATTAAAAAGGACGACACTCAATTATGCTTAGGACTATTTTTCCGCAAGCCACGCTGGTGGCTGTGCATACAGGAATTGCCACAGGAATTTCACATCACATGGGCGGTGAACACGCTTTGGCGACAGGGTCACATCTGCTGCGATAGGTATCCCCTCCCTGATCGCCGGAGCATTTGCAGGGGATGCAATCACCTGTAAACCAGATGGCCACAGTAATGGTCGAGTTGGCGCAACCGTCGGAGGTTTGATGGGCTATGCGGCTGGGTCTATCATCGGATTTACACTGAAGCATTCATAATCCCCCCTCATTTAACTCCCACCTCCTCGCGGGGGTTGTAGTTCCCCCGCTTCGTTCTACCTCATGAATAAAACATAAAATAGGAGTTAGATAATATGAGCGGTACACGAAAAATAATTTTAGGGGCAATCACTGCATTATCATTAATAGTCAGCGCGCCCGCCTTTGCGGACAAAGGCGGAAATGGTCATGGCAGATGGTCACAAGAATCTGATAATTCATATGTGAAACATTCCTATGGTCAGGATGACAGCAAACGCGGTGATGATGATCGTTATGATAACCGCACCAAAATCGTTAAAATCTATGACAATGATCGCGTTACACTTCGCCACTATGCCGAAGATCATTATAAAAAATTCTGCCCACCCGGCCTCGCCAAAAAACACCATGAATGTCTGCAATATGGTCAGGCCAAAAAGAGATATATGGTCGGATACCGCCTGCCGGAAACCGTTCTATACTACCCCGTTCCGCGTGATGTCGTGAGCCATTTGCGCCCTGTGCCGACAGGGTATCAATATGTGCGCGTTGACAATGATGTTGTGTTGATGGAGGCGGCAACCCGCCAGATTATTGATGCTGTGGTTATATTGTCTTCCATCGGTAAATAAGCCCCAGTTCAAAATGGCTTTGAAATAATTTATGTGGCGGAGGGTTCCTTCGCCACATTTTTTTCTTGTCCTGCCGCTGAAAAGCTTTAAAACCAATAGAGAGGGGATATTCCCCCACAGAATTCAGTTTAAAGACGACGCACAAGGAACAAAAATGGGCATTTCAAAACAATTCTTTCTATTCGTCATGGCATCATTGTTAACAACATCAGCCTTTGCAGAAAATACCGCGCCAACCCAACCAACCAAGGTCTATGTCCACCGCACATACGAACATCAGGAAGCGGACCGTAACGATCATATTTACACCCCTAACCTTGGGCGTGCTGGCGAAATGGCTATTAGCGACAATGACAGAGTGTTGTTAGGACGTTATGTTGCCCATTATTACAAAAACACTTGCCCATGGGAACATGATTTGCGCGTTAAAAAATGCGTAGCGCCTACTGCCCCGCAAAAACGCCCCTACATGATCGGCTATGGCTTACCAAGTGATGTTGTTACCGAAGACGTTCCACAACAAATCGTTGCCCGTCTGCGCCCAATACCATACGGATATAAATATGTGCGGGTTGGAAATGATGTACTGTTGATAAACGGATCAAACAGAGAGGTCATTGACCATGTCACCTTATTATCGACCTATGGTCAGTAAGAAGACACAGTCAATATTTACCGACTGTTTTTAAAAATGTTTCTTCGGCGGGGGTGCTCTCTCGCCCTAATATTTTATTCCGGTGCGGGAAGCGGCCAAATTGTTCGATCACCCGCAAATGACGCTCGGCATATTCAACGCCCATCGGGTCATCATTCTTCATTTTTCCAAACAGTTCGACACTGCGATATTGATGATCTAAATCTTCGCTATGTTCGAACGGCAGATAAAAAAATCTGCGTTTCAGTGGTGTCATCACCTGATCAAAACCCCGTTCAATCGCAAGCTCTGCGATCTTCAAGGCTTTCGCATCTGTTTCATATTGTTGGGGCGTGTCGCGGAACATATTGCGCGGGAATTGGTCAAAGGTCAGGATAAGTGCCAAAGCCCCGTCAGCAGAGTTTGCCCAATCATCCACATATCCCCTGTCCGCCAATAAAAAATGGTCGAGGAACTTTGTCCTGACCATTTCGTCGAATAGCGGTGAGACCTGAAACCACTGCGCGGGGGTAGTCTCTGTGAACCAGAAAGACAATATATCCTCACGCGTATTCTTCATGTCTCCCTACTTCTTTTGGGAATTCCCTTCGGTCATTTTTTTATATTTTTTCTCTGCGCTGTCTGCCAAAAACGACAGAACCGCCGCAGGAAAAAATGGCACCAGGAAGATAGCAATAGTCATCGGATTTTTTAAAGCCTCAACCAATTTTCCTTCGACATTTTGGATATATAAGGCGCAAAAAACAAAAATCCCCAAGGTCACAAAAACCAAGGACATAAAGCGATAAAGCTTTGCCTTAATCAGATATTCTTGGGCTGATTTTTGCTTCGACATGACTGCTCCTAATGTACCTTTTTCCAGATTTGGCGTTTAACCGCATACATCACGACCGCAAAAATGGACAAGAACAATACAACTTTCACGCCCATTTGTTTACGATGTTCCATTTCAGGTTCAGCCGCCCATGTCAGGAAGGTTGCAACGTCCTTTGCATACTGGCTAACAATTTGCGGTGTGCCATCTTCGTAAGCGATAGCCCCATCACTCAATGGTGGTGCCATGGCAATCACATTGCCATCCATTGCCTTATTATAATGCTTGCCTTCGGCAATAACGACACCGTGCGGAGCTTCGGCATAGCCTGTTAAAATGCTATAAACATAGTCTGCACCGCCGTGACGGGCTTTGGTAATTAAAGATAAGTCAGGGGGAATTGCTCCACCGTTAGCAGATGCCGCCGCTTTATCATTCACAAATGGAGATTTGAAACGATCACTCGGGCGACCTGGGCGTTCAAACATTTCACCCTCATCATTCGGGCCATCCATCACGGTTACATCACCAGCGATTGTTTTAATCTGTTCAGGAGAATATCCCAAATCTTCGAGGTTGCGGTAAGCCACGCGTTTCAGTGAGTGGCAACCTGCACAGACTTGACGATAAACCATTAAGCCACGCTGCAAAGATGCTTTATCATATGTTCCCAATGGCCCCTCAAAAGAGAATGGCACATCGACGATTTCATGAACGCCTGCGCTCTCAGCCGCATGCGCACTTGGCACAGAAAGCGCCATCACAGCCGCAGAGGTCAGGATCAATTTTTTAAACATTGAATTTTTCTCCATAGTCTTATTCATCTTAGGCCTCACAGCACTTTCCTGATTTGCATTGCAGAACAGCGTCATTAATGCTTTCAGGCATTGGGAGGGCTTTTTCACGTTTGCTAAGGTATGGAAGAATAACCAAAAAGAACGCGAAATAATAAAGTGTCAACAATTGTGCAATATGTGTTGTGGTCAACAAGAATGACCCGATATGCATCAAAGGTGCATCGGCGGGCATTCCGCCGATTTTACCCAAAACAAATACGGACAGTACAAAGAGCAACAACGCAATACGATACTTAGGACGATAACGTGCAGAGCGCACAGGATGTTTATCAAGGAAAGGCATCAGTGCAACCAAAACGATTGAACCGAACATCGCCAGAACACCACCCAATTTTGCTTCGAAGAACACGATGTCGGTAAACGGAATACCAACATCAAAGTTAATCGCACGCAAGATCGCATAGAACGGAAGGAAGTACCATTCAGGAACGATGTGTGCAGGTGTCACCATCGGGTTAGCCGGTGTATAGTTATCAGGGTGACCCAGCGCGTTCGGCATAAAGAACACGAACACGGCATAGATCGTGATAAACACAACCAGACCGAAACTGTCTTTCATGGTGTAGTAAGGGTGGAACGGCAATGTATCTTTTTCTGTTTTTGGCTCGATCCCAGATGGGTTGTTTGAACCAGTCACATGCAATGCCCAAACGTGAAGGAAGACAACGCCCACAATCACGAACGGAAGAAGGTAGTGCAACGCAAAGAAACGGTTGAGTGTCGGGTTATCAACCGAGAACCCGCCCCATAACCATTCCACGATTGTTGTCCCAACAACAGGAATAGCAGAGAAGAGGTTGGTAATAACAGTCGCCCCCCAGAAGCTCATTTGCCCCCAAGGCAAAACATAGCCCATGAAAGCCGTCGCCATCATCAACAAGAAAATAATCACGCCGAAAATCCAGAGGAGTTCACGCGGTGCTTTATAAGACCCGTAATACATTCCACGGAAAATATGAACAAAGACAGCAATAAAAAAGAACGAAGCCCCGTTCATGTGAATATAACGGAGTAACCATCCGTAATTCACGTCACGCATAATATGTTCAACCTTATCAAAAGCAACGGTCGTATCGGCTGCGTAGTGCATGGCGAGGGTGATCCCTGTCACAATCATTGTGACCAACATGAACATCGCAATCGCGCCAAAATTCCAGAAATAGTTGAAGTTTTTAGGTGTCGGAAAAACACCATATTCTTTATTGATCATTGTAAAGATAGGAAGACGTTGATCAACCCATTCAACAACAGGATTTTCAAAAGGTGTACGTGGACCAGCAGACATTATATAGGCTCCATTAAAAGATCAATTAACCGATACGGATCAGCGTATCAGAGATAAAACTATAGCTCGGGACTTCGAGATTCTTTGGCGCAGGGCCTTTGCGGATACGACCTGATGTATCATAAGCTGACCCATGGCATGGACAGAACCATCCATTATAATCTCCCTTTACCTCACCTGTCTTTTGTCCAAGCGGAATACATCCAAGATGCGTGCAAACCCCGATCACAACCAGAATTTCCGGTCTTGTTTTAAAACGCTGATCATCGCTCTGTTTGTCGCGGAGCGTGGCAACGTCAACGGCTTTGGCTTCTTCAATTTCTTTAGCTGTACGGTGACGAATAAAAACAGGCTTACCGCGCCACATCACTGTAACTGCTTGCCCTTCGGCAATAGAGGCAATATCCACCTCAGTTGTGGAAAGCGCCTTCGTATCAGCCGCAGGATTCATCTGGGAAATAAATGGCCAGACAACACTCCCAGCCGCAACAGCACCCATGGCGCCCGCCGTCATAAAGAGGAAGTCACGGCGTGACGGCTCATCACAATGTCCGCAACATTCTTCGGTTTTCTGGTCTTTTATTTCTGTGCTCGGGGAACAGTTTCCACCGCCGCAGCAGTGTGAATGATGATCGTTTGATGACATTCTAAAATCTTATGTTTAAAAGCGGTTGAAAGGGCACACTCCACAATAGGAACGGAAGTGCGGTATTAGACTGAAGTGATAAAACATTTATAAGTTAAAATCCAGCCCTAGTTATTGACTTTTTAAAAAATCAAACCAATTTCAATATGAAAATATCACCCGCACATAACTTTACAAAAACTTGCAAGATATCTATACTATCGTAATTATCCTTAGCCCTGAGCAAAAATAATACACTGCGTTAAAACGACCCTCTAAAACATTATAATCACCATAATTTGGAGTTTTTCGCATGTCTAATTTACGTATTGGCGCCGTTCTTAATATTTTATTTGTTACCACTCTTTTATTACTGGTTGGTAACTTCTCCCTTTCTTTGAAAAAATCCTACGACCAAAAAGTTACTGCGGAACATATTTCTGATAGCAGCGCTCTGCTCAATAACGTGTTTATTGCTCTCCAAAATATGCGCGTAGAACGCTCCGATGTTCGTATTGCGATTACCGGAGACACAGCTGTGACCGCCGCCAGAACAGAAACAATAGCTAATTTGCGCGCGAAATCATTACCGGCATTTGCAGCAGTTATTGACGCCTGTAAAGAAATGAATTGCGGGCGCGTAGCACTTGCCGACCTTCAAAAATCCTTTGATGATCTCTCCGCCATGCGTGTCAAAGCCGATAAATTCGCGGCCCTCTCCTTGGCTGACCGCCCCGTAACTATTAAGAAAGAATGGGAAGAATCTTCTACCAAAGCTATTGATGCCCTATCCCTTATTTCCCGTGATATAGGGGTAGATCTGCGCCAAACAGACCCTATTGTTGCAGAATTAATTGATATCAAAGATTTTGGTTATGCTATCCGCGCCGCTGCCGGCCTTCAACGAAACGTCTACACAGAAGCCATCAAGTCCGCAGCCTTAACACCTGAAAATCAGAAAAAAGCCGCTGCTCTTGGTGGGGAAATCAATGTTGTTTGGCCGATGTTACAAGACCTTGCCTACCGCGATGCTGTTGATCCGAAAATCAAAGAGAGTGTGGAGCAAGTCCAAAAATCATATTTTGATAAAATTATTCCACTCTCTGATAGCGTAGCCACCGCGATTCTTTCCGGACAGCCCTCCCCAATTGGTTTTGAGGAGTTTCAAAAAATCACCAATCAGTCTTTTGATATCATTGTAGCCGTTCCTTTTACGGCTCTCGCAGTGATGGAGGAGCATGTTGACCGTATGAATCAGGATGCCGTGAAACAGCTTATCATCAATGCGGCTTTGCTGGCTTTTGTTCTTCTGATTGGTGTTTTCGGCATTTTTATTGTGCGCAACAAAGTTATTGCACCATTGGCTAAAATGACTGAAGCCATGCTGGACGTTGCCTCGGGCAAACTGGACGGCGAAGTGCCCTACGCAGCACGCAAAGATGAAATTGGCGAACTCGCTGGGGCCTTGGTCATTTTCAAAGAAAACGCCAAACAGCGTGAGGCCGCAGAAGCTGCAACACGTCGCGAAGAAGCCCTTAAAGAAAAACGCTCTATAGCCATTGATAGCATGATCAAAGAATTCGAAGGCAATATTGCCAGATACTTAAAAGATGTGTCCGTTTCATCAGCAGACATGCAAACGACTGCACAGGACATGTCCGGCTATGCCACGGGCACATCAAACGAGGCATCAATTGTTGCCCAATCTGCGCAACAAACCGCCGCCAGCGTCCAGACAGTTGCCGCAGCAACGGAAGAAATGTCCGCAGCCGTATCGGAAATTGCCCGCCAGGTGGAAGTCAGCACAAATATTGTCGGGCGCGCCGTTATCGAAGCAGAATCAACAAACGTCACCGTGTCAGAACTTGCACAATCCGCGCAGCGCATCGGTGAAGTCATTGAGATGATTAACCAGATCGCCGAACAAACCAACCTCCTTGCCCTCAACGCAACGATTGAGGCTGCGCGTGCTGGTGATGCGGGCAAGGGATTTGCAGTAGTTGCCAACGAAGTAAAAGCTCTCTCTACCCAGACAGCAAAAGCAACCGAAGAAATTTCAGGGCATATCACTTCCATGCGTCTTTCGACTGAAAAAGCCGTTGAAGCTATTCTGAATATTAGCAAAACAGTAAAAAGCATGAATGAAATCTCATCAACCATTTCATCTGCCGTTGAAGAGCAGAGCGTTGTAACCCAGGGCATTACCCAAAACCTTCATCAGGCCAATGATGCCACAGATGCCCTGACAAGCAGTATTGTGAATGTAAGTGCTGTTGCGGACAAAACAGGGATAGCGAGTAAACATGTTCTGGATGCTGCCCAAAACATCACCAGTGTCTCAGGCTCACTCAGCACTGAAATCCGTGGATTTTTAACAAAAATTAAGGCTGCCTAACTTTAGGCAACTATATCTTGCGAAAGTCATTCAACCCGCAATTCTGCTGCGCCGCAAACTGTTGCAAAAATATTTCGTATCACGCCTAAATAACCATTGAAACAGTCAAACTGCTTGATCCAAGGCAATGAGAATAATAACATCAAACACAGTTAAATAGAATCAAGTCTCTTAAATTCAATAGGCTCTTTCGATTATCATACTGCGTTCAACCTTATATCCCAACTTTTTTTAGAAAATAGGATCACAACATGAAAAATAAATTTTTGGCCAGTGCAGCAATCATCGGGGCATTATTGTCTACTCCTGCTTATGCAGCAGACACAAATGATGGCATCAAATTGAACTTAGGCGGCTACTTCAAAGGATACATGTCTTATGTTGACCAAGACGAAGCCACAGGAAGCAGCGTAAATAAAGTTGATATGCTGCGCACAACCGAAATCCATTTTGATGGAAAAGCAACTCTTGAGAATGGCCTGACTGTTGGCGCACATATTGAAGGTCAAGCAGATGGCGGAGACGATTTCTTCGTTGATGAAAGCTACGTCTTTTTCTCTGGTGACTGGGGTAAAGTCAATTTTGGCCGTACCTATGGTACACCTTATATTCTTCAAGTTGTTGCCCCTGCTGCCGACTCCAACATTGATGGGCGCCTGCAATTGATCAACCCTATCAATATGCCTGCCAGTGGACTCACAGGCGCGCTTGCTGCAGCCTCATATGAAACCGACTACGACCAAGATGTGTCTGCGAAAGTGGATAAGATTAGCTATATCACACCAAGATTTAGCGGCCTCCAACTTGGTTTGTCCTACACACCTGATGCTAGCGGAACCTCACGCGGTGCGGCTGGTAACTCTACCGACAATGATGCGGCTGATCGTTCTCAAATCCTAGAAGGAGCCGCTCGCTATGAAAACAAAGTCAGCGATACATTTGACTATGCAATCGGGGCTGGCTATTCCAAAGCACAAGCAGAAACTTCGGCTCTGAATGACCGAGAAGCATGGAATGTCGGTGTTGATTTCAACATTGGCAAATTCGGCGTTGGTGCAGCATACCATGTAGATGATGCAGGGTCAGCCACCGACGACATGAAATATTCTGTCCTTGGCGCTGACTATACCGAAGGTAAATTGGTCTACGGAGCATCTTACTATAACAAAAATGATGATGTGAACTCTGCCGATGTGAACCGCTACTCGGCTGGCGTGACCTACAAAGTCATTCCGGGCATGTCTTTCAGAGGATCAGCCCACTACTACGACATAGAACAAGGCACAACAGACTTTAATGCTACTGCAATCCTTCTTGGAACAGATATTAAGTTCTAGTTCTAATCATATAAATTAAAAATCGGGGGAGCAATGCTCCCCCGAAATTTTTTGAGTTTTTTAATTCTACTATGCTACTGGCGCATCAACCTTCACAGGCAGGTCAGCCGCAATCGGTTCGTCATTCAGCATTTCAATCATACCAGATGGTTGAACCGCGAAATTAGCGATAAACAATGCGTTGGAATAATAAACCACAGCATCGCACAGGAAATGACCTTGTTCGTTACGACCTTCATAGCTGGCAGCACGAACAGTTCCCTCGATAACAGCTTTGGTTTTAGGATCCATGTTTTGTGGGATATACGGATCCTGCATTGTCTCGGCGATCAGGAACGGGCCTTCTTCGCCACGAACAAAGAAGCAGAAGAACTTCAGATATTCTAAAACATTCTCTTCAGTGACCTTAATAGGTGCCTTGGCGTTGACTTCATGGATTGGCGGAGATGTACCATTCAAACGGTACAATACGCCTTGATCCGCAAGGAAATATATGGAAAGTCTTGGCTTGCCCCAGCTGCGATCACGCAGACGAATCAGAACAACCTGATCATAATAAGGCAATGTTCTCCAGCCGACCTCTGTGGTCTGGGCATTAGCCTGATATTTTCCGTCGATTGGATTCACTTGGGTAATAAAGCCTTGCAGCTCTTCACCAACCACTGGATTCCAGTTATTATCTTCGTACATTGAATATAATCCTTTAATAAATTTGACTGCCTCAAATTAGGGCAAAGCCATTGGAAAGAAAAGCAGATTTTGGTGTAAAGGTCTTAAAATCCCCTTAAAAACCGAAAATCTAATATTTTTAGCTCAAAAACCCGATTCTATTGTTGACTCTTGCCCTTAATATCTCTATTAACTGCCCTTCAGAATTAAGTATTTCGGAGTTTTACTATGAGCAAACGTACATACCAACCAAGCAAACTGGTGCGCAAGCGCCGCCACGGATTCCGTTCCCGTATGGCAACCGCAGATGGAGCTCAAGTTCTATCCCGCCGCCGTGCAAAAGGGCGTAAAGTCCTCTCTGCTTAGTTCTTCAGTGGATTTCGAATGAAAGCCACCAAAGAACAGATTCAAGTTTTAAGCCGCCTGAAACAACAGGCGGCTTTTGATTCTCTTCGAAAAACAAAAACACGTTGGGTATCCAAAGGCTTTGCGGTGCAGGCCATTCCCTCTGGGAAACCAACACCCGACTTTTGTGTCATTACTTCTAAACATGCGGCAAAATTGGCCACAGACAGAAACAAAATGCGCCGCAGACTACGCGCCGTGGCCTATGAAATTTTAACAACGTCTGCCAAGGCCGATATGGCCTATATGATTGTTGCCCGCAAGGACTCTTTGACGCTTTCAATGGATGATTTGCGCAAAGATTTGAAATGGTGCCTGAAAAAGCTAAATTTGAACCATGATGCTCCAGAAACTCGCTCAACTGCTGATTAAACTCTACCAAGTGACACTATCGCCGCTCATAGGGAATCAATGCCGTTACCATCCCACATGCTCTTGCTACGCGCACGAAGCCTATGAAAAATTTGGCTTTATCAAGGGCAGCATTTTAACCATTTTCCGAATTTGCAATTGCCACCCCTACAGCAAACGCCCATGGACAGATCCCGTACCAGAACGGTTTGCGATTTTGGATATCATCAGGTATAAGCAAAGCAATTCAAAACAATCAGAAACCAAACACAGTAAATTATAAGGCTAGTTACATGAACTTCGACCCTAATCAAAAAGCTATGCACCCGAAAGACAAAAGAAATCTGATCATCTTTGTCCTGTCATCGCTCCTCCTGTGGTTTGCTTTTGAACATTTTGTAATTGGCCCACGCATGGCCGCTGTCAAACAACAACAGGCGATTGCCGAACAAGCCGCGCCGCAATCAAAAGTCGATGCCGACCCTGCCACCAAAATTATTCCGCGTGCAGAAAAAATTGCATCTACAAAACGCATTACGCTGTCATCCAATGAACTGATCGGATCAATTCCTGTTGTTGGAAATCGCATTGATGACATTTCTCTTAAAAATTATTTCACTGAATTAAAAGGCACGGAAAAAGTCATTCTGATGTCACCATCCGACACAGACAAACCACACTATGCCGAAACAGGATGGCTGTCTGATTCCACCGACATTAAAATGCCCAATAAAGATTCCGTCTGGAAAATCAAAGACAATGATACGTTGACTCCGTCAACACCGGTGACCCTCACATGGTCAGACGGAACAGGTTTGACGTTTGAGAAAACCTATAAAATTGACGAGCATTTCATGCTCACCATCACTCAAAAAGCCACCAACACATCCGGCAAAGAAATCACCCTCTACCCCTACTCTTCCTTGACCCGCAAGGGTTTGCCGGAGAACCATGGCAAAGGTTTTGGGTATGAAGGCCCGATGGGATATATTGCTGATGAACTACAAGAAATTAAATATAATACGCTTGAAGAAGACGGCATTAAAAAATTCACGTCTCTAACGGGCTGGATTGGCTTTGGTGAAAAATACTGGCTGGCGGCTCTGCTTCCACCACAAATGGAACAAAGCACATTCACATTCCAAGCCACACCGAATTTAAAAGACCCAACACAAAATATTTATCAAGTTGATATTCGTGGTGAGAAAGAAATACTTGCCCCGGGCAAATCTGTTGAAGAAACTTTGAATCTTTTCGTTGGCGCAAAACAAATCAAATTGCTCGACGAATATGAAGATAAATTGGGCGTCAAACATTTTGACTTGGCAGTTGATTTTGGTCTTTTATATTTCCTGACCAAACCACTTTATTTCCTCCTCATCCTCTTTAACAGCTGGGTCGGAAACTTTGGTGTTGCCATTATTCTGTTGACCTTTGTGGTTCGTGGTGCGGTTTATCCGTTAGCCAGCAAATCATACCGTTCTTTCGCAGGACTTAAAAAAGTCGCCCCGAAAATGGCGGAAATCAAGGAACGCTACGGCAATGACAAAGCAAAATTGCACCAAGAATTAGTCAAATTATACGAAACAGAAAAAGTTAATCCAATGGCTGGCTGTTTCCCGATCCTCCTTCAAATGCCGGTTTTCTTTGCGATTTATAAAGTGATGTCGATTGCGGTTGAAATGCGTCATGCGCCATTCTTCGGATGGATTCATGACCTCTCTGCCCATGACCCATTGACGGTGTTTAATCTGTTTGGATTACTTCCTTTCACACCACCATCCTTCCTGATGATTGGACCATGGTCTATACTGATGTTGTTGATGATGTTGTTCCAAAAACATTTGAACCCACCACCAACCGACCAAATTCAAAAAGATATGGCCAATTTTATGCCATGGATCATGACCTATGTATTGTCATCTTTTGCGTCAGGTCTTGTGATTTACTGGGCAATCTCTAACGTGCTCTCTGTTCTGCAACAGGCTTATATCATGCGGTCTATGGGGGTTCCGATCTATCTCTTTGACAAAGAGGGTGCGAAAGAACACGCAGATTCACACAAAATCGAAGCCGCAAAAGTCGTTGAAAAAATCAGAGAAGAAAAATCTGATAAAAAAGACGAGAGGGCGTAAATCATGTCAGATGAATTGATCCCTCAACCACCTGCAACGGCAGCCCAGATTTTCTCTGGCCCTTGCGATTTCCGCTTAGGGATCGTGAACCTCAACCAACTCCCACCCAGCGAGATGTCAGAGATCGCGTTTGCAGGGCGTTCCAACGTCGGCAAATCATCTTTGATCAACGCCATCATGGGCCGTAAAATCGCCCACGTCTCCCACACGCCAGGACGCACACAACAACTGAACTTCTTTGAAGTCGGTAGGCATTTCTGGTTGGTGGAT
>MEMI01000011.1 GCA_001767915.1 Alphaproteobacteria bacterium RIFCSPHIGHO2_02_FULL_46_13 | reverse complement strand
GTCACACCTGTCGCGGCACAGGCTTTCGCCACCCATTTCGGGAGTTCGGTGTGAATATGGTCAAAACTCGCCCGCTTCCCACCCTCATGCAATATGCCAAGGCAATTGACGACGGCGTAAGACCCTTTGATAACCTCTTCAATTTCGGTGGGGGAAGCATAGCTTGTGTAAACAGGTACAATTTGCCCCGGGTTGCCGTATGTTCTTAAGAAATAGGCAGACGGAGTGTGGCGGGTGACAATTTTGACGATTGCGCCAATAGCTGCCAGTTCGGCCACAATATAGCGACCCAAAAATCCTGTCCCGCCAAATACGGTCACAACTTTTCCCCTGAAATCTGTATTAATCATCTGGCACTCCGTGATTCTGACTTGATTTTTCTTGGGTTCACTATAATCATCTAACTGTATTTTTCAAAAGGCTTTTATACGCCATAAACAGGAAGACAAATAACTATGACAACCATAATCCGTCCACGCCAGACTAAAATTGTTGCGACATTGGGTCCGGCCTCTAACTCCGAAGAAATGATCCGCAAATTATTCTTGGCGGGCGTTGATATGTTCCGCTTGAACTTTTCTCACGGAGATCACAAAGACCACGCCGAACGCGTCCAGTTTATCCGCAATGTTGAAAAAGAAACAGGTCGCCCGATTGCTATTCTTGCGGATATGCAAGGGCCTAAACTCCGCGTTGGTCGTTTTAAAGATGGTAAGATCGAACTGAAAATCGGTCAGAAAATCCGTCTCGATTTAAACTCTGAACTCGGTGATGAAACACGCGTTAATTTGCCGCACCCAGAGGTCATTAACACAATGCCTGTCGGGTCATTCATTCTTCTGGATGACGGAAAAGTCCGTATGGAAATTGTTGATCGTGGTGACGGATTCTTGGTCGGTGAGATCAAGGCTGGTCGTACTCTTTCTAACAATAAAGGCTTCAACGTACCGGGTGTTGTTCTGCCACTTGATGCCCTCACCCCAAAAGACAAGATTGACTTGGAAGCCGCACTTGGCATGGGTGTTGACTGGATCGCACAATCCTTCGTTCAAAAACCTGAAGATGTGATCGAGGCGCGTAAATTGATTGCGGGTCGTGCATCCTTGATGATTAAACTCGAAAAACCATCTGCCCTGACATATCTCGATCAAATGATCGCGCAATGTGATGCGGTGATGCTCGCACGCGGTGACTTGGGTGTTGAAATTCCGCCTGAGGAAGTGCCTCTCGCGCAAAAACGTGTGGTGCGTGCTGTCCGTTTTGCGGGCAAACCGATTGTGGTTGCAACGCAGATGATGGAATCGATGATTGAAAATCCATCCCCGACCCGCGCCGAAGTCAACGACGTATCAACCGCTATTTTTGACGGGACTGATGCGGTGATGCTCTCTGCCGAAACTGCTGCCGGTCAATATCCGATTGAGGCAGTTGAGATGATGGATCGTATTTGTCGTACGGTTGAAAAAGATACGCTCTATCGTACTCTGATCAATGCCGACCATCCGGATGCGCGTCATAATGATGCGGGGGATGCCATCACCATTGCTGCTGACCAAGTGGCTCATAATCTGCAGGCCTCCTGTATCGTGACTTACACCACATCGGGAACAACAACCCTTCGTGCTGTGCGCCAACGCCCTGCGATGAAAGTGGCCTGTTTGACCCAAAATCTGGCAACCGCACGCCGCCTGTCCGTATCCTACGGGGTTCATGCGATTGTGGTGGATGAAGTCAGCAACTTCGCAGATGCCGTTAAAATGGCTCAACAACGGATCGGAGCCGAAGGCTTGGCCAAAAAAGGCGAGCGTTTCGTGATGACCGCAGGTGTACCGTTCGGGACTCCAGGTTCTACCAACATTTTGCGTGTGGCCTGGGTTGAATAGAGATTTAAATTTAAGAAAGGCAGTCATTTGACTGCCTTTTTTTATTGTTCAAACTGCTTGCCGATTATAAAGGCAATAATACCTAGAATAATAAAAAAGCCGACAATAAAATTACGAATGCGCTTTGATTCTCTGAGGCTTTTCTCTGCAATTTCCTTACCGGCTATCAGTGCTTCTTTTCTTAAAAGAGTATCATCTGGATGAAAGTAAGTTTTATCAATGGTCTCATAAGTTTCAAGTTCATCTCCACGAACGCGCGCATTTAAGCTTTTTGCTAGAGCCAGCATAGGTTCTAATTGCCAAGCCTCACCGTGGAAATCTTGCATCCATAGTTCGCCCTCATCAAGAAATAAGGAGATCATGCCTTGGGGGCAAGTAAATGTAAAACATTCATCGTCCTTATCATATTGCCAGTTGCTTGTATTATCTGCAGCAGATCTTGCTTCGCTTAAAGTAATATCAAGCTGTCTGTCCTTAAGGGTTCTTAAAATTGTCAGGTGGTAGCCCATATATTTTTAATCTTTCTCTTCTTGCTTTGTTGAGCTTATCAAAAAATAGAGAAGACTAAAAATCCATTTTAGCGCCGACTATGAGGCTTACAGCTGGATCTTGGGTTTTTCCTGTGCGTCCAGTAAGCTCCGCATTGAAAGTTGTTTTTGAAGAGGCCTGCCATCTCGTAGAAATGGTTCCTTCTGCCCAATTGCGATCACCATCTTCAGGGGTTAAGACCCCCGTAAAGCCAGTCGTGCTGACGGATAATCCATTATCGCTTTCTTTGATGCGATGAGCCCAAGCGGCGCGTCCGGAAAATGAGAGTGTGGGTAAAATATCATATGAAACTTCTGCGCCAAGGCGTGAGGTCATCTGGTCGTTAGTTGTTTTGCCGAATGTAGCAGGGAACCCGCCGCTTGTTTCGGTGTATCCGTCTAATGTGGTGCGTGATAAATGGATTTCTCCGTAAGGCATTATGCGCGTTGTATGATTGATCGGAAACTCCCAACCGCTTCGCAGGGCAAAGCCGTAACCCATACCATCTGTGTCGCCATAAGATGTGTCTATACCTGTGCCATTAATATAATTCCGCGTTGTTTCCACAGAGATGCCTGCGGCAAATGCCGTTGAATAAAGTCTGAACCCTGCATCTGTTTTATAGGCAAATAGCATTGATCCACCTTTGGAATCCAACTGACTATCTCCACTATGTGACATATCTGAACGACCATGACTTCCAATCAATCCGCCGCCAAAAATCATATTGGGATTGGGTGAAAAGAGAATGCCCATTGTTCCATTAATATTGTTATTATCAAAGTCATTATCCTGACCGATGTTGAAAGACCCAACCATATAACCCGACCATTTTTTATCGGACAGGAAGGAACGGGCATCCATATCATCTCCTGCTGCGGGTGCTATTGCGGATGGATCAGATAGGATGATAGACGTATCAAAAGCGGCAAAAGATTGAGTGGCCGCAAAAAGAGATTGGTCAATATTATTGACGATGGCACTTTGGGCTTGCTGGACGGGGATAATCGCTGATGACAAACTGGCGCTGAAGTCTGTGACTGTTGTGACGGCGGCGGTGGCAGTATTTACCAAAAACGCCATCGTATCACCTAAATATGTCCCATAACCTGTAATGAGATTTCCGCTGTCATCAATACATGTAGCAGCGCTAAGAGACCAACCTGTTAAATTAACGCCTGCGGCTGTTAGAATATCGGACAGGGATTCTATGCCATTGGCTGATGTCCATCGGAAAGCTTCTGCCCCAGCGGCTGTTTCACCTATCCCGACGATGACCGATCCGTTTCCGTTTGCAGCAAGGGCATTGCTGTTGACGTTTCCACCTGCAAGGTCACCAAGTCCGACCATCCCCGTGCCCGCAGTCCAGCGAAAGGCCTCTGTTCCTGCAGGGGTATCACTACCACCAACAATAACTAAACCGTCTGTACTAATGTTAAAGGCATCACTGTTGAAACCTCCACCCGCAAGGTCTCCAAGATCCACCATGCCTGTACCTGATGTCCATCGAAAGGCATGATATATACCGGAGCCTTCTGAGCTACCCACAATAATTGAACCGTCACCACTAATGCCGCGCGCAGAACTGTAGATTGAACCACCAGGAAGAAAGCCAAGCCCGATCATGCCTGTGCCTGACGTCCATCGAAAAGCCTCGGATACGCTTCCCGTAATGCTTTCACCAACAACAATTGAACCATCATTATTGGTGCTATAGGCGAAACTGAAATTACTGCCGGGAAGGTAACCAAGCCCGATCATGCCTGTGCCAGATGTCCATCGAAAAGCTTCTGTTCCACCAGCTGTTGTAGCAAGTCCAACAACGACTGAGCCATCATTATTAGCTGCATAAGTTATGCTATTGTTGGTTGTGCCAGCTATATCATCAATATTAATCATGCCAGTGCCTAGTGTCCAACGAAAGGCCTGTACCCCATTGTTTGAAATTGAGCTTCCTACAATGACTGTTCCATCGTTACTAATTCCTGCGCCAGCAGAGGAGATTGCTCCGCCTGGTAAATCACCAATACTATCAATTGAAGCTGCATTTGCCGCTGCAGCTAATAGTGAAATAACTGTGGTAGCAGCAATCAGGATGATTTTGGTTTTCATGATATTTAATTTACCGGTTAAAAACATATGTAAAATAATAATGGGTGAGCGAAATACTCTTGTCCGAAAGCACGGTATCTCAAATGTATTAAAATTTATTAACGAGAAAATGAGGCGGCTTTTTTGTTGTCATAGTATCTATTAATCATTTTGTCCTAAAAAAGTGACTTATCCACAGAAAAATCGCAGAAAATGGTTGACAGAAGTTCGTTAATATTTATATTGCGGCGTAATTCCCACATGAAAAGCCTTTGGAAGCAAAAGCTTGTAGGAATTATTGGTATACGATCTGGCATTACGGATCGGTTAGAAATCAACAAATGACTTATAAGGAGTCCACAATATGGCCCGTATTTCCGGCGTCAACATTCCTGACAATAAAAGAGCTATCATTTCGCTCACCTATATTCATGGCATTGGTCGTTTCACTGCTGAACAAATCTGTACAGAAATCGGGATCGATTTTTCCCGTCGTATGAAAGATCTGACAGAAGATGAATTGAACCAAATCCGTAAAATCATTGAATCTGGTCGTTTCCAGATCGAAGGTGATTTGCGTCGTGAAGTTTCCCTCAACATTAAACGTCTGATGGATATGCAATGCTACCGTGGTCTTCGTCACCGCCGTGGTCTGCCTGTTCGTGGTCAACGTACCCGCACCAACGCTCGTACCCGTAAAGGTCCTGCGAAACCGGTTGCTGGTAAAAAGATCGTTAAGAAATAATTCAAACGTTTTTAGAGAGATAAAGGTAGAAAAATCATGGCCGTTAAAAAAGAAGCCGGTAAAGCCGGAGCAAAAGGTGGAGCCCGTAAAAAGATCGTTCGTAAGAACGTTATTTCTGGATACGCGCACATCAACGCATCATTCAACAATATTTTCATCAACATCACCGACCCGATGGGTAACACCATTGCATGGTCTTCCGCCGGTATCATGGGCTTTAAGGGGTCACGTAAATCAACTCCTTACGCTGCACAATTGACCGCTGAAGACGCTGCACGCAAAGCAGCCGAACATGGTATGCGCGATGTTGATGTTGTGATCAAAGGCCCGGGCGCAGGACGTGAATCTGCTCTTCGTGGTTTGATCTCTGCTGGATACAATATCAAGTCGATTAAAGATGTGACCCCCGTTCCACACAACGGTTGCCGTCCTCCGAAACGTCGTCGTATTTAGTTTCTAAACTACTTAATAAAAGTGTCGCTATTGGGCGGCACTCCATTGCATGGTGAAAGGGAACAAGCATGCTGATTCAGAAAAACTGGCTCGAACTGATTAAACCTAACAAAGTCGAAGTTGAACGCAAGGCTGACGCGCGTAACGTTGGTAAAGTTGTCGTTGAACCTTTGGAACGCGGCTTTGGTTTGACCTTGGGTAACTCCTTGCGTCGTATTCTGTTGTCCTCTTTGCAGGGTGCAGCAGTGACTGCTGTTAAAATCGCCGGTGTTCAGCATGAATTCTCGACCATCGAAGGTGTTCGTGAAGATGTGACCGACATCGTTTTGAACATTAAAGCGATTGCAGTTCGTATGCACGCCGAAGGTCCGAAACGGATGCGCATCTTGGCAGAAGGCCCATGTGAAGTGACTGCCGGTATGATCGAAGCTGGTGCAGACATCGAAATCATGAACCCAGACCTCGTTCTGTGCACACTCGACAAAGGTGCAAAACTGGACATGGAAATGACTGTTGGAACTGGTAAAGGTTACCGTCCTGCATCCATGAACCGTCCGGAAGAAGCTCCTGTTGGTCTGATCCCTGTGGACAGCATTTTCTCACCAGTTCGCAAAGTATCTTACGAAGTGGAAGATACCCGCGTTGGTCAGATCACTGACTACGATAAATTGACCTTGGTTGTAGAAACGAATGGCGTGATTAGCCCTGATGATGCAGTTGCTTATGCAGCACGTATTCTTCAAGACCAATTGCAAGTCTTCATCAACTTCGAAGAGCCAAAAGAATCACAAGCATCCGAAGTGGAAGAGTCATTGCCGTTCAACCGCAACTTGCTGAAAAAGGTCGAAGAGCTTGAGCTGTCCGTCCGTTCTGCAAACTGCCTGAAAAATGACAACATCATCTATATCGGTGACTTGGTTCAAAAATCAGAATCAGAAATGCTTCGTACTCCGAACTTCGGTCGTAAGTCCCTCAACGAGATTAAAGAAGTGTTGACCATGATGGGTCTGCACCTCGGTATGCAAGTTGAAGGATGGCCACCAGAGAACATTGAAGACCTTGCTAAACGTCTTGATGATCCATTCGCACACTAACAGATTATCGGATGAGCGGATGATCAGTTGATCTGATGTTCCGCTCAACTGACAAGGGCATAAAGCCCGCCCCTGTGATAGAACGGCTGAAAAGCAAGTGGTCGTAGGTTACACAATGACAATCACCTTGTGATGTCGCAAACGCCAGAGAAAGGCAAACTAAAATGAAACACGGATTAAAACAACGTAAGTTAAATCGTACAACCTCTCACCGTAAAGCTTTGTTCTCGAACATGGCGAATGCGTTGATCAAGCACGAACAAATCATCACCACTCTGCCAAAGGCAAAAGACCTTCGTCCGGTTGTTGAGAAACTGATCACCCTTGGTAAAAAAGGTGGCCTTGCTAACCGTCGTGCAGCTATTGCTATGTTGCGTGATGAAGAAATGGTTCGTAAATTGTTCTCTGTACTCGCTGAGCGTTATGCCGGTCGTCCAGGTGGATATACACGCGTTCTGAAAGCTGGCTTCCGTTATGGGGATGCGGCTCCTCTCGCTGTGATCGAATTTGTTGACCGTGATGTAACTGCACGCGGTAAAGATTCCGGTCAAGATTTCTCTGCTGATGAAGCTGTTGTTGCTGGTCCAGCGGACGAGACAACTGTTCCAACCAAAGCAGTTAAAAAAGCGAACACCAAAAAAGCCGAAGCAACTGCCGAAGACGCAGAAGCTGCGCCAAAGAAAAAAGCTCCTGCTAAGAAAAAAGCTGCTGAAGCTGCTTCTGAGTAATTGCTTATCGCATAAAGATTTGAAGAACCCGTCAGGAATGGCGGGTTTTTTATGTGTTGAAGTACGAAAAATGCTTGTCATGTTATGAAAACAATGATAAGCATCCGCAAACATTACAAAAAAACAAAATAAAAATGGTAAAAAAATGAGTCCTGCAGCAAAAAAAGCAGAAAAGTTCCCATCAATTGTCGGTGATTTCGGCGGAACAAATGCCCGTCTCGCGATGTCGAATCCACAAGGAATTTTCAACGTCCAAGAGTATAGATGTGCCAATTTTGCCAGCCCGGGTGATGTTGTTCGCACCTATCTGGAAGACCAAGGTCATACCAAAGCAAAACGTGCCGTGATTGCCGTGGCCGGGTCCGCTATTGACCCAACGAACGTGATGTTTACCCAAGGCCCATGGGGGCAAAAGCAACTGAATTTCACAGACATGCCAGCCGATGATGTCCATACCATCAATGATTTCGAAGCCGTCTGTTATTCCATCGCGACGATGAGCGAAGCGGACTGTACAGCTCTTTATAAAACGGGCACCCCTTTCTTTCCGGCGAGCATTCTGGCGAATAAACAGGCAAAAGCATCACCAACACGTATTTTAACATCCAGCCCAGAGCATCGCTTTGTTTGTGTTGGCCCGGGAACAGGTCTTGGTGTCGGTATGGGAATGGTAACGGACAGCAACCAGTTTCTGGTGCTCACGAGTGAGGGCGGCCATTCTGCCTTTGCGCCAAGTGATGAAGAAGAGATGGCTGTTTTGAGGTATTTGGAGCGTGAATGCGGTAAAATTGTGACCATGGAGACCTTTGCGTCCGGCACAGGATTGGCCACAGCTTTCAATGCCATTTGTAAAATCCGCAAGATTGATTGCCAAATTAAAGATGGCAGTGAAGTCCCAATAAAATTGATTGACCCGACATCCCATGATGTCCGTGAAGCCGCCAATTGGACACTGCGTCTCTTTGCGCGTACCCTTGGGTCTTGTGTATCAGCGGCAACATTGATGAGTAATGCACGGACCGTCTTTATCGGTGGTGGTGTCCCAAAAAAACTGGGGGCATATTTCGACCAGTTGGCTTTTACCCGCGCGTTTTTGACCAACGACCTGAAAGGGAATAACACATTGGTCAGCACGCCAGTCATGATCCTTGACCATGCGCAACCCGGATTGGCCGGGGCGGACTTCTATTTGAAATTGACGGCTTAAAAATCTTGAGATGAGCGTAAGAATGAAAAGCTTGTCCGTCGTGATAGGTTTTTTGTTGATGGAAAGCGATGATATTTTTGTGCGCGAACGTATCGTTTTGTATTGATTTTATTGGATTTTCATTCAGTTCGTTCCCAGAAATTTCACATGGGGTTTCATCGATGAAAAGGTCGTGTTTGAGCATAAAACGCAACGTGTCGATATAATATTTTTGCATTTTCAAATACAAAGAAAGCATTTTAAATTCAGTGCCATAGCAGCCGTGGCGCATGGCATTGCGTGAAGACGCAATTTTGCCACGCGTGGTGCGCGGGCCAGTGGATTTCAGCCATGGTTTTTGACTTCTGATACGCTCGGCCTG
>MEMI01000010.1 GCA_001767915.1 Alphaproteobacteria bacterium RIFCSPHIGHO2_02_FULL_46_13 | reverse complement strand
TTTCAGGTGTTGGAAATTCCGGAACATAAACTTTATGCCCCAGTTTCATACATTCTTGGCTGAGCCAAGGAAACCAATTGATATGGGGAGCCCCTTTTGTGCCATGAATGACGATGATATTTCTGGGCTGCATTTATTTTTCTTTCACCCACCAAGTATCAACAACGGCTGGCGTCATTCCCGATAATTTTTCGGGGTGTTCTAATTTTGACCACCATGCGAGGCGCCATTTGTTGTAGAACCAGTTCGGGATGGCATAGTAATTCCATTGCAGGACGCGGTCGAGGGCGCGGGTTGAGGCGATCAGGTCTTCGCGGGTGCTGGATGCAATTAGTTTATCAACCAATATATCAACGGCAGGATTTTTGATGCCGATATAATTGCGTGATCCGACCATGTCGGCTTTGGCAGATGTCCAGAATTCGCGTTGTTCATTGCCTGGGCTGTCGGATTGTCCTATGACACTGGTCGTCATGTCAAAATCGAATTTCTGCATGCGGTTGATATATTGGGTGCTGTCCAGTACGCGGAATTTACATTCGACACCGATGCGTTTCAGGTTTTGCGAGAAAGGCAAAATCCAACGTTCGAATGCCGGATTTGATTCAACAAATTCAAAAGAAAGGCGAACACCTGTTTTCTCATGCACACGGATTCCATCTTTGCCGAGTTTATATCCTGCGGCGTCCAATATGTCGGATGCTGTTTTCAGATTGGCGCGGTTATTCCCGCTGCCATCTGTTGAGGGTGGGTTATAACTTGTCGCGAAAACTTCCGCAGGAACTTTGTCTTTTAAAGGTTCGAGGAGAGCCAGTTCTTTAGGAGACGGGAGGCCAGTTGCTGCAAGCTCAGAGTTTTCAAAATAGCTGCGTGTGCGTTTATAAGACCCGAAAGCAAATTGTTTGTTTTCCCAGTCAAAGTCAAAGGCATAGGCCAAAGCCTTACGTACGGCGATATCTTGGAACACAGGGCGGCGGACGTTATAGAGGAAAGCCTGCATCCCCACGGGGCGCGTATTTTCAATTTCTTTCTTGATGATGCGTCCGTCATTTACGGGTGGTGCGTTATAGGCACTTTGCCAGAGTTTGGCGATGCTTTCTTGTTGGAAATCAAATTGACCTGCGAAGAAAGCCTCAAGCGCCACATTCTGATCACGGAAATAAGTGTAGGTAATTTTGTCAAAATTATAACGGCCTTTATTGGTCGGCAGGGCATTGCCCCACCAATCTTTTTTGCGCGTAAATTCGATTGTGCGCCCTGCATCCACTTTGGATATTTTATATGGGCCACCCGCAACAGGTGGTGTTAAGGTTGTCTCCGCGAATTTTTTATCAGCCCAGTAATGTTTGGGGAGGATCGGCATTTGCGCGATAATCAACGGCAGTTCACGGTTTTCTTTTGTTTTAAAAGTGAAGGTTACTTTTTGTTTGCTGTCTGCCGTGACCTTTGCCACGTCTGAATAATAAGCACGGTAAAACGGTGCGCCGTCTTTTTGAAGTGTATTAAATGTCCAGACAACATCATCCGCAGTGATTGCTTTGCCATCATCCCAAACGGCTTTTGGATTGAGGTTGAAGGTGATGGAGGAGTGATCATCCGCGAGTTCAACCGTTTCGGCAAGCATGGCGTACATCGAGAAGGCCTCGTCATAGCTTTGGGTCATTAATGTGACGTTGGTCAGGGCGTCCACGCCGTCTGCGGCCTCGCCCTTAATGATATAAGGATTGAGATTATCGAATGATCCGATGGCAGAGAGTTTGAGTTCGCCACCCTTTGGCGCATCAGGATTCACATAGTTGAAATGTTTGAAGTCGGCAGGGTATTTCAAATCACCATACAGAGAGATTGCAGGTTTCGGAGTGCCTGCCATTGCGCTGAATGAGAGCAGGCTTAATGTCAGGAAGAGTGGAAGTTTTTTCATACTATGTAACTCCGATATATTTTTTATTAAGCTGTGCGGCGAGGGCGGTAGGCCATTTCCAAATCCGGACGCCCGAAGAGATAGCCTTCGCCTAAATCAATCTCGAAATCGAGAAGTTCTTTTAAATCATGTTCGGTTTCAAGTTTTTCAACAATGAGTGTAAGGCGTGATTTATCAAGTGCCGATTTCATTCTGGCCACTTCCATCTCACCGCGAGAAGACGAACACATTTCCATCAATTTTCCGGCGTTGAATTTGAGGAAGGAGAAACCTTTCTCGGCCAGATCGTCGGCATTGAAATTTGAATCCGAAATATTATCGACCGAGAATTTGCATCCGATATGGGACAACCCGTCAATCATTTTAAAGCAAGCGGGGGAGAGGTTTTGAATGTCTGCATATTGCAGTTCAAACACCAGATGAGGTGCGAGTTCTCGGCGCATCCGTACAAATTCTAACAAATCTGTCATGTAATTTTTATCTTTGAGGCAGCGTGAGGAAATATTGATAAAATAGCCAATATCAATGCCGCGCCGTGAATCATTACGGACGGTTTCTAACACATGGAGGAGTAACAAATGATCGACATTTTCAATCTTTGTTTCTTTCTCGGCCATCGGGCGATAATTCTCGGCCGTCAGATAAATACCTGAACGGGCGCGAATACGCGCAAAGAGTTCCAGATATTGCAAACGGCGTGAAGGCAGTTTGACAATCGGTTGCGCGAAAATTTCAATCCGTTCATTTTCAATGGCATGATTGATCAGTTCGGCAATCACGGTGTCCGAATATTCTGGCGTTGTTTGTGTGAATTGCGGTTCACGTTTTTCTTCCGTCCCCATTTCTTTCTGGCGAGAGGCAGCCATCAGCAACAGGTCTTTGTATTTTTGCGTTTTGGATTGCACGGCAGAAGGACGCGCTGGTGCTTTCAGCTCTATTTCAGTTGGGGCGTGTTCAACTTCGTTTGCCGGAGCTTGTTGAGGCATAAAGCTTTGAGGATCACGGGCCTTATTTCCCTTATTTCCCATCCGTTCAAATGATTTCTGCATCAGGCGCATGGCTTGTGCCGGGGCACGCGCCGCAGGTTCAGCTTGATTAAGGATTTTATGGACTTCGCGGTTTAAGGTCTGGGCGGTTTCGGACATATCGTCTTTTAACAGGTCAATATCATTGCGGGTGCGTGATAAATCACGGTGCATTTTCTCTTGTGCCTGTTCCATACGGGCGACACGCTTGCCGATTTTCTCCTCTAACCCGCGACGGGTCAAGGATTCATATCCGAATGTTCCTGCGAGCAAAAAGAAACCCGTCGCCGACCCCGCCGCAACAGCGCCCGCTGTCCCTGCGATGGTCGCAATCACCATGCCTGAACCGCATATATAAACGCCGAGCCAGAAAGATGGGTATTGGGTTAGTTTATCAATCACGTTGAACATTTTTCTTATATTGCTTCCCTGTCATTTGTTCTGTGATCTGCGCCAACTGCTTCGGAAATATGCTTAAAGCCATCTTGGGCAAGCAAATCAAGCAAACCTTTGTTGATCATACTTGGTAATGACGGGCCTTGGAAGATTAAATTGCTATAAAGCTGGACAAGGGATGCTCCAGCGCGGATTTTTGCATAGGCATCCATCGCATTCCCGATGCCGCCGACCCCGATAATCGGGATTTGTCCCTTGGTCACCGCGTAAAATTGGCGAATAACGGCGGTTGAAAGGTCGGTTAAGGGCGCGCCGCTCAATCCGCCTTTTTGTTCGCGGAAGGATGTTGGCAGTTCTTCGGGGCGAGATAGCGTTGTATTACTAAGGATAACCCCATCAATTTTCAGTTCCAGCAGAACGGATGCGATATCCTGAATTTGCGCATCGGTTAAATCGGGCGCGAGTTTGACGAAGAGTGGTGGTGGAAATTCCCCGCAGGATGCCTTGCGTTCGGCAAGTACGGCGGTCAGGAGTTCGGTGAGCGGCCCTTTTTCCTGTAAATTACGAAGCCCCGGAGTATTGGGGGAGGAGATATTGATGGTCAGATAATCTGCCATAGGGGCCAATGATCTGACTAACGCCGTGTAATCTTTTGCGGGTTCGGTTTGGTCTTTGTTCATTCCGATATTCAAACCCAGTACACCGGTAGGGCGTGGTTTTTTCTCAAGGAATTTACGGAGGTTATCTTTGAACGCCGCCACGCCACAATTCGGGAATCCCATACGGTTGATGACCGCATTAAATTTAGGCTCGCGGAAGACACGGGGACGTGGGTTTCCTGATTGCGGTTTTACGGTGACCGTTCCGGCCTCGATAAATCCAAAGCCCAAATGAAAGAGTCCGTTCAAACTTTCGGCATTTTTATCAAAGCCCGCCGCCAGTCCGACAGGGTTCGGGAAAACCCGTCCCCAGAGAGTGACTTTGAGTTCGGGTGAGTTGGATGCGTAATGAGGAAGCAAAGCCGTCGGAGTGTATTTCAGCGCCGCCAAGGTCAGGCGGTGTGCAGTTTCGGCGGGCAAGCAAAAGAGGAGGGGTTTTAAACTTTGATACATTTTAAAGATGTTTCATTCCTTCTTTAACATACGTCCATCCTGTGATGACCGTTAAAATAGTTGCCGCGATGAGGAGGGTATAACCAATCTCGATATTGAGCGGCAGGACAGGTACGCCATATTGCCCCATAATCAAAAACCCGAGGGCAAACATCTGAATTCCGGTTTTCCATTTCGCCAATTTGGATACGGGGAACTGGATATTCTGTGGGCCAAAAAATTCACGCAGACCCGAGATCAAAAATTCGCGGCACAAAATTAAAAGGACAGGGGTCACCCACAACCCACCGAGATTACCATTTGCAACAAGACTGATCAGCACTGTTGCAATAAAAATTTTATCGGCAACGGGGTCTAAAAACTTCCCGAAATTACTCTCGAGCTTATAACGTCTTGCGATATAGCCATCCAGATAGTCGGTAATGCATCCGAGAGTGTAAATCCCTAGAGCTGACCATGCCGCCCAAGAGGCGTCAATCATCATCAGGATAACGAGGAGTGGGAGAGTCATCAATCTCCCAATTGTCATGGCGTTCGGTAAATTTTTCATGGGTTACTTTTACGAATATTTTTAAACCGCTTCAACTGGTTAAAACGATTTATTCACATAAAAGAAACGTTTAATCCTCGAGAGAAAGACGGGCTTCCGATTTGTCGCTTCCAGTGAAGCTATCGCGGCTGATGTCTAGGCACATGTTAAAGTCGGTCATATCCAGACTTTTCTCGGCATCTTTTGGCAGCATGATCTTATGAGCGAAGCAATATTCAATCAGCGCGATGCTTATGAAATTGGCGGTTAGGTTAAAATATTTCTGCTCCAGCGTTTCCTCCGAGAAAATGGTCAGAATGACCGCGCGAGGGTCTTCTTTCACATTATAGCTTCCCTGAACCTCGGATTTTATCTGTTTAAAGGCATTGATTTCAAATTCAGCTAGCCCTGCAAACTTCGCACGGATGATTTTTCCGTTAGGGAAGGTAACATTATTTTTTGCTGCATAAGCTTTGATCGCCTCAATGGCTTCGTTATGGTTAAAAATTAAGCGTCTGATTTCGATTGCCATATTGTATCGCCTTCTGGGAGCGTTTTTTTCTGCGGAAATCCTACATTGTTCATTCATTTTTGCAATACTCAAAAACATAAGTTTTTTTTAACACTTTCCCCTTAATCTGTTTAATTGGATATTCAACTCTAGCCTTTTTCAGAAATTGGCATATTTTCTTATTATAGGAACCCCAGATGGAAGTAATTGATTTAACCGGAAAGCAGAAAGTGGGCGGAGATTCAAATCTTCCTGCTCGTCTTGATGAGGTCGGTAAAGGAAAATCTGGTGATGCTGGCTTCGGCGGGGGTGCTCTGGTAAAAAAATCGAGTGTTCTGACGGAAGCGGGCAATCGGGTTTTTGAAGATCAAGCTAAGGGGATGGATCCCCGTGGTCGTATGGGCGAACGTATGGTTGCCCACGGGATGATTACTCTTGAGCAACTGAATGTTGCTCTTCAAGAAAAGAAAATTAGCGGTAAATTACTGGGGCAGGTTCTGATCGAGCTTGGCTTTATTACCGAAAACCAGTTGGTCGAGTTTTTGGCGGATAG
The DNA here is from genome assembly GCA_001767915.1 of Alphaproteobacteria bacterium RIFCSPHIGHO2_02_FULL_46_13. Classification (GTDB taxonomy): domain Bacteria; phylum Pseudomonadota; class Alphaproteobacteria; order Micavibrionales; family Micavibrionaceae; genus UBA1573. The sequence goes on along the minus strand of MEMI01000010.1, from coordinate 26,614 downwards.
CTCGGGGCATGATGTATTTGAGCCGAAATCAACTGTTTTTGATGGCGATGCCTTAGCGTTGCTTCGGAAAGATGAGGCTAAGAAACTTAGAATTCTACCTGTTTCCTTTCGGGAAGATGTGGCCGTCTTTGCTGTTATTGACCCTTACGACATTGTCGCGATGGATAGTATTAAGCGGATTGTCCCTAAAACAACCGTTGTAAAATACCTTATTGCAACACCATCGGTTTTATCTGATGCGATTGATGCGGCTTATGGCTATTCAAGTGTTATCGAAGATATTTTGAAAGAGCTGGATTCGGGGAAATCAAACCCCGAAGATGTGGTAAAAGTTTCCGAAGATCAGGCGTATTCCCATCCGATTGTTCGTTTGGTGAATGCGCTGATGATCGAAGCGGTTAAAACCGGTGTATCCGACTTGCACTTTGAACCAGAAGAAAACTTCGTACGACTTCGTTACCGTCTGGATGGGGTGCTGTTTACCGCACAGATTCTCCATAGAAAACTCTGGAACGGTATTTCGCAACGTATCAAAATTATGTCCAAAATGAATATTGCCGATAAATTGGCACCTCAGGATGGTCGTTTCAATTTGAATATCGGGGATAGAGAGGCGGACTTCCGTGTGTCCTCTCTGCCGACAGTTCATGGCGAGAATATCGTTCTTCGTGTTTTGGATAAAAGTGCCAGTATTAAGCCATTGGAAAAATTGGGATTTAGTCCCGAAAACCTATCGCGAATTCGTCGTGCACAGAGCCGTCCGGAGGGGATTATTATCGTTACCGGTCCAACGGGGAGTGGTAAAAGTACATCCCTTTACTCAATGATTAATGAAATCAATAAGGTAGAAGTGAATATTCAGACATTGGAAGATCCTGTTGAGTATTCTCTGCCGATGATCCGCCAGACCTATGTGCGTGAAGGAATTCTCGAATTTGCCGATGGTATTAAGGCTTTGCTGCGTCAAGACCCTGATATTATTTTTATTGGTGAAATTCGTGACGGGGTGACGGGGGAGATGGCGTTGAAGGCCGCGATGACGGGGCACCAAGTTTATACAACGCTGCACACCAACGACTCGTTTGGTGCTTTCCCGCGTTTGATTGATATGGGGTTGAAGCCAGGGATGATTGCTGGGGCGGTCATTGCCGTGTTTGCGCAACGTCTTGTCAGAAAATTATGTCCTGAATGTAAGGTGGAAATTGCCCCTAATCCAGAACAATGTAAAATTCTGGGGATTGAGGCGGATGACCCGCGTACAATCTTTAAGGCAGCGCAGGGGGGGTGTAATGCCTGTTCCGGTCAAGGTTATAAAGGTCGTGTCGCCATTGCAGAAATCTTGCTGATGGATGAAGATTTGGATGAAGTTGTTGCGCGCGGCGGGACAAAAGTAGAATTAAAGCGTGTGGCGCAACAAAAGGGATTCAAAAATATGCGAGATGATGGTATCCTCAAGGTATTGGACGGTATTACCAGTCTCGAAGAAGTTGCTGGTGCAGTTCATATACACAAGGATTAGAGCCAGTTCTGGCACTTTTTATACTAATTTTGGAGGTCTATTATTCAACCTTATAAGTACAAAGCTTATAACGCTAAAGGGCGAGCCGTGCGCGGTGTCGTTTCTGCGGCCAATGAGGCTGACCTCTATAATCAATTGAAAAGCTCTGGAATGGAGCTGGTCAGTTGTTCTCCCGTTCAAAAGGAGTCTGCTTTAGGTGGTCTCTCTATTATGCGCCCCAAAATCAAAACTAGAGACCTAATTCAGTTCTTTATGCATCTTGAGCAATTGCAAGCCGCGGGTGTTCCGATGCTTGATTCTCTTGCTGATGTGAGGGATTCTGCTGATAACCAGACACTTAAAGATATTATGACTGATGTCCACCGAAGTGTTTTTGATGGTGCTTCCCTTTCTGAATCCTTGGGGAATTACCCAAAAGTGTTTACCAGTCTCTATGTTTCTCTCATTAAAGCGGGGGAGGATACGGGGGATCTTGAAAAATCATATACCCAGCTCATCAAATACCTGAAATGGGTGGATGATATGCAAACAAAAATTAAGAAAGCAACGAGGTACCCGACAATTTTGTTGGTGGTTGTGATTTTGACGATTGTTGTTATGATGGGGGTTGTTGTTCCGCAGATCGTTGGTTTTATTAAAAACCTTGGTCAGGAGCTTCCCTTTATGACAACGTCCCTGATGGCGACATCCGAGTTTTTCCAAGAATATTGGTGGGCGGTTTTGGCAGCGCCTATCGTTTTATTCATTACATATAAAACGATTCGTAAGGGCTCGGAAGGGTTTGCGTATACTATGGATTCTTGGTTTTTGAGGATGCCGATTGCAGGTGTGCTCATTCGTAAGATTTCTATTGCTAGGTATTCTCAAACATTTGGATCTCTTTTCTCAAGCGGGATTGATGTGATCAATTGTTTGAAATCTGCAAAAAAGACGGTGACAAACTTGGCTTTGATCGAAGCGTTGGAGACGGTGGAAGCACGTGTACAGGCAGGGGCTCCATTATCTCAAGCGTTTAATTCATCGGGAGAATTCCCGACTTTGGTCATTCGCATGATTAAAATTGGAGAAGAATCAGGTAATCTGACTCCGGTATTAATGCAGGTGTCGGAATTCTATACCAAGGACGTTGACGAGGCGGTGCAGGGATTGATCACGATGATTGAGCCTATGCTAACCGCTCTTCTTGGTATAATGATATTATGGATTGCTGCGGGGGTCTTTGGGCCTATTTATGCAAGTTTTGAACATATAAATATATAAGCGGTGGATTATGGCTATTTCTGGTATACCTTTCTTTCCTCCTAGTCGTGCGGTCATTATGATGATGGACGAGGGAGTTTGTGTTCATAGGGTTGCCAATGGTAGCTCCCAATATATCGACACTGTTTCTTGGAGAGTGGCTAATTTTGAAATCAAGCTCACGGAAATTTTAGAAGCGGCAAAGGTGACTTCTGTTCTGATTTTGAATGATGCGGTTGAGCAGCACTATAGAAAAGAACGTATTCTTATCCCGACTTCTTTTGATAAGGCAAATATCATCAAGCGCCGTTTGAATGTGGCGTTCCCGAGTTATCCGATGCGAGCTGCGATTGAATTAAAAGAGCAGAAAGGTGCGGGCGCAAAAAATAAAGAGGATAAGGATGTAGATAAAAGTAAGCCATATCTTTTTGCGGCCTCCCCATCAACTGAGACATTTTCCCGTTTAATAAGAAGTATTCAAAACACGGACTATAACTTTTTTGGGTACGGTTTGTTGCCGATTGAATCGGCCAGTATGTTGAAGGTGCTTGCCCAAAAATTAGCGGAAAAGCGTAAAGCCCCCGCAAAGGCAGAGTGGACTATTTTAATAGGACAGCATCGTGGCGGCGGGTTGCGTCAAATTGTTGTGCGGAACAGTGAGCTGGCTTTGACGCGCGTCACGCCCGTCGAAGAACCCAAAGAAGGGTACTCCGATATATGGGCGAAAGATGTCTCCCGAGAATTACAGGCCACATTAAGTTATCTCTCGCGTTTCGGATATTCTCCGGATGACGGGTTGAATATCATCATTATCGGGAACAAAGAATTTGCCGACGTTTTGGACGGGATGATTTCTGTGCCTTCTAATTTTGAAGCTTTGTCTCCATTTGAAGCGGGGCAACTTCTTGGAATTAAGTTGAGTTTTGCGGATGGGGATCATTTCACGGATGGGCTTCACGCGGCATGGAGCGGAAAAAAACTCGCTCTTGATTTACCTTTGTCATCCAAAGAAATTGCGGATATTTCAGGCCCAAGAAAAATTGCATCGGTTGTTATGCTTTTATTGACTTGTGCTCTGGGCGGCGTGCTTTATATGGCCTCAATGGAAGCGCAGGGACTTTACGAGAACTCTCGTAATCTTGAGGTTGCCAATACTCAATTGGCCGAAATTGAGCGCATCTATCGAGAAGAAATAAAACGTAAATCGGCGCTAGGGATTGATGTCAACGCCATTACCAGCTCTCTGGATATTGATGGTCGTATTCAGAGACAACATATTGACGTTCTTGGTCTTCTTAAAACCGTGAGTGGCGAACTTAATAATCTTCGTATTGACTCGTTCGAATTCAAAAACGAGGGTGATGTACTTTGGAAATCCCCTTCGAAGACGGAGATGCCGCCAACACGGAAGGCCAAATTAGAGCTGTCTTTTAGCTATGCGGGGAACACAAACCCTAAAGACGGTAATAAAGAAATGGAGGACTTGGTGGATCGTCTAAATACCAAATTAAAGCCCATGGATTATTTGGCAAGTGTCTCTGTGCCGCTTCAGAACCTGACATTCTCTGGGGCCGTTGACCAGGAGGTTGGGTTGACTGCAAATTTACGCGCATCGAGCGAAAGATATACTTCAAAAGTTCTTATTCAGAAGGTTGATCATGTTAAAAGTCCTGGGCAGTAAGCGGCTTACATTCATTTGCTTAATGGTGGCCGCATTGGCCATTATTGGCTATGCTTATTATGATTTTATTATCCCCGCTCACGAGCAATCAACTCAAGAGTTGGAGACATCAAAGGCAGCCGTTACCCAAAAATATCAAGATGTTGCAAGGTTGAAAGAAGAATATGTTCTTTTGCAGAGTCAGTTGAGATCATACAAGGAGTTGGAGGCGCGCGGTTTTTTTAATGATCAGGACAGAGCGGCCGCAGTTGATAACCTTGATAAGTTGAGCAAATATGCACAGCTATTAAAAGCAAACTTGAAGTTTGGAGCAGGAGCCACGGTGAAGGATGAAGGGGCTGATCTTGCGGGGCAGGTTGTACTTAAAAGCCCAGTGGATGTTGAGGTAAAGTCGATTGATGACGTGGATGTTTATAGCTTCATTAAATTTGTTGAGGAGAAATTCCCTGGGCGTATTGATATAACATCCTTCTCACTCAACAGGATGGAAATTTTTGACACCACTATTTTAAGAAAAATCGGGTCAGGTTCCCCAACGCCATTGGTCGATGCGAAAATCTCTTTTGATTGGTTGACGATGGCTCCTAAAAATGTTGTCGCCCCTACTGAGGGAGTAAAATAATGAAATCAAACCAGAAAATTTTCCCACTGTTTTCAGTGCTTTGTTTTTCCTTGCTGATGGGGGGCTTGGCTCTTCAATCGGCTCGAGCTCAAGAGGTTGTTGCACCATCTGCGTCCCCCGCTGAAGCAATTGTTCCAGCTGATGCGTCAGCCGTAGCAGCGTCTACGACACCGGATGGCGCCGCGACAGGTACGAAAACCGATGGCGCTGTCTTAACAAAAGATGCCCCTGAATTAAAAATATTAAAAAGCATTGAGACAGAAATCAAAAAGAAAAAGGGAAATGAAATTTTTGAAAGAAGTTCAGTCCCTTCTCTGGTGTTCACACCAAGCCAATATGCGTTGTTAAGAGAGGCGCGTATAGGATTTAATACGCGTATCCCAACATTGCAGGAATTAGCAAAAGCAGGAGATCCGAATGACCCGAACTACAGGCCTCCAGTTGCTTTGCGGGATGTGCGTTTAGGCGGGATCGCGTTCAATACGCCGGATGATTGGACCATTTGGTTAAATAATAATCGCGTTACCCCTGATGCTTTGCCAGCTGAAGCAATAGATTTGCGTGTTTATAAAGATTTTATCGAACTCAAATGGTTTGATTCTTTGACCAATCAGGTTTTCCCGATTCGTCTGCGCATGAATCAGCGATTTAATCTGGACACCCGTGTCTTCCTTCCTGGCCTGTAAGAATAAGAAACAAGAGTATTTACCTATGACGCAAGACAATTCCCATTTAGCTTTAGAGGTTGTTGATCTCGCTGCAAATTATGGTGCCAAGCAAGTGTTGGAGGGAGTTTGTTTCTCTGTTGAACGTGGGCAAACATATGGCTTGATCGGTTTGAACGGCGTTGGAAAAACAACCCTTATCAAAATTGCATTAGGTCTAAAAAATGCCAAATCTGGGGTGGTGAGGGTGTTTGGTAAACAATCATCTGACGCATCGGTTCGTTATGATATTTCGTACTTGCCTGAAAGATTTGATCCTCCATGGTTTTTAAAGGGTGGGGAATTCGTTCAATTTGCGGCGTCTCTCTATGGTCGGAAAGTTTCTCTTTCAAGTATGGAGGAGGCCTGTGAAAAATTAGCGCTGGACCCAAAAGTTTTGAAAAATAAAGTGCAGACATACTCTAAAGGAATGCGCCAAAAATTAGGGCTGATCGCAACGGTTCTAACCGGAAGCCAGATTCTGATTTTGGATGAACCGATGAGTGGCCTTGACCCGTTAGCGAGAAGCCTTGTTAAAAATCTTTTGCGTTCTGTGAAAGAGGAGGGGCGGACTGTTATTCTGAGTAGTCATATTCTGGCTGATATGGACGAGATTTGTGACTCTGTGACAGTGATTGATTCGGCAAGAGTTCAGTTTTCCGGCACACCTGCAAATATGAAATTACAAACCCAAGAACAGTATCTTGAAAAATCTTTCCTTAAAATCATAGGCAAAGCCGCCTGACTCTATGCAAACTCTATAGAATGATGTAGTATTCGATGAAATTCTTCCTTCCTCAGTTTCCTTTTCTAATGGTGATAAGAGATGTCTAATAATAGTCAAGATGAACCGGATGAATATGAAATCATCTTTGACGGCTCAAAACCCAATTCCGACCAAGGCACAGTAGAAGATATCTTGGAGAAAGAGGCTTCAGATACAGTAGGGCCACCTACAGGATTTATTGACGTTGACCCAGAAACTTCTGATGATTTTATCACGGATGGTACGGCAGATTCAGGTGATCAGGATATTGATGATGGCATCTTTGCCCCAGCTCGCCGCGAAAAACCGCAAGGTAAAAAGTCGTCTTCTTTGATGTGGGCGGTGTCTTTGTTGGCATTTGTCGGGGTAGGGGCGTTCGTATATGTGTCTAATCCGGATATTTTATCAAAAGTTACAAATAATCTTCAAGGGCAGGAGAGTGTCACTCTTCCAAACGAACCCGCTGTTACTGACTCCACTGAGGCAACCCATACTGACGTAGTTGCTCAAAGTGCAGAGCCAACCCCTGTGCCTCAGCAGGTTGTTGATGCGGATATGGCGAAGTCTGATGTTGTTGTCCCGGATGCCCAACTGAATGATGCTCCGAATGATTTATTAGATACGGCTCCGAAATTACCGGATGGCGATATAAAAACCGTCGATTCATCTGCTGTAGCACCTGCACCTCTCGTAGAAAGTCCGGTTGTATCTACTCCAACCACAACTCCAGCACCTGCCCTGGCCCCAACGATAGAGGCCACAAAATCAGTGCCGGATCAAACTCCGCTAGTAAAAGTTGATGCTCCTGCTGTTCAGGCGATTGCTGCTCCCGTCCCAGAGTCTACGCCTGCTGTTGTGGCAACCTCGCCTGAACCGACTGCCGTGCCTGATGCAAAACCTTCAACTGCGACTACTACAAGCGTTGATCCTTCCTCTGATGTGATTGTGCCAACCAATGATAAAGAGGATGAAGCTGCTGTTGATGAGAGCCATGCAAAAGCCCCAGCCCCTCAGGTGACGGCAACACCAACCGCAATGGTGGCCCCAAAGTCTGAACCTGGTGCAGTAGAAAAAGTGGAGGATTCTTCAAAAGGGAATACCTTGATTGCTGACGATAAAAAGCCGGTTATTGTGACTTCGAAAGAAGAACAAAAAGTTTTGGATGATGCGAATTTGAATAAATATTTTGACTCGCCAAATGGTCAGATGTTGAAAGATATTCCTGCGCCGTCCATGGATCCCAAAAAGGGCGGTAATCAGAGTATTATTATCGTCAATAAGCAGGGAAAAAAGCCAGTTCCTCAACCATCTGGGCCTGCTGACAGAGTCACGATTGAAACAACAAGTCTGACCGCTCAGATTATATCGGCCAATCGTGCTGTAAAACTTGGTCGTTATGATGCGGCAAAAGAAATGTATGATGAGTTGTATAGGTTGAACCCTCGTGACGGACAAATATTATCTGGTCGTGCCATTCTGTTGCAAAGAATGGGGTTTGCAGATCAGGCAATTTCCGCATATGAAGAATTGCTGAATATTTATCCTGATAATACAGACGCTATCGTCAATCTTGCAGGTCTTATCCGTAAACAATATCCTGCTGTGGCGCTCAATAAATTGCTCGATCTTCATATGAAGGTACCGAATAACACTGCGGTTACTGCCCAATTGGGTGTAGCTTATGCAGATTCGGGGAATTATGCGGATGCGTTGCGTTACTTGGGAGATGCGGCTTCTATGGATCCTAAAAATGCACTTCATTTTTATAATATGGCCGTTATTTCCGAGAAGGCGAGCAAAGCGTCTCAGGCTGTTTCATATTACGAAAAAGCTTTGGAATTGGATGCTATCTATGGTGATGGCAAGAATAATATCCCAAGGGAAAAAATTTATGATCGTCTCGCCCAAATTCGTGGAAATTAGAATTCTTCATGGATAGTTCGGACAATATCCTGACATCTCTGATGGTTTTAACATACTGCTTGATTGGGGCATGTCTTGGTAGTTTTGCAAGTGCTATTGCTTACCGTATTGCCCATCAGAAAAGCTGGATCGTTGATCGGGATTCCAGCGGGGGAAGGCAACCCGCACGATCTTTCTGTCCATCTTGTCATCATCAATTGTCGGTGCTCGATTTAATCCCCGTTTTGTCGTGGGTCTGTCTGGGTGGAAAATGCAGATATTGTAAGGCTAAAATTTCAGGGCGTTATCCTCTCATTGAAATGGTTGGGGCAATCTTTATGGTTGGTTTGTTCTATGCTGGAGGGGGGGCGGTTAGCTTATTGGCATTTGTTATAACATTGCCATTTGCGTTGGCCTTTATATTGTTGCTTCTTCAACGATCAAGGCCGCCCTTTTATGTTTACGGACTTTTTTTTTCCAATATATTTATTCTGCTTTACGCGCTAATATGGGGAAGTAAGAACGTATGAAGGCTTTATTGATAAAAGAAGAGGGATTTCGCAATAATAATCCTTCTACCCTGTCAAAAATTTACTATCCGTTTGTAATTTATTGCTATGAATAGAGTGTCATTGCCTTTCCTGTCTGGAGGATAAATATGGATATTACGCAACTTTTGGCTTTCGTGATGCAAAACGATGCCTCTGACCTTCACTTGAGTGGAGGAAATCCTCCTATCGTTCGTGTGTATGGTAGTCTCAAACGATTGAAATCTGACGTTCTGACGAACGAGACTATTCGCGCGATGTTATATTCCATTATGACTGACGAGCAGCGTTCCGATTACGAGAAAGATATGGAGCTCGACTTTGCGATTTCATTTGGTGAGAAGGCGCGTTTTCGTGTCAATGCGTTTACAAACCGTCAAGGTTCTGCCGCTGTTTTTCGTACCATTCCATCTGTTGTGCCAACGATGGAAGAGCTTGATCTTCCTGCAGTCATCAGACGGTTCTCTGATCTTGAAAAGGGGATTGTCCTTGTGACAGGGCCAACAGGTTCAGGGAAATCAACAACACTTGCATCGATGATTAATCATATCAACGAAACGCAGCCAAAACATATTCTGACGATTGAAGATCCTGTCGAATTCTTCCACACATCCAAAAAGTCATTGGTCAATCACAGGGAATTGGGGAACGATACGCACAGCTTTGCAAGAGCTCTGAAAAGTTCATTGCGTGAAGACCCTGACGTTATTCTGGTGGGGGAGATGCGTGACCATGAAACAATTTCTTTGGCATTAACGGCCGCAGAAACGGGTCACTTGGTCTTTGGAACACTTCACTCAAGCTCTGCTGCAAAAACCGTTGACCGTATTATCGACGTTTTCCCGACAGGGGATAAAGAGATGATTCGCGCGATGCTTGCCAGTTCGTTGCAGGGGGTTGTTGCCCAAACACTTTTGAAAAAAGTGGGGGGCAAAGGGCGTGTGGCTGCTTTTGAAATTCTGGTGGGAACAAACGCGGTGCGAAACCTTATTCGTGAAAACCAAATTCCGCAGATGTATTCCATGATTCAAACGGGATCACGCTATGGGATGATTACTATGGAGGATTCCGTTCATGATTTGTTAGAGCGGGGGATAATTGATGAAGATGAGGCAAGAGTTGTTCTGGCCAAATCGACAGATGAGGATGGTGCGGATAGAGACCCTGCTGTTTCTGCCGCTACTAATGCGAAATCTAAAATGACATCGGGCGCAGACCCTCATGGGGCAGAAGCCGGAGATAGCGGGTATTCATTTTGATAGAACCAATCATATTAAAATATTTAACTGAAATGGGGCGAAAAAATGCCACCGACCTCTATTTAACAATAGGGGTTCCGCCAACGATGCGCATCGATGATGCTTTGGTTTATATATCGGACAAAGCGATGGACATGGCGCAAATGAATGATGTGCTATCTCATATTTTGACAACGAGGCAGCGTCGTGATTTTGAAATGAAAATGGAGCTGAATACGGCTATTGATCTGGGGCCTCATGGTCGGTTCCGTGTCAACATCTTCCAGCAAAGGCTTCAATCGGCGTTGGTGATTCGCCGAATTATTTCAAGAATTCCAAGCTTTAGTGAGCTGAGGCTTCCGCAAATCATGGAAAAGCTTGCTTTGACAAAGCGAGGGCTTATTCTTGTGACTGGAATGACGGGGTCGGGTAAGACAACGACTCTCGCGTCAATGATAGACTATAGAAATACCCATTCGTCGGGGCATATTTTGACGATTGAGGATCCAATCGAATATTTCCACGACCATAAAAAATCAGTTATCACGCAGCGAGAAGTTGGTGTAGATACAGAGAGTTACGCAATAGCGTTAAAAAATGCGTTGAGGCAGCGTCCTGACGCGATTTTAGTTGGTGAGATTCGTGACCGCGAGGTAATGGAGCAGGCCTTGACTGCCGCCGAAACAGGGCATCTTTGTCTGTCGACAATTCACACGAATAATGCGTACCAAGCTATTGAAAGAATTGTAAATATGTTCCCTGAGGAATCTGGCGGGCAAATTCGGAATAACTTGGCTATGAATTTAAGGGCGATTATTTCTCAACGTTTGATTCGTACAATTAACGGGGGGCTTGCCGTAGCTATGGAGGTCATGCTGAACGAAGGTTTGGTGCGAGATCTGATTGTTGATGGTAAAATTTCTAAAATTTCCGAGGTCATGGGAGCCAATGAAATGTCTGGCATGATCACCTTTGATCAATCGTTGATTCGTTTGTATGAAGAGGGTGTGATTTCCGAAGAAATGGCTATTTCGCAGAGCGACTTGCCGAGCGACATGCGCCTTAAAATTCAAAAAATTAAAATTGGCGGCAATTCTGGGGGCTTATCTGGAATGGACACGTCCGTTCTTAAAATTTCAGAGTAATAGCCTATAGTAAAAGCTCAAAAAATGATGTAGAATCCTTTTGTTGTAATTAACAGAACGTCCTTACCCATTTTCCAATCAACCGCTCAATGTTCACGAGAAAAGCCATGATTTTCAAGTCTTTCAATCGCAAGGCCGCCTTAACCAGCCTTTTTGCATTATCCGCATTCTTGCCTATGAGCGCGTGCGACCTCGCAAATAACTTTACAAAATTAGATCGTTCTACAAATAGCGAGATGCAAGATTATCGCGATGCGATGGCTCCTCGCGAAATTCCTGGTGCAGATGCTGCTGGCGATACCATGGGGATTCCGGAAGTTCAATCTTATGTGGCTGACGATTCTCAAAGCTTAAAATCTTCGCCACTTGTTTCATTGTCAATCAACCAGAGCATTCCTTTAAGAGAGGCGCTTTTCGAACTGTCGAAACAGGCAGATTATGATATTGAGCTTGATCCAAGAATCAGTGGCTCGATCATCTTTACTGCCAGAAACAGACCCCTTGATGAAGTGATTGATAGAATTTGCGAAATTTCAGGTTTGCGTTACAAGTTTGATAACAACACTATTCGTATTGAGCTTGATACTCCGTATAGTAAAAATTATAAAATCGATTTCTTAAACATCGTTCGCGGTAATAATAGCACTATTAATACAGATGTTTCCATTTCGTCGAGTGGGGATGCTAAATCTGGAGGAGGTTCTAAATTTGATATTTCCAGCAAATCCGAAGGTGATTTCTGGGGGGAGCTGGATGCAAACTTGAAACAAATTTTGGCTTCAAATGCGTCCCCCAGCTACTTGAAAACTAATGAAGATCCAGCGATTTCTTTAACGTCCAGCAATCCTGTGACGCCGCCCGTGCCGCCTATTGATGCGTCCGCATTGTCTTCAACTGTTCCGCAAGCGGGAACAGAAGATTATGTATCATCGCCCGTATCTCTTCCATCCGATACAGCATTAGCATCGCCATCTCCTGCGGCGGATTCGGCAGCCGCAACAGCGGATGCATCATCCACAACGACAGCTAATCCTCCAGTAACGGCGGAAACTCCGTCTGCTACATCGACAACTGCTGCCGCTGAGACTGCCGCAGCTCCACAACCTTTGTCGTCTAAGCCTGTTGTACCTGCGCAAGCCCCTGTGTTGAAAGTTGAATCTTTGCCAACGGCTGCGGCTACTGGAACGTCTGTTGGGGGGGCAAATGCAGTGCAATTTACACCAGCTTACTCAATCAACAAGCAGGCTGGTATTATTTCTGTTTATGCCAATCAGCGTCTTCATAAACAGGTGGCTTCTTATATCGAGGATTTGCGCCGTACCTCTACATCACAAGTATTGATTGAGGCAAAGGTTCTCGAAGTAACGCTTAGTGATGAATTTGCTGCGGGGATTGATTGGAATCTCTTAAGGCCGATAGGTGATTTCGATTTCCGTGCGAATACAACAGCTCCAGACCTTAATCCGGCGAGCGGTTCATTTGTTGGCTTTGGATTTAATGGGACTGATTTATCAACTTTTGTGTCCGCTCTATCCCGTTTCGGAACTGTTCATGCTTTGGCCAGCCCAAGACTATCGGTTCTAAATAATCAATCTGCGGTTTTGAATGTTGCTAAGAATCAGGTTTATTTTGAGATTGAGGTGACTCCTGGTGTAACTAGTGCTACGGCTGGAAATACACCTGCAACTTTTGACGCAACTATCAAAACAGTTCCTGAAGGTGTGATGATTAACGTCCTTCCGTCTATTGATTTGGATAGGAGGGCAATTTCCATGCAGGTTCGCCCAACCATTACAAAAATTGTAGATTTTGTGAATGACCCTACATTGGCGCTGAACAATGCAGCAGGAGCAACCAACGCAATCCCTGTGATGAATGTTCAGGAAACAGATTCTGTTTTGAATTTGCGTGATAAACAAATGATGGTAATGGGGGGGCTTTTGCAAGACATAACTCAATCTAACCAAGATGGGGTTCCTGTTGCAAGTGAAGTGCCTGTTCTGGGGGGCTTATTTAGAAATCAAGGGGACAAAGTCTCCAAAAAAGAATTGGTTGTTTTTATCAAGGCTACAATTTTGGATAATCCGGGAGACAGCATCCACCAAACAGATAAAGACCTTTACCGCGTCTTTTCACAAGATCGTAGACCTGATAAATTATAGGAATTGGTGATTGAGTATGTCACTTATTCTGACTAAGTATATATTGACGGCGGCTATTCGTGACAAGTTATTGTGGGGAATTGCCGCCATGTCCATTTTGGGCGTTTGTTTGTCAGTTTTTTCCGGATCAGCCGCAATCGTTGAGCAGAACCAGTTTATCCTGACTTATATGGCTGGTGGATTGCGAATTATTGCCCTCTTGGGTCTAACGCTTTTTACAGTTTTTTATGTCAGGCGATCATTTGATTCCCGTGACGTAGAGTTTCTGTTGACCAGACCGATCTCAAAAGTTTCTTTTGTCGGTTCTCATGTTTTGGCGTTTTCTATTCTAACGATTGTATCTGGTATCTTTATTTCCCTGATTATGTCTGTCGTTGCATACCATTATGATGTCCATTCATCTTTCTATCTGTGGTGTTTCGGGATTACCTTTGAATTGATGATTGTTGTGAATGTGGCATTCTTTTTCTCGATGGTTTTATCAAGTCCTGTGACGGCGGGGATGGCAACATTCGGGTTCTATATATTGGCCAGATTGATGGGGCAATTGCTCTCTATTTTGCATCATAACCCCAACCCTGATACCATTCAGGGCTATGTGATGAATGGCTTGGGCCATTTATTCTCTGTGATCTCTGTGATTTTTCCGCGCCTTGATCTTTTGGCGCAAACATCATGGTTGATTTATGGCGGCGGTACATTCTCGTCTTGGATATTTATTGTGGTGCAAGGGTTTGCGTTTCTTTCATTAGCCTGTATTGCAACATGGCTTGATCTGCGTCGGCGACAATTTTAATGAACAAACTCCGCCAACATATTGATTATCTTGTTCTTCTAGGGGCATTGCTTCTCAATCTGGCTGTCTGGTTTTATACATCACCGCGTATTCCTGAATGGGCGAATGTACCGCTTGCCCCATCAACTGTTGGGACGACAGCTGCCTTCCTTGGGGATACAGAATTGGCGTATCGCTCAATGGCTTTGACATTACAAAGTTTTGGAAATGATGCGGGGCAGGTACAGGCCCTCAAAGATTATAATTACGAGAATCTGGGGACATGGTTTGATCTGACAGATAGTCTCAATTCAAAGTCGGATTATGTTCCTTTCTTGGCGGCCTATTATTTTGGGGGAAGCCAAGACCCGTCACAATTAATGCCGGTCATAAATTATTTGCGTCGTATCGGCACGTATTCAGAGCCAGATAAATGGAGATATTTGGGGCAGGCTGTTTTTCTAGCTTATCATAAAATGAAAAATAACGAGCTTGCCATGGAATTGGCGGAGGAATTAGAGAAAACTTATAAGCCTGGAATGCCTGCATGGCCATTGCAGATGAGGTCTATTCTGGCCAGTAAAATGGGTGAGAAAGAAATGGCCTATAATATGATGCTCGATGCCCTTCAAAACCAGAAGCAAGGGCTTGACCCCGTTGAAATTAATTATATGGTTGATCAAATATGTAACCATTTGATAACCCCAGAGCAGAGGAAGACAAACCCTCTGTGTGAAAACGTAAAACCATGACAGAGAATTTTAATTTTGCGGATGTGCTGGCTCTGATGGGGCTGGTGCAATCCGTTTATTTGATTGTCTATATTTTATTCAGGGCGGGGCATATCCGGAATGTGATTGTGCCGTTTATGTGTTTCACCATTCTGGCCTTATCCTTTACCGCAGATTTTGGTGTGCCGAGGTTTAAGGAATGGCCGCATGCTGAATTGATCAGGAATTTCTTGTGGATTTCGTTGCCCGCTTTTTCTGCGTTGCTGATTGGTCAAGTCGCAGATTTCGGAAGATTGCCAAGTCGTGCTTATTGGATGACTCTTGTCTTACCAGTGATTGCAGGGATTGTGGGTTACGGCTTTTTGCGGAGTTCAGATGTGCTGATGACATTGGGGAGCATATCTGGCTGTCTTTGTTTTCTGGCACTTTGGGCGGGGCGAAGATCGTTTGCAGATTTGCGTGATGATAAACATACCAAGAACGAAAGATACTGGCTGATTGTGTCTTTCGTTGTGATGAATATCTTGATTATTTTTTCAACGCTTTTGAATGTATCGGGGTATATTGAAGGTGCAGATTTTATATTGATACGTGATGTGTTGGGGATCGGGATGGTCTATCTGGCCTCGACAAGTCTGCTGAGGATATATCCTCAATCCGTCAAATTGGTCGAGAAAGTAAAGGTTGAGAAAATACTTTCCAAGGACGATGAAGAAATTGTCAGTAGAATCAAGGGGCTGTTAGAGTTGGATAAAGTCTATCAAGAGGCTAATTTCTCACGCGCAGATTTGGCGCGTGAATTGAATGTCTCCGAGGCCAATGTATCAAGGATTGTGAGTAGCCATTTCGGCAAGTCATTGCCCCAGTTGATTAATGAGCTACGGATCAGGGATTCCCTCCAACTGCTGGAGCAAACAGATGCAGGGATGCAGGTGATTGCTGAACAAGTCGGCTTTTCATCATTGCCGACTTTCAATCGCGTTTTTAAAGATGTGATGAACATTTCTCCGTCCGAATATCGCCAAACGAAGAAATAGAATTATTTTTAGCAGCAATAAGCTGGCTCACCATTGCAAGGGCGATGGTTTGGTATGCATCGCGGTGGCGTTGACGGTGTGGCAGGAGCAGGAGTGGGCACGGGCTCTTCATCCAGATGCGCAAGGATAAATGCGGCCTCAGCAGAAGTTTTTTTTGCCCCCTGACTGACTTCACCATCTTCCATGGTCACGATGCCATAGGAAGGGGTTGTGCGTAATGAACATTCAGGCAGTGTGCCTGATGTGGCGGAGGTAACGAAGGCCTCTTGGCATATACCTGCAAGTTCAGGAAATTCTTCAGGGAAATTCATTGTAACTACTGACATTTTACATCCTCAATTTTTTATATATTTACCGTCGGTTTGTCCGATGGGGGCAAATATATCCAATTGAGAATGATTGTCAACATCAATTAAGAATGATTCTTAATAAAATTTATAAGCCAATCTTTCTGTGGATCAGCAGGCTTAAAAACTCGGTCGGGAAGAGGGGCGGAACCTCTGCCAAGGCCTGATGATAGATCACAGTGGCGGGGGTTAGCCCTGGCAATGTATTGGCCTCAATCACGATCACGTCATCTGTTTTGCGGTTATAAAACAGGTCGATGCGCGCGTAATTATCAATCCCCAAGGCTTTGGCAACTTTTGCAATTGAACCCCGCAAATGATCACATTGTTTTTTGGTAAGAATCGATTCGGGTGGAGGGGTGATATTGATTCCTGTCCCGCCCTGAAATTTTTCTTCAAGCGATAACATATCGCCTTCGGCGACGGTGATGGACGGGTTGAGTGTATAAAATTCACCCTTGGAAACATTGGTCAAGACACCAACGGTCAATTCGACCCAGCCTTGTTTTTCCTGATAGGAAAGTGTGGTGTGATTGATGCGAATGGCATCTGTCTCGATAAAAGATTCGATTAAATAGGATGCTGATCCAGACCGCGACATCTCGACCAGTTCCTTTTGTCCATGGAAAGTTCCTGCGGGAATGAACGGCGCATTGTCTTTCAAAAGGTCAACATAGGTTTGAATATCTTTTGCAGAACGAAGATGAATAACCCCCGCAGAACAGCCGTCTGATTGAGGTTTAATGATAAAGCTTTTGGTTTTGAGGGCGGTACAGAGCCCGTCCCAAAAAGAAAGATAATCATCATTTTTATAATTTTTAAAATCTTCGGGAATACGCACGGCACGTTTAAGCGCAGTCGATACATGCGGAATATTCGCCGCCGTAATTGCGGCTCCTGTCGCATTCTTATCCATACAAAGGGCAGAGGCAACAGAGCCGGAGCCGTTATAAAGAACGCCAGCCTTATCAAGCATCGCTTGAATGGTGCCGTCTTCACCAATCCCGCCATGCAGCCCCAGAAACACAAAAGCATCATCGGATTTTGCATCGGCAATAAAATCTGTCAGGTCTTGCGGAACAGGTTGCGGGAAGGTGACGGTGGGGGAGAGTCCCAAACGGGCGCGCACTTTGGGCGCAAGCTCTTCGAGTCTCGAGATAATATCGTGCGCGTTCTTACAGCTTTCAACAATTTCTTCAATCGTGTGGAACAGGCAGAACATATAAGGAATTTGCCACACTTGCCCAGAGGGGGAGAGGAAGTAAGGCGCTGCCTCGAACTCTTTGGACGCGCGGAGTTTTAACCAGACATTTGTACCGCTCATCAATGATACTTGACGTTCAGCAGATTGACCGCCGAATAATACGCGCACTTTTTTGCGTGCGCCGGATAGAACAGGCGTTTCGGGGATTGTAAGATTGTGGCGGCGACAGGCGGAACGCACCGCCATGCGGATCATGTCCACATGCGACAGACCAATCCGCGCCCCTTGCTGGAACATGAATGAATTTTGCTCCATGCCCGATATAGGGTTAAAATCAGAAAACCAGATTTTTCCATCGGGCATCAACCACCCGTCAAGACGCGCAAAGTCGCGCATGCCGAGCAATTTGAAAATGCTTTCGGCATTTTTTTGAATCTCTGCAATCTGGCTGTCTGTAAAGCGTGGCGGGGAATGGTATGACACCATATTGGTCGGCAGATATTTACGGCGGAAATCAAAAATGGCGTTATCCGCATAACTCATACTGATTTCGGTGGGAATAAGCGCGACAGGTTCACCCGCATCATTTTGCAGGATGATGACGGTGAATTCGCGTCCTTCGCAAAATGGTTCTAATAAACCTGATGAATCAATTTCTTTCGAGAAAATATTATTCTCGAGTTTTGACATGGCTTCGTCAGCGGAGGTCACGGAAAACACGCCGATGCTCGATCCACCCGCAGATGGTTTTATGATGGCGCGGGATAATTTATTGTCGGCAAAAAATTTCTCAACCATTTCGCGGTTATGCGGGTTGCCTTGGCGGAGGGTGACGGAGGGCAATGTCGGAAACCCAGCCTTGCGAAGCAGAAACGCCGCACGGTTTTTATTAAACATCTTGCGGCAAGTCTCGGCGGGTGATCCGACATAAGGCAGGTCATAATCATCCATCAATTGCTGGACAGTTCCGTCTTCACCAAATGCTCCGTGGATGGCGGGGAATATCAGGTCAAAATCCTTCAGGCGTGTACCCAGCCCGTCTTCATCAAGGCGTTTATGGGTATCGGCCAATTTAAAGTCAAAATCGCTCGGCGTGTTCGAATAAATTTGTGACCGCGACAATTCATAAAAATTAAGATGCGGGTCAACGTAAAAGGGGATAACGGCAATATGGTCATCCGTCAGATGATCAATCACCGAACGCGCAGAATTGAGGGAAATACCACGTTCTTGTGAAGGGCCACCACACAGAACCGCAATTTTAAGAGAGGAATCAGATTTGGACATAAGGTTTAGTATATACACGCGCCTCACAAAATAAACGCAAAATAAATCCAAAATAAGTGTAAAATAAATTCCTTGGAATTCGTGATTTCAATGTATAATGTAAATCTTCTTTAAGGGGCTTTCGCCCGTTCGCAACTATTTTCTATAATATAAAAAAGTCATGGCAAAAACCGGAACTCGCAGAACAACCATTATGAACCGCCGCGCGGGTCAACATGCTCAGTTAAAATACTGGGCGAAACGTGTTGGTCTGGCGGTTGCGGTGACGGGGATTGTGATCGGTAGTTTTGCCTATGCTTCATCATCAGGCTATTTTGACCAGATCGAAGGACGAATGATGCGTAGTGTTCATGCCCAGATGGTTGAGAGTGGATTCAAAGTTCAAAATGTTGTGGTGGAGGGGCGCCAGAACGCAAATATCCAAGCCCTGAAATACATCGTCGATATTCAAAAAGGCCAATCGATTTTCGAGCCCGATATCGACGCGATTAAGGATAAATTGGAACATGTGACATGGGTCAAGTCGGCAATTGTTGAACGTCATTTGCCGGACACGATTGCCATCCGTCTGGAAGAGCGCCGCCCGATGGCCTTGTGGCAACATCAAGGTAAATTATCGGTGATTGATTCTGAGGGCGAAGTTTTATCTGACGGGAATCTGGGACGTTTTAAAAACCTGATGATTCTGGTGGGGGATGACGCGCCAAAACAGGCGAAAGATTTAGTATCCATGATCACCGTTGAACCTGATTTAAGATCGCGCGTTGAATCCGCCAAATGGATTGGTGGTCGCCGTTGGGATTTATATTTGAAAAACGGTGTGTCCGTAAAATTACCCGAAGATGATTTAGGCCAAGCTGTCCGCCGTTTAGCGAGCGCGCAGGGCGAGGCGAAATTGATGGACCGTAAAATCCAATCAATCGATTTACGCGACCCATTGCGGATTGTGGTGCAGACCGAACCGGGCGCAGTCGAAGAATACCAAGCATCCTATCACCCTCAGAAAAATATTTAAGGGGTGGGTTTAATGAGTAAACAATTTCATCCAAAAGGGTCAGTGATAGCGGCGTTGGACATCGGGTCAACCAAGATCGCTTGTTTCATCGCGCGTATCCGTGACGACATCGGCAATATTGATTTAATCGGTATCGGGCATCAGGCTTCACAAGGGATTAAATCTGGCACTGTTGTTGATCTGGACTTAGCCGAAGGCGCGATTAAGCAAGCCGTTCATGCCGCAGAAAATATGGCAGCAGATGTCACCAAAGGTTATCCGCTCCGCGAAGTGATTGTGAATGTTCCCGCAACCCATTCCCATTCCCGCCTCATGAATATGGGCGTACAAATTCTTGGTTCTGCCGTCACCGAAAATGATATTCGCCGCGCGCTGGCCAAGGCGCAGGATCAGGTGGTCGGCAATGATGTCGAACTGATCCACACCATCCCGACCGCTTACCGTATTGACGGGCATGAGGGGATTAAAGAACCGCGCGGACTATATGGTCAACATCTGGATGTCGATGTCCATATGGTGATGGGCAATATCGCGCCACTCCGAAATATGGCGAGCTGTATTCAATCCTCCCACCTTGATATTACCGCCCTTTGCTCCACACCTTATGCGGCGGGGCTTGCGTGCCTTGTCGAAGATGAAATGGATATGGGTTGTACTGTTGTCGATATGGGCGGCGGTACAACCTCTATCGCTGTCTTTTACGGACGTGAGCTGATTTATACAGATGCGATTCCCGTTGGCGGGCAACATGTGACCAACGATATTGCGCGCGGACTCACAACCTCCATCCACGCCGCTGAACGCATGAAGACATTATACGGAAGTGCGATTGCAACCGCGACCGATGAAAAAGATTTGATCGATGTGCCCCCGTTGGGTGAGGAAGATAGCTTGAGCCCGAACCATGTTCCCCGTTCCTATCTGGTCAGCATTATTGCTCCACGGATTGAAGAGACGATGGAGCTGGTACGCTCCCGCCTGATTGATAGCGGCCTTGGGCCGATTGCTGGTCGCCGCGTCGTACTCACAGGCGGCGCGAGCCAGATCCCGGGACTTCGCGAACTCTCCCAAAAATATCTCGAGAAACAAGTGCGCTTGGGTCGTCCAATCAGGTTGCAAGGTCTTCCCGATGCGGTCAGTGGCCCTGCGTTTTCGGCAACGGCAGGGTTGCTCCATTACGTTACAGAACGGTTTAATGAAATGCCTGCGGAAATCATGGCAACGGTCGAAGCGGGGACAATCTGGCAACGTGCCAAGCTCTGGCTTCGTGAGAATTGGTAGAAGAGAGCGCCATGAATTTTATTCCCTGCCCATCGCCAAATTCTGATGAACGCGCGGGCGGGCAATCGCCTTCGATGATTATTATTCATTACACCGGTACACTGACATCCGAGGAAGCGCGGCTTCGTTTTTGTGATGATGCGCCGTCCGATTCCATCGGGCGCATTTCACCGCATTACATGATTGACGGCTATGGCGGCATTCATAAATTTGTCGATGAAGATCGCCGCGCATGGCATGCGGGGCGCGCCTCATGGGGCGATATTACCGATGTGAATTCTGCATCCATCGGCATTGAAATCTGGAACACTGGTCACGAATATGATTTTGAAGAATTTATCCCTTTGCAAATTGATGCGGTCATTGACCTGATCAAAGATATTCGCACCCGACATAATATCCCGCATAAAAATATTCTGGGACATTCCGATGTTGCTCCCGGACGCAAATTAGACCCGGGCGAAAAATTCCCATGGAAAAAATTGGCAGAGGCGGGAATAGGTTTAATGCCCGATGCAAACTATTCCGCATCATTTGAAATTGATGATTTCTATGGCGCATTAAAACAATATGGCTACACCTATACCAACGACCAAGAAATCCTCCTCAAAGAATTTCGTCGCCATTTCTTGCCACATTTATTAAATGAAAAATATCTGACCAACGCAGATATTGATGCTTTGGGATTTCTGATCCAAAACACATAAAAAACAACCGAGCGATTGAAAAAGAAGAAAGATGGTGACCGCGGCGGGGCTCGAACCCGCGACCTACTGATTAAAAGTCAGTTGCTCTACCGGCTGAGCTACACGGTCATTTTAATTTCCCATCCGGTATTTCACTTGCGTGATTCTTTTAGCTTGGGGGGCTGAAAGTTGGGGTAAAATACGGAAGGACTCTGCTTTCGTCAAGTAAAGAATTGTATTTATTTACTATTTTACCAATTTTTTTCTAAAACCCTTATTTTCCAAGGGTTTCTAGAGGCTAGGATTTAAATTTTTTCAGGAGACGCGTTTCAACGGACGGGGTCACAAATTCGCTAATATCCCCGTCAAGAGAGCAGATTTCCTTGATAAATGACGAAGAAACAAATTGCCACTTATCCGAGGCCATCAAAAAAACGGTTTCGATGTCGGGAGCCAATTTTGCGTTCATCCCCGTCATTTGGAATTCAAATTCAAAGTCGGATACAGCGCGCAGGCCACGGAACAGGCAAGTTGCATTTTTCGCCCGCGCGTAGGATATTAGGAGCGTTTCAAACGTCTCAACCGTAATCGGGCAGTGCTTGTCTGGCAGGTTAGCAATATCTGTCCGCGCCATGTCCAGACGTTCTTCAATCGAGAAGAGGGGGCCTTTTTTCTGGTTATTGGCAACCGCCACGATCAGATGGTCCACCAACTTGCTAGCGCGTTTGATGATATGCAGGTGACCTTTGGTAATAGGGTCAAATGTTCCTGCGTAAATTCCGATACGCGGTTCTGGTCGTGATTCAGCGTTTTCTGGCATTCAAAACATCCTTAAATTCTTGTTTAAGCCGAAAACTATCTATAAAGTCATTTTTTATGAAAGCAAGCATTACCCCCCTTATTAATCCTTTGGTCGCCGAATCTTGGGGCGATTACGCCCTTTTGGACTCTGGTCATGGCCGGAAACTCGAACGTTATGGCAAAATCATCGTGGATCGTCCGGAGCCTCAAGCCTTATGGACACCGTCCCTGCCCGAAGAACAATGGGCCAATGCCCATGCCACGTTCACCGATAGCGGTGGCGAGGATTCCGAGACGGGTAAGTGGCGCATTCACCATGACGTTGCTGACGCATGGCCTGTGAGCTGGAACGGGGTGAGTTTTATCTGCCGTTTGATGTCCTTTCGTCATATGGGGTTATTCCCCGAACAATTGACCCATTGGCAATGGGTGAATGAGAAAATTAAAAAGGCCAACCGCCCCCTCAATATTTTAAATCTGTTTGCCTATACGGGCGCGGCGACCTTGGCGGCGGCACAAGCGGGTGCGACTGTCACTCATCTGGACGCCTCTAAAAAAGCCATCCAATGGGGCAAGGATAATCAAGAGGCCAGTGGGTTGCAGGATAAACCTATCCGATGGATTTGCGATGATGCAAAAGCATTCGTTGCCCGTGAAATTCGCCGTGGCCGTAAATATGACGGCATCATCATGGACCCCCCAAAATTCGGACGCGGGCCAGATGGAGAGCGTTGGCAGATCGAAGAAGATTTGACGCCGTTCTTAACCGACTGTGCGTCATTATTATCCGACAACCCGTCCTTTATGATCCTCACCGCCTATGCGATGCGCTTGTCATCGGTCACATTGTCCAACATCATGTCGGACGTGACGGCGGACAAGGGCGGCGCGGTCGAATATGGTGAACTCCTTATTAAACAAGAGAGCGGAAATCGTTTCCTCTCGACATCCCTTTATTCCAGATGGTCTGTATAAATTATGGTTGCCAAACTTATCTCGTCCCCCTCCAATCCGATTATCAAGGATATTAAAGCGTTAGAGATGCGCAAACGGCGGAAGGAAACCGGCCTCTTTATTGTTGAGGGGTTGCGTTCCGTTATTGAAGGTGTTGAGCTGGGCGCGACACTTAAATATATTGCGTTTCATGCGGAGTCGGCAGAGAAACCCGAGCTTCAGAAATGCGTTGAGTATTGCGAGAAATGCAAAGGTCTGGCGATGGAAGTTACATCAGAAATTCTCGCGAAATTATCGCATAAAGATAACCCTCAATCGGTCATCGGTGTGTTCGAACAACGCTTGAGCAGTTTGAAATATGTTGACCCTCAAAAATCAAAATGCTGGGTCGTATTGGAACAGGTGCGCGACCCCGGGAATTTGGGCACGATTTTGCGTACTGTGGATGCGATTGGTGCTGACGGTGTGATCCTTGTTGAGCAATGTTGTGATCCTTATTCGGTTGAGGCAGTGCGCGCCACGATGGGTTCAGTTTTTTCCGTGGCGATTGTCCAGACAACGCGCGATGATTTTATTGAATGGCGCAAAGGATGGGCGGGCGATGTGATCGGTACAACCCTCCAGACCTCGGTCGATTTCCGCGAAGTGACACCGAAAGGCCCGATCCTACTCTTGATGGGGAATGAACAGATGGGGCTGTCCGATGCCCTGCGTGAAATCACAACCACTTGCATCCGTTTGCCGATGAATGGTCGGGCGGATAGTCTTAATCTCTCGGTGGCAACAGGGATTGCGCTTTATGCGATGTTGGAGCCTTGGAAAAAATAATTTAAAAATCTGGTAATAAAAAGCCCGCCAATCGGCGGGTTTTTGTTATTTGTCTATAGGCCATTAGCTTGTCTGACGGCGAAGGAACGCTGGAATATCCAATTCGTCTTCTTCGGTTTTCGCCGCTGATGGGGTATCGATATTCAGGCGGCCTTGGGCAGGGGCAGCAGTGTTTTGAGCCACTGGTGCGGATACCGTTGGCACAACGCGTTGTTGGGTGCGTTGTTGTTGACCTTGTTGTGGGACTCCACCGAAATCATCGCCTTCATTTGAGAAGGATTCGATGCTGGCTTCAACACGGCGGTAGCCGCTGGTGATGCGTTCGAACAAGGATGGTGATTTGCGGCGAGCTTGAGCTGGCGCAGATGCTTGTGGAGCTGCATATTGTTGTGGCTCTTCAGCGTAGTAGGTTGGTTGCGCCTGAACAGGTGCCTGTTGGGACATCTGGGAAGCATAACCGTTATTGCCGCCAACTTCCATCGGTTGTGGAGGAATATAGGCATCGCCCATTCTTGTGCCGCGAGCATAGTTTGGTTCAGCTTGAGCCACTGCTTGATAGGACACTTGTTGAGGGGCAACTTCCATTTCTTGGTATGGTTGTTGCGCAACAGGTGCGTAAGATACGTTTTTAGGGAATGACGCACGCGCAGGGGCAACATTTGCAATGGCTTCTGCGGCACGTTGTTCTTGCGCACGTTCTTGAACGCGGGACGCAGCCGGGCGTGCTTGTTCAAAGCGTGAAGCGCGAGCGCCAATCGGTTGGGCTGATACTGCACCAACCAAACCACGAGCACCAATAGGTGTTGTTGCGCGTGCTGTGTTTGCTTCGATACCGGTTGCTACAACAGATACGCGGATTGTGCCTTCTAATGCTTCGTCGAAGGTCGAGCCGAAGATGATATTGGCATCTGGGTCAACTTCATCACGGATGCGGTTACAAGCTTCGTCCACTTCAAAGAGGGTCATATCATAACCGCCAGTGATATTGACGATAACGCCTTTGGCGCCTTTCATTGATACGTCATCGAGCAACGGATTGCTGATGGCTTTTTCTGCCGCTTCAATCGCTCGGTTGTCGCCAGTTGCCTCACCTGCACCCATCACGGCTTTGCCCATTTCCTGCATCACGGAACGGATGTCCGCGAAGTCAAGGTTGATGAGACCCGGCATGACGATCAAGTCAGTCACGCCACGTACAGCGGATTGAAGAACGGAGTCAGCCATTTTAAAGCCGTCAGCGAATGTTGTTTTATCATTCACAACACGGAACAGATTTTGGTTCGGAATAACGATAAGTGTATCAACGTAGTTTTGTAATTCGGACAAACCTTCCTCAGCCATTTTCATGCGGCGAGTGCCTTCGAAGTGGAAAGGTTTGGTCACCACACCAACGGTCAGAATGCCACGTTCACGGCAAGCTTTTGCAATCACTGCGGCTGCGCCAGTACCAGTTCCACCACCCATACCGGCTGTGATGAAGGCCATGTTGGCGTCTTCTAAATATTGCATCACATCGTCGAGGCTTTCCTCAGCGGCGGCGCGACCGATTTCCGGTTTTGCACCTGCGCCCAAACCTTCGGTCACGATGGCGCCGAGTTGAACTTTATGTTCGGCGAGGCTTCCGATCAAAGCTTGGGAGTCTGTGTTACAGACAACGAATTCAACTCCGTTTAAATTGGAGGTGATCATATTATTGACGGCATTACCACCCGCACCACCGACGCCGATCACGGCGATTTTTGGTGAGAGTTTTTTTGAATCTGGGGTCACGTTATTCATCCTGATGTTAATCATATTGAAGAGGTCTCCTGCCGAGGGTGTATCGGTTGCAAAGATAAGGTATTCGAATTTTTTCTATGGGGAAATGTGCTTTTCAAATCGACTCGTGTGACGAATCAATAAGTAAGTCTAATCCAACGATGACTCTGCGTGCAAGAGAAGAAAAAGATTCGTGTGCAGATTTATCAACGTCAAGTAAAACGCGGGCATGTCTTTTCCCATTCTTCGCCGAGTTTGGTGAAATAGTCAAAGACCTCGTAGAGGTGATTGGTCTTTTTTGGTTTTCTTTTGGCGTTTTTCTGCTTTCTGGCCTCGGCTCTGGCCTCTGGGGAGGTGGGGTGATGCTTGAAATAGGGGTAGTAG
>MEMI01000009.1:24014-58289 GCA_001767915.1 Alphaproteobacteria bacterium RIFCSPHIGHO2_02_FULL_46_13 | reverse complement strand
TCCAACCCGACATGAAATTTTTGGCGGCACGGAGTTTTTCGATCAGTTCAGCAGGGATTTTTTCCCCTGTCTCGAAATGCGCCGCAAAACTGTTGAGGGTTTCGGCCTCATAAATCCAGTTTTCCTGCACTTGGGATGGCAACTCCACAAAGTCCCACATCACATTGGTTCCCGTCTGGGACGGATATACGCCATTGGCGAGCAGGCCATGTGTCGCGTGTCCCATTTCGTGGAACAGGGTCAGGACTTCGTCATGGTCGAGGAGAGATTGTTTGTCGCCCACAGGTTTTGTAAAGTTACAGACAATCGCCGTCACCGGACGTTCAACCTTGCCGCGGAACAACCCTTGGTCACGGTAACTGGTCATCCATGCCCCTGGTTTCTTGCCCGCACGCGGATAGAAATCGGCATAGAGCGTACCGACAAAAGTACCGCTTACGGCATCAGTCACATCATAGGCCGTCACATCTTCATGCCAGACAGGAAGGTCGGTCGCAGGGGTAAATTTCAAACCGAAGAGTTTCGAGAAATGGTCAAAAGTCCCCTTCAAAACTTTATCGAGCGGGAAGTATGGACGGAAATCTTCGCTTGAGAATGCATACATTTCCTCGCGCAGTTTCTCGGAATAATACCCCACATCCCACGGTTTTAAATCAATGATCCCGTCTTTTGCGGCATAGGATTTCAGGGCTTCCAGATCTTTAAGCGCCCCGACTTTATAAAGGTCACGGAGTTCGCTCAGGAACTCCATCACCCGTTCAGGTTTCTCGGCCATGCGGCGTTCCAGAACATATTCGGCATGCGTGCCGTAACCCAGTAACTGGGCGCGTTGATGGCGCAGTTCAACGATTTTCATCAGGTTGGCAGAGTTATCAAACTCACCGCCGAACGCCTTGTTGCTATTGGCCTTCCAGATTTTTTCACGCAGATCGCGGCGTGAAGAATAGGTCATAAACGGGCCAAAGCTTGGGTAATCAAGAGTGATTAACCACTTGGTCGGCTCACCTTCTTCTGTAGCTTCCTGTTTGGCACTCTCAATCGCGGTCGGGGGAAGACCAGCCAGATCAGCTTCATCTTCGATCCAAAGCTGGAAGGCTTCGGACGACTTCTTGACGTTATTGGCAAAGACGGGCCCAAGGGTGGACATCGCCTCATTAATTTTGCGCAACTCGGCCTTCTTCACATCATCCAAAAGAGCCCCGCCACGGACGAAATTTTTGTAGAGATCATCAAGCAAGGTTTGTTGTTCGGTATTCAACGGCAAAGACCCGCGCGCATCATACACGGCCTTCACACGGGCGAAAAGCTCAGCGTTGAGGATGATGTCACTTCCGAAATTGGCTTGAACAGGGCCGATTTCTTCGGCCAATGCCTGAAGCCCGTCTGTGCCAGCAGCAGATAATTGGTTGTAGAAAATACTAGTCACACTGCCGAGCGTTTCTGACGCAGTCTCAAGCGCAACAATGGTGTTCTCGAACGTGGCGGGGGCAGGATTATGAATGATGGCATCAATATTGGCACGCGCCTCGGCAATCGCCGCGAGTGTCGCAGGCTTATAATCCTCTTCGCGAATCTTATCAAATTGAGGAACATGGTTACGAAGCGGCGAGAGTTGGAGGAGGATATTATCAGACATCAGACGAATCACTTTCATTGTTATAAAAGAAATATAGCTTTGATGTTGGTTAGAGGAAAGAGGTTATCTCCCCTCTCTCTTTCCCCTTTGGAGGGGCAAGACAAATAAAAAGGGCGACCGAAGCCGCCCTTTTCGAATTTCAGATCTTCTAAGAAGATTAGAAGTTGATTTGTGTACCAACAGTTACTGTTGTTGCATCATCATCAGCAGCAGTGTCATTGGTTTCAGAGTAACCAACAGAACCACGGAAGGTCATGCCTGGGCCGTATGAGTATACAACACCAGCTGCGTAACGATCGAGTTCACCAGCACCATCTTCATCAGAGTTCAAGTAAGAAGCACCGAGTTTGAATGGACCAGTTGTGTAATCAGCACCCAATGCCCATGTGTCTGTGTCTACAGTTGCATCATCTTCAGCAAGGTAAACAGCACCGAGACCGAAAGCACCGATATCCAAATCAGCACCAAGGTTCCATGCATCGTAGTCTGCATCACCAGCTGTTGTATAACCAGCACCAGTGATCAAACCAACTGAACCAACCATACCTTCGTAACGAACTGCTGCTTCCATAACATCAGATTGTGTTGTGCTAGTACGGTTGCCGCCTGAAGTGGCTGCAGAGTTTTCAGTAGCGTATGAAGCACCAGCTTGGAAACCAGAGAATACTGGTGACAAGTAGGTTACTTTATCAGCTGATTTAGCGAAATCGTTAGCATAGTCAGAGCGTGGAGCACCTGTCAAAGCAACTGGAGTGATGAAAGAACGGATACCGTCGATGTTGTCATCAGCAGAAGGAGCAGCAACTTGAAGCAAGTAAGCAGCACCATCTTCACGACCAGCGTTTACACGACCCCAAGAGCCAGCGAAGTAAACATATGATTCATCAATTTCGAAACCGTTATCGCCATCAGCAGCAGTTTCAATGTGAGCACCAACTGTCAAACCGTTGTCGAGAGTTGTTTCGCCACCGAAGTGAACTTCAGTATCGCGAAGCATATCAACATCACGTGTTGAGTCTTGGCTTGAGTAGTTCATGTATCCTTTGAAATAACCACCGAGACCCAGTTTTACACCAGAATCATCAGCAGCGAAAGCAGGGGATACTGCAAGTGTCAAAGCAACAGCAGCAGCGCCGAGCATAAGTTTGTTCATGGAAAATTCCTCCAATAAGTGTTTAAGATCCGCAGTCTGCCCCACATGGAACAAAGACCACACATTAGTTTTGTATGCCCTTACCAAAATAGGTACGCAGACAGATACCGTGTTATAATCTTCTTTTTTGATCTCTTTTCAAGCTTTACGAGCATGGTTTTGTTTCTTGGCACCCTGCCTGTGACACAAAAAACACAGTTTTATTTTCATATCTACATATTTTAGGCAAAAATAGCATAATTTCCCTCTCCCTGCCCCATGTCCCTCGCCCCTTGGGGGAGAGGGCAACGGAGGCTTGGGGGCAAAGCCCCTTAGCCGAAGTCGGGTGAGGGGGGCAACAGGGTTTGCTCTTTTGAACCATAGTAGCCCCTCACCCAGCTTCACCTAAAGCCTTACGGCTTAAGGCTTCACATCCCTCTCCCCCAGGGGGCGAGGGGAATAAAGGAGGGACATCAAGACAACAAAAAAAGGGCAACTTCAATTGCCCTTTTAAATAACTCTATTTATCGAATCACTAATTAGCTTTTTTGTTTCAAATAATCGATCAAAACATCCAATTTTCCACCACCGCGCTGAATCACCGAGGAGAAATCGGAACGTTGTGTCACGCTCATGCTCACGCCAGCAACCAACACATCAACGATTTTGATTGAACCGCCGCGGTTTCTGACGCGCCAATCGACTTGGATATTGTCACTGCCATCGGTTGGAACAATAAAGGAAGAGACCAAGACATCATCATTTCCAACAGGGCGGGATGATCTGACTTCGAATTTTTGGCCTTTATAATCGCCGAATCGTTGTGCGTACACATTCACAACCATTTTTCTGAACAACGCTTGATATTCCTTTTGTTGTGCTGGTGTCGCCACATTCCAGTAACGGCCGAGGGTAAAGCGACCAATTGATTCCATATCAAAGCTATTATTCAAAAGTTGTTTGAACTCCGCCTTCTTTTCCTCTTCGGTACTGTTTGGTTTTGACAGGAATGTAAGGCCTTTCTCGGCTGTGTCTTTGACAAAATTCAGCGCGATCTGCTCATTATTACTCGCGGGTTTTGCCGCAGTGACAGCCACCAAATCCGCGGCTTGCACAGGGGTTGCAAAAAAACCTAACAGTACCAATGCGGCAAGTTGAGGAAGGGTTTTTGAAAGCTTCATTATAGGGGCCTACTGTCTAAAAAATATTCATTTTGAGCATTATTATATAGTTCCTTACGATAAGAAATCTATAATTACAACGGAAAAAGGAGGGTCAAGCCCCCCTTTTAAACGATTCGCATAACTATTCAGTTTGAGAGATAGCCTAAGGCATATCCACCAAGTCCGCATTTTCTCCATTATTGGAAATCTGCGCGGCGCGACGTTGAGTATAGGCACTCTTGGTTGCGGCATAATAATCAATAGAGTTCTTTTTAAGGTCAGCCAAAACGTCCAGAAGCTCTTCGCGTTTATCAACAACGGAGATTGCACTGCGAGTATAACTAAGAACATGACGATCTGTATTTGCAAGCACGATACGCACAGGGTCAGCGTAGATGTCAACAGCCAGACCAGCCGTATCACGCACGGAGCTGGACCCGAAGAACGGCAGGACAACATAAGGACCTGTTCCCGCACCCCAAACACCCAGTGTTTGACCGAAATCTTCTTCTTTGTATTTCACGCCTTCCGAACCGGCGACATCAATTGTTCCCGCAAGACCAAAGAGGGTGTTAGCCAGGAAACGGGTAACACCGTCACAGGCGCCAGTCACATTGCCTTGGAGCAAATTATTCGCAACAACTTGTGGAGTTTTCAAATTGCGCAGAGCATTACGAACGCCAACACGCGCCGGTTTAGGCACGCCCGCACGATACCCTTCGGCAACTGGTTTCAAAACAGCTGTATCAACAACATCGTTAAATTTGAAAATACCACGATTAAGCCCTTCCATCGGATCGGAAATGCCACCATCCGTTGTGGATGATGTTGAGCAAGCCGCGAGCATGAGCCCGACTGCTGAAAACGCGATTAATTTTTTGAAATCAAGTGCCATTAAGGACCCCACAATTATAAAACAGACTTACCACCCATTCCAACAGGGAACGGTTACAAATCGGTTAAGATTTAAATTCTGTTCACAAACTGCATTGAAATAAGTGTTGGGTCAAGGGGTTAGAGTTCTCAAAGAACCCTGCTTGTTGCAAAAATGTATCTATCGGGATTAACCATCTTCTAACGTCAAAAGGACGGATGCCCCGAGCAGGGTAAAGATCATGGCCGGACTCCATGCAGATAAAAAGACGGGCAACTGATGGGATGATCCGAGAACCTGTAAAAAGTTAGACATAATAAACACAATAAATCCGGTCATCACGCCGATCACAAGGAAAAGAAATGTTTGCCCCTGTCTTTGCTGGCGCAGGGCAACACAGGCCGCCAATAAAATCATTGCCGCATATAAAAATGGTTGAGACAACAGGGATTGGAACTGGATACGGACGCGCGTTGAATCAAATCCGGTTGCATCTAGAGTATCAATGAAGCTTGTCATACTCCAGAATCCCATGGATTTGGGACTGGAAAAACTTTCTTCAATGTCTTTGGTGGTCAAATTTGTCGGAATACTGGCGGAGGCCGATTTTTTCAAAGGATAGCCAGGGATGTTTAAAACAGCATCTTTCAACACCCAGTTTCCGGATTTTAAAAGTGCCATCGGGGCGTCCATCCTGTCCTGAAACCTGTTTTCTTTGTCAAAGGACAACACCATCACATCGCGCAACCGCCAGTCAGGGTCGATATTACCTGCATGCAAAATGGCATAGCCTTTGCCAGTTTCCTGACGTAACCATAACCCCTGTTTAAAGACCGCAATCACATTGCCTTGTTCCTTGCGGAGATGAAGACGCTCCAGCACGGAATACTGTGTATACATTGTAGAACTGATCGGGTTAATGACCGTGACCATTATGACACCGATTGCCATCGCACTGGCAATAATAGGCAATAGAAATTGCCATACCGAAATTCCCGCGCATCTTAACACCACCAATTCAGACCGCTTGGATAATTGCCAAAAACTATAAAGCGCCGAAAACAAAATCGCGAAAGGTGCAATCGTACTTGCCACATCCGGCAATTTTAAAAGCGCCATGCCAAAGACAGTTGATAAAGGTACGTCATCCTGTTTTCCCGCGCGGCGCAATAATTCGACCATCTCGAACAGGTAAATGACTCCCATCAAAATCGCCAAAAGCCCCAAAAAATTAACCACATAAATACGGGCTAAATATCGCGCTAAGGTGGAGTTCATAAATGCCAGCATTACTGCCTTCCCCCATCAATTGCGTTCATAATATTTTCTTTATAAAAGGTTGCCATCGCAACCAAATAGGGCAACAGAACAGTTATCAGCATGAACGGGAATCCAGCCGATGATTGTTTTGCGAGATTGTAACTACCCAGAAAAAAGATCTCAAGCAGAACCACACTTGCCACTGCCGCCAAAACCTTACGATTCTGACCTCTACGATCATGGCTTCCGATCAGCAAAAGGGACAGACCAATCAACGCAAATCCGGGAACAAGAAGGGGCAGCAAAAATCTTTTTTGTAGTTCTGCCCGCAACTCACGACGCCTCGATTTTGTCTCAAGAACTTTATCGTTCACGGATGAAATAAGGGCGCTTGTTGTGCGCTCATCCGGTTCAAGCCATCTTTCTTTTTTATTTTTCTCGGGTTCGGGAATATCAATTGTATATTGATCGAAATCGAGGTGGCGCATGATGCCTGTCTTTTCATCGACCTCTTGGCGTGATCCTTCATACACAAGGACTTGTTGGCCTGTTTTGGTGGAAACCAAGACACCGCTTCTGGCGATCACCGTGGATGGGGCTTTGGTTTCATCACGGGAATCATGGATGACCAGACCATGCAACTGGCCCTTATCATCACGCTCCTTGATATAAACCATCAGATGGGGGCCGGCTTCGTTAAAGATACCTTCACGAAAAATCAAAGATGACATTTGTGCCTGAATATCCTGACGCAACGTGATGGCTTGCTGCCTGCTGACGGGGGAGAGCCATCCCATATTCAGGAACAATAAAATCCCCAATATCGTTGCCAATAATAACGCAGGGCGTGCCAGCCGAAATGGTGAAAAACCAAGGGCACGCAGGACAATCAATTCGCTATCCATCGTCAGGCGGTTATAGATAAACAGAACGCCCGCGACCATGCCGATCGGCAAAATAATTTCCAAGAACCCCGGTAAATAAAGGAGCGTTTGCAGCCAGATAAAAAAGCCCGAAGCCCCCGCATTAATCACCAGATCAATGAATTTCAAGGACTGCATCAAAAAGACAAGCGCCGTCAGAACCAATGTCACAAAAACAGTAGCGATCAGAGTGTGGCGAAAAATATAGCGGTCAACAATTCTCATACAAAAAAACA
This sequence comes from Alphaproteobacteria bacterium RIFCSPHIGHO2_02_FULL_46_13, assembly GCA_001767915.1. GTDB lineage: Bacteria > Pseudomonadota > Alphaproteobacteria > Micavibrionales > Micavibrionaceae > UBA1573. The sequence goes on along the minus strand of MEMI01000009.1, from coordinate 51,065 downwards.
ACCCCAATGCTTCATCTGCAGTCCTCAAGAGATGGGTTGAACAGAGTGGGGTTCCAGTATAGATTTATCAGATAACCCAAAAGACCACAACCAAGCGAGTCAAAATTATGCCAATCCTGTCTCCCAACATCCATTTTTCAGAGAAATTAACAGGGAAAGTCGATACATCCGTCATTTTTGTCTATGACGACAAAAAACTTTCAAAAATTGCCGCCGCCGCAGATAAAACATTCGGCGGATTGATTGCGCACCAGTTGGAAAACCACACAAAATTCAATGCGGACGCTGGCCAGACTTTAACCCTTGCCCTTCCCGCCAAATCCGACACATTGCGTGTCATTATTGTGGGGCTTGGCAAAAAAGAGAAATTAACTTCGGAAGGGTTAGAGACCATCGGCGGCAAAATGCTCGGCGCACTTGTGGCGCAAGGTGCTGTAAAAGTAGGTATTTTAAATGCCGATGATGTGGATGCCGCTTCATTGTCATCAATTATTCTGGGTGTGCAACTCGGGTCTTATCGCTTTGATGAATTTAAAACCGTCAAAAAAGATAAAGATGCAGTACAACTTAAAACCATCACCATTGTGACCTCCGAAGACAAACAACTCGCCAAAGATTCGAAAATTGTCGATGCCTTGGCGCAATCGATCTCGCTCACCCGTGATTTGGTGAATACACCGCCGAACGTCCTCTACCCTGAAAGCTTTGCATCCAAAATCAAATCGACCCTCACCCCGTTGGGCGTTACGGTTCAGATTTTTGATGATAAACAATTGACCAAAATGAAAATGGGTTGCCTCATGGCCGTCGGACAAGCCTCCGAACATTTACCGCGCCTTGTGGTGATGAGCTGGCCGGGGACAAGCGCCGCAAAAGGTACTAAGAAAAAAGCCGATAAACCTCTGGCCTTTGTGGGCAAAGGCATCACCTTTGACACAGGCGGGTTAAACGTCAAACCATTCGAAGGCATGCTCGACATGAAAATGGATATGGGCGGTGCGGCAACGGTTGTGGGTTTGATGTCCATGCTTGCAAAACGCAAATGCAAAGTGCCAGTGGTGGCGGTTGTTGCCTTGGCTGAAAACGCGATCTCTGACGAAGCCACACGTCCAAGCGACATTGTGACATCTTACAGCGGTAAAACGGTTGAGATTTTAAACACTGATGCCGAAGGCCGTTTGGTATTGGCAGACGCGCTGACCTACGTTCAGGAAAAATATGACCCGAAACTGATCATTGATCTGGCAACACTTACAGGTGCGATCATGGTAGCCTTAGGCCTCAACCATTGCGGCGCGTTCGTCAATGATAGCGACCTTTGGACACAGTTGGAAACAGCCAGTGGTCAGACAGGTGAAAAACTCTGGCGCATGCCGCTGGACGACAGCTTCCGCCGCGAAATGGATTCGCCGTTCGCCGATATTAAAAATATCGGGAACGGACGCATGGGCGGATCATGTACCGCCGCGGCCTTCCTTGGTGAATTTATCGACAAAGACCGCAAATGGGCGCACTTGGATATTGCAGGGGTTGCGATGTCCAAATCAACGCCGACTTGCCCAGTCCCCTTTGCCAGCGGCTTTGGCGTCAAACTCCTCAACCAGTTTGTTGAAAAGTTTTACGGTTAGATATTAAAGGTGGTGCGTCAGGGTCTCTACACCATTCCATCGGGCACAGGGTTTTTAAAACGCTTGGCCGAAGGCCTGCTCGAGATGGCAGATGGTGATGACTTTGCCCTGACGCGCATGCGTGTCCTCCTCCCCACACGGCGCGCAGGACGGGAGTTACGAGATGCTTTCCTTGGGTTATCCAAAGGCAAGCCACTGCTCCTCCCCCGCCTGCAACCGATTGGGGATGTGGACGCCGAAGAAATCGAACTTTATCTATCAGGATATGGCGAAATCGGGTTTGATATTCCGCCAGCCATATCCGCAATTGAACGTCAATTCTTACTCGCCCCCCTCATCCAGAAAAAAGACCCGAGCCTTGGGTTAGATGCGGCCTTATCACTCGCCAGTGAACTTTCTCGATTGATTGATACCGTCCACACCGAAGATCTGGATTTCTCGGGGCTTCAGGATATAGTCCCCAGCACCCTCGCGACCCACTGGCAAAAAACACTGAAATTTTTAGAAATTATCACCACCTATTGGCCTTTGATTTTAGCCGAGCGCGGGCAGATTGACCCCGCAGACAGGCGCAACCGACTATTAAAATCATTAGCAACCTTATGGCGCGACCATCCGCCGGAAACACCGATTATTGCGGCAGGTTCAACAGGGTCTATTCCATCGGCGGGTGAGCTTTTAAAAACAATTGCAAACCTTCCGCAAGGGGTAGTGATTTTACCGGGGCTTGATCTGGATTTGGATAGTGAGAGTTGGGACGCCATCACCGATACCCACCCCCAAGCCACCATGCGCAATTTATTAGACCGCATGGATAAAACGCGTGCCGATGTCACATTATGGCCGGAGGCCGAAGGCTATTCCAGCCACCGTGCAGGTCTGATCCGCTCCGTCATGCGACCCGCCGATAGTTTTGGTGTGACTGACAAAACCACCCTGTCAAACGGCCTGAAAAATCTGAATATCATCGAAACTGCAACGCCGCGCGAAGAAGCCGCCGTGATTGCATTGGCGATCCGTGAGACACTTGAAACCCCGAATAAAACAGCCTGTTTTGTGACCCCTGACCGCACACTCGCGCGGCGCGTGATGACCGCCCTTCACCGTTGGGGAATCGAGGTGGATGATAGTGCGGGGGGTGCGCTCGCCACAACAGGAAGCTCGACTTTCCTAGTGTCCTTACTGCGCGTGATTGAGGAAAATTTTGCACCGCTGGAATTACTGGATTTTCTAAAACATGATTATCAGCGTTTGATTCCCAAAGAAGACATTGCAATTTTCGAAAAATATATGTTGCGCGGATCGCGCCCTGCCGAAGGGATTGCGGGGTTGTATCGCCGCTTGTCAATCATTGAGAAAAAAAATGAAAAGTTAGATGCTATCGTTAAAACTTTAGATGATTGTTTTGCGCCAGTCCTTAAATTAAAAAATGGGGCATACCCTTTAAATGAATTTTGCCAAGGTATTTTAGAAGTCGCCGAACATTTCTCAGGCGGCAAAGAATTTTTCTGGAGCAGACCAGAAAGCAATGCTATTTCCAATTTTATTGCAGGGGTCATGGGATATGCCGACCTTTTGCCATCCATGGAACTCCGCATCTTTGGCGGAGTATTCCGCGAATTATTGACGGCAGAAAATTACAGGTCTGACGATGAACCGCACCGCCGTATTTTAATTCTGGGGCAATTGGAATCGCGCCTCATCAACCGTGACGTGATGATCCTTGGCGGGTTGAACGAAGGCACTTGGCCGCGCGAAGCCGGACATGACCCATGGATGTCACGTCCGATGCGCCAGAAATTTGGCCTTCCCCCAGCGGATCGCAGTACAGGACTTGCCGCACATGATTTTGCCGAGCATGTGTCATCAGAAACCGTTTTTATCACCCGCAGTTTGAAATCAGACGGGACGGCAACCGTGCCCGCACGTTGGATTCAAAAACTAAAAACTCTTTTAAATGCCGAAGGAATTACAACCGATTGGTCAAACGGAAATCACTATCTGCAATGGGTGAAACAGATTGATAGTCCCGCATCGGCAACCCCTTTATATGCCGCGATCCCTGAACCGAAACCACCTCTTCACAATCGTCCGCAAAAACTATCCGCCACATGGGTTGAGAAATGGATGAAAAATCCGTACCGCGTTTATGCAGAAAAGATTTTAAACCTGCGCCTTCTCGACCCTGTTGACCAAGATACTTTACACGCCGAACGCGGAAGTTTTGTGCATGATGTGTTGATGGAATTTGTGCAAGCTTACCCCCACGACATGCCCGACAGCGCAACACATATCATTCTCGAAATCGGCAAACGTAAATTATCGGAACTGGAAAATATCGCGACCCATTGGCATTATTGGTGGCCACGGTTTGAACGGTTGGTTGCATGGTTTGTGGACGAAGAAACCAAATGGCGCAGAGACGCAAGCCCATGGATTCAGGAAGAAACAGGGCAAGTTGAAATTTATACGAACCCCGTAACAGGTCGTCAATTTATCATCACCGCCAAGGCCGACCGTATTGATCGGATTAAAACAGGTGGTGCAGCCATCATGGATTATAAGACAGGCACCATCCCGTCCCTCTATAAAATCAAAAACGGTGCAGCCCCGCAGTTACCGATTGAAAGCTTTATTCTGGGTCAAGGGGGATATAAAGACACTGCATTAGATCCAAAACTGATGGTCTATTGGAAATTATCGGGTTCACATTCGAATGCGGGCGAGGTGAAACCCCTGCATCAACTGGATATGTCTGAAATCGTTCCTGCGACAGAAGACGGTTTAATCACGCTTGTTCGGGCATTTGAAAACCCTGAAACACCTTATATCGCCCGTGCCTCAGGTGGCAGACTCTATGATGACGAACGCGCCTATGCCCACCTTGCCCGCACGTCCGAATGGTCGAGTGGTGAGCGTGAAGAAGAAGATGCAGATAACGGGGGCAACGAATGACCACCACAAAGCTTGCCACCCCCCTTCCGCAATCCCCGAACCCCAATATCCCGCAAAGACAGGCCACTATTCCTGAACATGATGTGTGGGTATCGGCCTCTGCGGGTTCTGGTAAAACCAAAGTTTTGACGGATCGTGTCTTACGCCTCCTCCTCCCTGATCCTGCGGGACGATGGGGCGGGGCTGCGCCTCATAAAATTCTCTGTATCACTTTTACCAAGGCGGCGGCTGCCCTCATGGCGCTCCGTGTCCAGAATAAATTGGGCGAATGGGCGGTGATGAATGAGGTAAAACTTACCGCAGAACTGACAAAACTTTTAGATACGCCTCCGTCCGAAGACGTCATCAAAGCCGCGCGGAAATTATTTTCAACGGTTCTGGATACCACTGGCGGCATGTCGATTATGACCATCCATGCCTTCTGCCAATCCACCCTTGGGCGCTTTGCGATTGAGGCAGGCGTGACCCCCGGCTTTACGGTTTTAGAAGAATCCCGCGCCAATGATATTTTGCGCCATATCGTTGACCATCTGATTACCGAGGTCGAACAAAATAAAAACCCCGCGATCAAAAATGCCTTTACCCGCATCGCGACCTATATGGATCTCGATAGTCTGCGCGACACATTGCTGAGCATGATGTCCAAGGCGCGTGAAATCACGGAATTTATGAAGGTGAATTTATCAGTTGAAACGCAATTACTGAAAGAACTGGATTACAAACCGAATTTCACACCGCAACTCAATAAAGACCACCTCCTCCATATCGCACGCATTTTCACGGATAAGGGCGGAGCAAAGGAAAAAGGTTACGGGCAGGCCATTGCCGATTGGTTGGCCTTAAATGCCGAAGACCAATTGCTCAAATTGGATATGCTCCAAAACGCATTTTTAACCAAGAGCGAAAAAACTCCGTTCAAACTTACTAAAGCTGTGGCAGATAACCATCCCGAAGTCGATGTCATGCGGAATGCGGCCTTGGAACAGATTGATACCTATCTGGATAATCTGGCCATCGCGCGGCAGGCCGAGCAGACATCTGACCTCCTCCAGATTGTTGATTTTTGTATGTCGCGTTATGCGGCGCGTAAAAAAGAACTGAACGCGCTGGATTTTAATGACCTGATCCTTAAAACCCGTACGCTTCTGGAATCCGAAAATATGGATTGGGTGCAATTCAAACTGGATGAAGGGATCGACCATATTCTGGTGGACGAAGCCCAAGACACCAATATTCACCAATGGGAAATCATCCGTCATTTAAGTGATGAATTTTTATCGGGTCAGGGCGATGACACGCGGTTACGCAGCTTATTTGTCGTGGGCGATGAAAAACAATCGATTTTCAGTTTCCACGGCGCCGACCCCGAAGCCTTTAACACCATGCGCGATTTTTTCGAAAGACGATCCACCACCGCCGAGCGTCATTTCAAGAAAATCCCGTTAGAGACATCCTTCCGTTCCGCTTTGCCCGTGTTGCAACTTGTCGATGCTGTCTTTGAAAACCGCGAACTCGCGGGAAGAATCGGTATTCCTCCGACCCAAAATCTGGTTCACTTTGCCTACCGCAACGAGGCTGCAGGACTGGTCGAGGTTTGGGAGCCGGAGGTCATTGATAAACCCGACACGCGCAACCAATCGATTGAATGGGAAATCCCGCCCCTCTCCACCAACCGCCAAGGTCAGGAGGGTGAGGTCAGTACCACATCCCCCTTGGCCGGCAAAATCGCCAACACCATTTCAGGCTGGCTGAAAAACGGAGAGATTCTGGCCGCAGAAAATAGAAAGATCGAACCACGCGATATTTTAATCCTTGTGCGTACGCGTACAAGCTTTGTTCCCGACCTTGTGCGCCAACTGAAACTCCGTGGCGTGCCAGTGAGCGGGATTGACCGCATGAAACTGACCGACCAGATCGCGGTGCTGGATTGTTTGGCTTTAGCCAAATTCGCAAGGTTCCCCGAGGATGATTTATCCTTGGCCTGCCTTCTGCGCTCCCCCTTCATTCGCCTCACCGAAGACCAATTGATGGATTGCGCGCTTGGCAGAGCAGGAACATTATGGGATTCCGTTCAGGCAAAATGTGACCAGAACATTGTCGAATGGCTGCGCCGCGCCATCATCCGTTCGCATACCGAAAAGCCGTTTGATTTCTTTGATGATATGCTGAACGGCGTTTGCCCGTTTGACCAGACTCAATCGGGCTGGCATGCCTTTGCGTCCTGCCTTGGGGCAGATTGTATAGACCCGCTCGATGAATTCTTATCTTATTGCCTGTCCAAAGAGGCAGACGGCGTATTCTCGCTCGAAGAACTGATGATGCTCTTACAAGCCAGCGAGATTGAAATCAAACGCGATACCGAGGACGGTGATAAAGACAGCCTTAATCAGGTGCGAATTATGACCGTCCATGCCTCCAAAGGACTAGAAGCCCCGATTGTCTTCCTGCCCGACACGATGGGCGTCCCCAGCAAAGGCAAAATTGACGCGTTGCAATGGATTAAAACGAAAGGCAATGCCCCTGATACTCCGTTATGGGCTGCTAAAACAGGGGATGGCTGTGCCGCCTATAGAACGCTCAAAGACGCGACCTATGACCGCACCCTGTCCGAGCATATGCGCCTTCTCTATGTCGCCCTCACCCGCCCACGAGACAGACTCTATGTGATGGGGGAGACCGCTACATTGAACCTCAAAGATCATTGTTGGTATCTCCATATCTATAACGCCTTCCAGAAATTACCCCATACGCGGGTTGAGCATGGCCTGCGCTATGAAACCACCCAGACGAACGGCGCAGACAAAAAAGAAGATGTGAAGCCGGAGATCATTAAAGCCCCGCTTCCTGACTGGATTTTCGAGAGTGTCGAAGATGACAGAACACAAAAGCTTCTGACCATTCAGCCATCACGCATGGGCATAGAGGATGACCGCGCCAAATCCCCTCTGGACGATCAAGCGGCAAATCGTTTTAAACGGGGCACACTCACCCATAAGCTTTTCCAAATCTTGCCCGACCTTCCTGTCGCGGGACGCGAACGTGCCGCCCAATCTTTCCTTGCCCGCATGGGCAAAGAATTGCCCGAGGCTGTACGGGCAGAAATTATTGACGAAACATTAAGAATATTAAACGACCCCGTCTTTGCAGATGTGTTCGGCGAACAATCTTTAGCCGAAGTTCCGGTGTCGGGTGATCTGGGTGACGGGCGCATGATCTCGGGTCAGATCGACCGCTTAGTGATAGGACATAATAAAATCCTGATTGTCGATTTTAAAACCAATCGTCCATCCCCACGCGATCAAAATGCCATCCCAGAGGCCTATAAAAACCAGTTGAGAGTCTACAAAACCGCCATGCTCCGCATTTTTCCAGATCGGGAGATTTTATGCGCCCTGCTCTGGACGGATCAGCCGCTTTTGATGCCTGTTTCGATTTAAAAAGATGTTTTCTGGATATATTTTCATCAGGTAACTTGATTTTGAGTCCCTTCAAACGATACTCTTTATATACCGAATCATTTACGCGAGAAGAAAGATAAAATCATGACTGTATCCGTCACCGACCAAAATTTTCAGACTGAAGTCTTAGAATCTGCAGAGCCAGTCATCGTCGATTTTTGGGCTGAATGGTGTGGCCCATGCAAGATGATGTCACCGATTGTTGACGAAGCATCCGAGTCTTTAAAAGGCAAAGTGAAAGTCGTCAAAATCAATATCGACGAAAATCCGAACGTGCCTACACAGTACGGAATTCGCGGCATTCCGACCTTCATCGTTTTCAAAAATGGTGAAGCGGTCGAGACAAAAGTCGGCGGCATGTCGAAGACTCAATTCTCTGATTGGGTCAGTAAATTGACGGCGTAATCGTCAACAAATTGTAAATTTATCTGTGATGAAGATGTCACAATGTGGAGTGAAAAACTTCACATTGCATTTCGTGTTTTGAGTTTTTCGATTTTCGCGTTACACTGTTGCGAATCATGTTCTAACCTCAAACAGGAGAAAATATAACATGGCAGTAGCAAAAAAAGCGGCAGTCAAAAAACCAGCCGCAAAAAAAGTAGTTGCTAAAAAGCCAGCCGCACCTAAGAAACCAGCGGCAGCTAAAAAACCAGCAGCTAAAAAACCAGCAGTAAAAAAAGCAGTAGTAGCTAAAAAACCAGCGGCCAAAAAGCCTGCTGTGAAAAAAGCCGTTGTTGCTAAAAAACCAGCAGTGAAAAAAGCTGTTGTTGCTAAAAAACCAGCGGCTAAAAAGCCTGCTGTGAAAAAAGCAACTGTAGCTAAAAAACCTGCGGTTAAAAAAGCAGCTGTTAAAAAAGCTCCAGCAGCGAAAAAACCAGCGGCTAAAAAGCCTGCTGTGAAAAAAGCTCCGGCAGCGAAAAAAGCTGCAGCAGCTCCAGTCGTAGCTGTAAAAGCATAGTGATAATTGGCCTGTCTGTTTAGTCAGGCCTTTTTACTGAAAAAGCCCGCAGATTGCGGGCTTTTTTCTTGTGTCATGTTAAAACAAGCATCACCCCCCTCACCCAGCTGCGGCTAAGGGCTTACGCCCTAAGCCTTCTCAACCCTCTCCCCCACGGGGAGAGGGCAGGGTGAGGGGGATGCCGTTTCGAATTCATCTTGACAAATAAGGTATTTATTCCTATTATACAAACAGGCCAATCGCCCCTTCACACACCCGCCCACCATTGCGGGCGAAGTTGTTACTTTTGTTTTTGGGATCAAAATTCGCGTCCCTCGCATTTCAAATTTCTGGGAACGAACTAATAGACCCCCTAATAGAATCAATGACTTAGATTTTTGAAGGCAGTTTTTTGCCCCCTCAAAAAACAGGGTTTTCAAGTTATCAAATTGGGGTAAAGTGCCATTATGAATCATAAGCATCATAATCTCCCGCGCCTCTACTGCCCCCAGAATTTGGGCAAGGGCATCTTGTTAAATTTACCGGAAGACCAATCACATTATTTAAGAAACGTCCTGAGAAAGACAGTCGGGGACGGCGTTCGCCTGTTTAACGAACAGAACGGGGAATGGGTCGCCCATATTTCAACCGAGAGTAAAAAGTCCGTCACTCTGACCCTTGACGAACAAATCAGAGAGGAGGAAACCAATCATTCCGAAATACACCTGATCTTCTCGCCCATTAAAAAAGACCGTAATGATATGGTGATTGAAAAGGCAGTTGAATTGGGTGTCACCCATTTGCACCCTGTCCTCTTCGCCCGCACAATTGTCCGCGATATAAAGGCCGAACGGATTAAAGCACAGATGATGGAGGCGGCTGAGCAATGCGAAAGATTGTCGCTCCCCAAACTCTCCCCCCTCAAAGACCTCAAAAAACTTTTGGGAGAATGGAACAAGGATATCCCCCTCTACGCAGGGATCGAGCGCAGCGATGCGATGCCTTTATTAACCGCCGCACAAACCAATCCCTCCGCTCAATCCGCCTTACTGATAGGGCCAGAGGGCGGCATCACAAGCGAAGAAATCGAACTATTGAATAGCAAAGCTTTCATCAAACCAGTCTCCCTCGGCCCCCGAATTTTGCGAGCTGAAACGGCTGTGTTTTATGGGTTGAGCCTCTTATCGGCACAGACGAAGGCTTAAGCCTTCGCTGCTATAACCTCACGATACGCCCAATCAATCCACGGAAGGACGGCTTCCATATCGGATGCTTCAACCGTTGCCCCCCCCCAGAGCCTGAAGCCTGCGGGAGCGGTTGCATAGTGAGCGAGGTCGTACCCAGCACCTTCTTTTTCGATCAATTTGGTCATGTCTTTGATCATGGCTTTTTGGGTGTCTTCGTCAAAGCCGTTGAACCATGGGTCAACAATTTTGATGCAGATGGATGTACGGGAGCGAATATCGGCTGTTGCTGGCAAAAATTCAGCCCAGTCGGTTTTGGCAACCCAGTCCTCAACGACTTTAAGATTGGCGAGGCAACGTTTTTCGGTAGCCGCCCAACCACCCATCGCGTCCACCCATTTCAGGGCATCGAGACAGTCTTCAACGGCCAATAAGGATGGCGTATTAATGGTCTCGCCCTTGAATAAACCTTCGTTCAATTCTGATTTTTTGGTCATGCGGAAGATTTTGGGCAAGGCACGGTCAGGTTTGAAACTGGTCAAACGGGTAACGGCACGGGGCGAGAGAACCAACATCCCGTGAGCCGCCTCACCGCCCAGAATTTTTTGCCATGACCATGTCGTCACATCCAGTTTTGCCCAATCCATCGGGTAAGCATAGACAGCAGAGGTCGCATCACAGAAGGTCAAACCTTTTCTATCTGCCTTGATCCAGTCAGTGTGCGGAAGACGTACGCCCGATGTCGTCCCGTTCCAGACAAAGATCACATCGCGGTCAGTATCAATTTGTGTGAGGTCAGGCATCTGACCATAATCCACCACAAATTTACGGACATCGGCAATTTTCAATTGATTTGCAACATCGGTGAGCCAGTCATTGGAGAAATTCTCCCAAACCAGAACATCAACACCACGTTCCCCCAGCATCGACCACATCGCCATTTCAATGGCACCCGTGTCAGAGGCCGGAACAATCGCCACCAGATAGTCATCAGGAATGTTAAGTGTCTTGCGGTGAAGATCAATAACCTCTTTGAGTTTCGCCTTCCCCCCCGCCGCACGGTGGGAGCGTCCAACAAACGCGCCTTTCAAAGCGTCTAACGTCCACCCCGGACGTTTGGCACAAGGGCCAGAGGAGAAATTAGGGCAATGTGGTTTGGCGACAGGTTTGGCGGTCATGATAAAATCCTTTGTTGGCGAGGATTTTAGCACCAGTCCGTCAAACGAGAAAGAGGAAAGCTATATTTTAAGGCTGGGATGGCTGGCGCACCATCGACAGCCGCTCTGCCGTGACTTCCAACCGACTCCAGAGACCCGTGATACCGCAAAGTCTGGACAATTGAACATCGGTCATATTGATTTTAGCCTGAGCATAAGCCACAGCGTCCTTGGCCTCTGACCGCGTCATATTATACATCGGTGCATTACGGGGGTTTGACACATATCCCATTTTAAAGCTGGGGATAGGACCTGAACAATCGATAAAGTATTTTTTGCCGTCCATTTCCCATTCCAACGCCAGAACAGCTGGCTCGGCGGGCTTAAGGAAATCCGCATCATTTGCAAACACAAGACCGCAATATCCCGTTAAATGACCTTTGGAAAAAAGACTTTTTGGAACGGTTGGAGGCCCTTCTTTCACGAGGCCAGATGCTGGATCAAAGCATTTCTTTTCCAATTCATAAAATGCATTAAGGTATTGCTGTTTTTGATCCGGTGATAGGATCTGCTCAATCGTCGCTATGATATGCGCCTTTTCGGCAATTCCCATCTGTGGAGGGCGATGGAGATAGGGCTGCCCTTTTGGAATTTCTAATCCAAAACCATAAACATCGTTGTTCCTCTCGTCTTTGATACGGCATGCGTAGTTGAGACCATTCTGGGTGAAGCTCCACCCTACAACACCGACAGCATCTTCGGTGATAATTTCCTCGGTAAAACTTTCCCGAACCTCAAAACTTAAACCAGCGGCTGGCCTCCGTCTGACTTCGCCAAGGTCGGGATATTGGACGCGAGCATGTTTGTGGAAACCTGATCCAATTGAAGGACGTGACTGTGGCATAGAAAATAAACCCTGCTTTATTTTTGTGAATTAGTCATATCTAAACAAAAACAAGCATGCACGTCAAGATTTATGAAAAGAATTATAAGCTTTCAATGTATTGACCATGAGACACGCAATCGTCATCGGCCCAACTCCACCGGGGACAGGGGTGATATATCCAGCGACCTCGGATACTTCATTAAAATCGACGTCGCCGCAGAGTTTGCCGGTATCGAGGCGGTTGATACCCACATCTATGACGATAGCGCCTTCCTTGATCCAATCACCCTTTACCATTTTGGGGCGCCCAACAGCGGCGACAACGATATCTGCCGCTTTACAAACCTCGGCCAGATTGCGGGTTTTGGAATGCGCGGTGGTGACAGTACAGTTTTCAGAGAGGAGGAGTTGCGCCATAGGCTTTCCAAATAATAAGGAACGCCCGATGACCACAGCATGCAGGCCAGACAAATCTTGCTTCACGGATTTAATCAGCATCAATGACCCTTGCGGTGTGCAAGGAACCATGCCGTCTAAGCCAGCCACCAATTTTCCGACATTGAGGATGGTCAGTCCGTCCACGTCTTTGTCGGGGGAAATCATCTGGATCAAACGATCCGAATCCAAACCCTGTGGCAAAGGAAGTTGCAACAAAATGCCATGGACATCCGGATTGGCGTTCAGGTCTGTAATGACCGCCGCAATATCATCATTGGTTGCGGTTTCGGATAGACGTTTTTCAATGGATTGGATACCTGTTTTAGCGCAGGCCTTGATCTTGTTCCCGACATAGACATGGCTGGCTGGGTCATCGCCCACCAGAATAACTGCCAAAGTCGGTTTTTTGTCGAGCTTGGCAACCTGTGCCGCAATATCGTCCATGACGGCGGCGGAGATTGATTTTCCATCAATAAGTTGTGCAGAATGGGTCATTCCTTCTCATAAGTCCCTTCATAAAAAAGTGCAAGGAAAGTTTTAAAAAAACCTACATTTCTGATGAAACCCATGCTACACCTTAGATATGAAATCAATGCAATTTCCGTCTTTTCTGAATTTAGAAGCAAGTCCGACTGGTCGTTGGAAACTGTGGGCATTGTTTTCCTTTTTTACGCTTGTGGCCTCTGTCGGCACTTGGATCACAGGGCAATACCAGATTGGTCGCCTTGATTCCCTGAAAGGCAAGTACGAACAACCGATTACAAATTACGCCAAATATTACGGCGATTCCCCGAGCAATTCTCTTGAGAGGGATTTATTGGAAGGCTGTAAACAAGCCCAGATCGGATCATGGTTACAAACCACCGATGCCCTTCATTTTGATAACCCGATTACAGGCAACCGCGTGGGCGTTCAACTGGATGCCACCAAAGCCTATATCGACCTCAACGGACGCGAATTGTCCGAATGCGTCCATGACGAGGTTGAAGACAGACAATTCGATATCGGATCAATGACCAACACATGGGCAATTATTCTGCTCCTCGGGTCATTCTGCCTCGGCGCATGGTCATGGGTGTGCCGCCAAAGCATGATCAAATACAACAAAGGCCGCAATATCTATGCGGAAACTTTGGCAGAGGCGGCGGAAATTCATGCACCTGAAGACGTCACTGAAGAAAAAATCGAAGCTGTCGTTGAACCAGAAACACCATCTGATACGAAGCAATAATTAGAAACTTTAAAGACCAAAATCTTCAGGCTTCAAAGTCTCACCATGGCGCATGCAGGATGGGAGAGACAGTTCCACAAACATCGATGCGATATCTTCTGGCATACGAAGGTCTGGGGCGTGATAACCACCTGGGAAAGCTTCGGCCAGCAATTCAGTATCAACTGCACCAGGGCGCACAATATTGATTTTGATATTGGTGTGTTTGGTTTCTTCCGCCCATGTTTTGGCGAGGAACATCACGGCGGCTTTGCTGACGCCATATTCACCATAGAACGGATAAGGATCAATCCCCATGCCAGAGCCGACGAAGATAGCGCGACCTGCGTCAGATGCTTTTAATAATGGTTCAAGCGTGCGGATCATTTGCACATTCGAGAGAACATTGAGCGTATAAACATCACGCCAGTCTTTCATTTTGGAGTGCGATACAGGTGTGAGTGTCCCGAGTTTTCCCGCATTGGCCACCCAGATATCAAGACGTTTAAAGCGTTCCAGAATTGTCGGGCCCAAAGCTTCGAGTTCATCAAGGCGGGTCAGATCAAACGGCATGATAGTCGATGTGCCGCCATTTTCGTTGATGATGTCGTATGTTTCTTCTAACCCTGTTTTATTGCGTGCCAGAAGAATGACATGAGCCCCTTCTGCCGCCAGAGATTTAGCAGCAGCAGCACCGATCCCACGGGATGCGCCAGTGACAAGAGCCACACGACCTTCTAATCTTTTGGGTGGTTTCATCAGTTAGCTGGCTTTCTTCATAGCTTGATCGGTCAGAGCAACAGGGTAGTCACCTGTAAAGCAGGCATCACAATATTGTGGTGTTTTCGCGTTGCGACCTTCTTCACCCATGGCGCGGTATAAACCGTCCTCTGAAATAAAGGACAGGCTATCTACGCCGATGAATTTTGCCATCTCTTCAATCGTGTGATTGGACGCCAATAATTCGGCAGAAGTTGGCGTGTCGATCCCGTAGTAACAGCTATGTTTTGTCGGAGGGCATGCAATGCGCATATGGACTTCTTTCGCACCCGCGGCACGCATCATTTCAACAATCTTTTTGGATGTTGTTCCACGCACGATGGAATCATCGACCAACACAATGCGCTTTCCGTCAACAAGACCGCGGTTGGCATTGTGTTTACGCTTCACACCTAAATTGCGGATTTTTTGAGTAGGTTCAATAAAGGTACGTCCGACATAGTGATTACGAATGATACCCAATTCAAACGGAATGCCCGTTGCTTGTGCATATCCGATTGCGGCAGGAACGCCACTATCTGGAACAGGGACAACCAGATCCACATCACATGGAGCTTCCTCAGCCAAGACCACGCCGATATTTTTGCGTTTATCATAGACTGATTTGCCTTCGATAATACTGTCAGGGCGGGCGAAATAAATATATTCGAAAATGCAGAAACTGTGGTTTGCAGCAACCAATGGGCGGTGGCTTTGAATCCCTTGTTCGGTAATCACAACCAATTCACCCGGTTCAATATCACGCACAAATTCTGCACCGATAATATCCAATGCACAAGTCTCAGAAGCGAGAATATAAGCCGAATCCAGTCTTCCCAAAACCAACGGGCGGAAACCGTTCGGGTCACGCACACCCATCATTTTGCCTTCGGCATGGATGATGAGGGAGTAAGCACCTTCGATCTGTTTCAACGCATCGACCACACGGTCAAAAACGTTGGCCTTGCGGGATAGTGCCACCAAGTGAATGATGGTTTCGGTGTCACCGGTTGATTGGAAAATTGATCCTTGCGCAGTTAGTTCTTTGCGCAATTTGGATGCGTTGGTCAAATCACCATTATGCGCAACCGTAAACCCACCGAAGGACAGATCGGCATATAAAGGTTGGACGTTACGAAGCCCAGCGCCGCCTGTTGTTGCATAACGATTATGACCGACTGCGGCATTTCCTTTCAGATTGGCAATGGTTGCGGCATCGTTGAAAATATCATCAACCAAACCCAAACCGCGATGAGCAAAATATTGTTTACCGTCAACAGATACGATCCCTGTTGCCTCTTGCCCACGGTGTTGAAGGGCGTGGAGGCCGAGAGCCACCAAGGTTGCGGCTTCTTCGTGATTAAAGACCCCAAAAACTCCACATTCATCATGGAATTTGTCATCTTCGTAGGTAAATGGATTTTGTGTGATCTCATTCATTTGTAGGTTTTCCTGTGTTGTCTTTTTTGCCGTCGATTAAATTTTCAAGAGTTTTGCGATCCTTATCGGAATAGCCTTTTGGCTCAACAGGTTTTGCCTGTGATTTATCTCCAGTATCTTTGGTTATTCTTTTATCGCCCAATATATCAATGGCATTTAACTTGCTGCGGGTTTCATCAACGATTTCGGATGATGATTTTTCCTGTGGCACGAACGAGATCAACCACTTGGTTGTACCCTGAACGAAGACCATGGTTTGTGATTTTTCAAACCATTCTTTTTTACTGTCTTCCGGTAAAATAAGGTGAAACGGCAAATAAAGAACCCCCAGAAGAAGCAATCCCCGAGCAAGACCAAAGAAGATACCAAGCGTGCGGTCAACAGGACCCAAACCAATCGCTTGCGCCGCACTGGAAATCAAATGACTAGCCAATTGAAGGATGATGAAAACGATAATGAAAATTCCGGCATAGGCCGCGATTTGTGCCGCCAGTTCCATCGGGATGAGGTCGAACAGTTTTCCTGCCTTATGACCTTCTTCGATACCGAACCATTTGGAAGTCAGGGGAATAACAGCGGGACCGAAAGTGAGGGCGGCAAAACCGCCACCCAATACGCCAACAATGGTCAGAACTTCACGAATAAGGCCGCGGAAAAACGATACCCCTGCAGAAATCAAAAGGATAACGATGACACCTATATCGACCAAAACGGAAATATCCATAAATCTATAGCCCTACCTGTGGAATGAAAGGAAGTGATAGGGGAAAACAGAGATTATTGCAAGATGAATGAGTCTATTTTAGGCTTTTCTGGCGGATTTCGACGCCGAAAAATTACTTTCGCGCAGTAAGGTTATTAAATCGTCCAGATGCCCCAATTCCTTAATATCCATGCCTTCGATTACGACCTGTTTCTTTTTCTGACTGGTACGCGCCATGATACAGGCTTCGGTAAAGCCTAGTTTCGCGGCTTCTTTCAGTCTTTGGTCGGGTTGGGACACGGCACGAATTTCACCTGAAAGGCCAACTTCCCCGAAAAACACGGTTTCAGCAGGAACAGGGCGACCTTGAAGTGCCGATATTAATGCAGCGGCGACCGCCAAATCTGCGGCGGGTTCAGTAATTCTAATCCCCCCTGCCATATTGAGATAAACTTCGCTTCCTGAGAAAGCCAGACCACATCTGGATTCCAGAACTGCCAAAATCATGGAGAGACGGTTTTGATCCCACCCGATTACAGAACGGCGCGGAGCGCCATAAGGGGCGGGGGCAACAAGAGCCTGAACCTCGACCAAAATCGGGCGCGTTCCCTCCATCCCCGCAAAGACCGCACTGCCTGTCACATCGGACTGGCGTTGGGAGAGGAATAAAGCGGAGGGGTTGGCAACTTCGGACAAGCCCAGCTCGCCCATTTCAAAGACGCCGATTTCATCGGTGGGGCCGAAACGGTTTTTGACGGTGCGGAGAATCCTGAATTGATGCCCTCTGTCGCCTTCGAAATACAAAACAGTATCGACCATATGTTCCAGAACGCGAGGGCCTGCAATCTGTCCGTCCTTGGTCACATGCCCCACAAAGAAAATGGCCGTGCCTGTTTTTTTGGCAAGACGGGTTAGTTCCTGTGCCGCCGTGCGGACTTGGGTCACTGTTCCCGGGGCGGCCTCAACCGTATCGACATACATGGTTTGAATGGAATCGATGACCAGAACATCAATATCACTAGCCTCAATTGTCGCCGCAATCTCACGGACATTGGTGGCAGAGGCAAGCGCAACCGGGGCTTTATCAAGCCCCAGACGTTTGGCGCGCAGACGAACCTGATCCACCGCTTCCTCACCCGAGATATAAACGCAGGTCAGACCTTTATTGGCCAAAGCGCAAACGGCCTGTAACAACAAAGTCGATTTCCCGATCCCCGGATCTCCGCCCAGCAAAATCGCACAACCAGGTACAAGCCCACCACCCGTCACACGGTCAAATTCATTGAGACCAGTTGTATGACGGATAAGAGGTTTTTCTTCAGAAAATTGAAGGCCATGCAGATCAAGTGATTTGCCTTTTTTGACACTGCCCAAACCTTTCGGGGGGCCAGCCTCGCTTGTCTCAACCTGCAATGAATTCCATTCACCGCATGCTTCGCATTTTCCTGCCCATTGAGAATAGACAGAACCGCAAGATTGACAAATATAGGATGTTTTTGTTTTGGCCATGCGCCAAGACTAGCAGATTAAGCGGGTTGAGCAAGCTCTAAAGAGGAGACAGGAAACGCAACCTTCTGACCCCGATCAGCTTTTGGATCTGTCACATAACTGGTTGGCTGGACAATATGAAACCCTATTTTTTCCAGAGTAGTATAGAGATCACTATCTGATGAGCGCACCCCTTCCATGACCAATTTTAGATGAGGATAGATGATTTTAATCCTCTTCACATCTTCCGCAAAAGTCACTGAGTCAGTTAAACTCCCCTCACGAACGGTCTCCATAACCTGATAGGGGAATTTCACAATATCAACATGCGAGGCGAACAAAGTAAGACGATCCCACTCCTTAGGATCACGGTGATCAAAATCATCAAGAGCCAGAGAAAAACCCCTCGCCTTAAGCGCAAGGAGAGCCTGTGGATCAAAATTTTCAGGGATACCGCCCTGTTCTGTGATTTCCAGACAAATATTATTCGGATTGAAAGCTGGATATTTCAAACTGATTTCATCTAATTTAGCCCATAAGCGATCACTGAAAAATGTTTCAGCATTTAAATTGATACTGGCGCGCTTAGCTGAATGAAGATTGGCTACGACTGCTCTTTCAAACGTCATCAAATCAATCTCTATAACGCGATTATACTTGCGCGCTTCATCAAAAAAATGACCCGTGGCGATACCCAGAGGACGGGCAAGCATTTCTAGTTCTGGCAATTTATGGTGGTCATCAAGAAGCAAAAGATGGACAAAGGCTTCCTCATCAAAACGCATGCGCTTTGCCTGCATTGTGAAAAAGTCAACTATAGTAATAGCTCTACTCATGCCCTAAACTCAAATGCCCTGCATATTGATAATATGAAAATTTATCTTATTTATATGTCTATTAGCAAGAAATAATAAAGATCATCGGCCATAAAAGCAATAATATTACGCTTAATAGGGGTGGGCTATTGCCGTTGTAACGCCCATTTCACAACATATTCGTCACCCGTCATATCGCCGGACAGTACGATTTGGCGGGTTTTAGCGGGCTTGACACCATTTCCGAGAAAAACGGAGTTCTCGAGCAGCGGTGTTGCACCAACTGCACAGAATTTCCATGTTGTACCGCTTGGCAGGGTAAAAAGAATATCGCCGTTTTCTTCTGCCCCAAGAATTTGGACACGGGGATGCAAATGGAAACGAATGGAAACAGGCATCGGTTTAGACAGCGGCACGCGGGACAACAAAGAATCCTCGCCCCTTAAATCATTTCCCTGATTGGATAAATAGAAACGGCGTTTGTGGTCGATGCCGTGACTGGCGCGATACGCGTCATGAGACATATCGATCAGACAGGCCTCTTTCGTTTCGCGGCGCACACTGCAAATCGGGCCGTGAGGTTTTATGATTTCGCCGCTTGGCAAGAAATCATGCACGGGTTTATCATTCATACACAACGTATTATGTGCCGCCGTATGGCGTAGACCCTGTTGCCAATCTGCATTAAACGGATGGCCACCGCAATTCGTAAAAATACGGTCACGACCATAGGCAAATTCAAAGGCGAGTGGTGCCGAGTGATACGATTTATTATAAGGCGCATCTGGCACGACACCCGTATCAATCATCAACACAGATCGTCCCTGCATGATACGTTCAAACCCACCGATGACGGTGTCCTTTGCAGGGCGTTTGGTATTCCTGATTTGAGAGAGTGCCGTGTCAATAATTTGTGGTTCAGCCTCTTGCCCGCCATGGAACAAGGCAAGTTTATGATCTGGGTATGAGAAGAAGCGAAGCGCTGTTCCCATCCGTTCGAGCGAGTCTTGAATAATACGCGGCACAGGCAAGCTGGCACGATTTAAAGCATATCTTAAGTCCAATAAAATTTGTGTGGTCTTTAGAATATTTTCGGGACTACCCGAAATATGTGACCCGTCTTTTTTAATCTGCTTTGGAACTTCACGAAGGATAATTTCGAACCCACGCAACGTCCAATTATCTTCCTCGGATAATGAAAGCCCCGCATAGATCAGACCCTCTGCCGCGAGCAACAAAGGAATGCCTGATAAATTAGAAGACAGGCTTCGTGCCAGATGGCGGGCTTGTCTTGTCAGGCTTGAGAAATATCTTTTTTGAAATTCTTCATCAGCACTTCCGCAAAAGAAATCATAAAATGAAATCCACATTGAAATCCGTTGTCCCATAATATCGGCACGCCAGATATTCGGGTCCCACCTGTCATACAGATCCAACCATTCGCTGACCAATTGGCGCGCTAATTTTCGGGAAGCGTCGCCACCTGCGGCACGTAAATCACGCAACCATGCAAAGCCGTGGACAATATCACTCCATGCTTCATGGCTATCTGCATTTTTCCAAAAACGATTGTCTATTTTCAAGCTCATACCCGATTGCATCAGGACGCCATGATTCATCATCCGTCCGACATCAACCTGCCCCGGCCATGGGTCTGTCAGTTTAATATTGAGCTGATTGGGCGTCTGGCCTTTTGATAAAAGCCAGTTATAAAAACCTGTACCGCAGGCCGCAGATTCAGCCTGACGTCTTACATTTCCGAATAATCCGATAGGTTTTTTGGTGAGTGTAACCACGGATATTATTTCTCCCCGCGGATCGCCTGAATATTTGTGGCATATTCTTCTTCGCCACCCTTAAAGACCGCAGTTCCGGCAACCAGAACATTTGCGCCCGCAGCAATCGCATCTTTTGCGGTCACAGGGTTCACGCCGCCGTCAATTTCCAAATCAATGTGCCGTCCTGTTGCCGCAATCATGCGACGTGCCTCAGTTATTTTATCCAGAAGCGGGATAAAGGATTGTCCACCAAAACCCGGATTAACCGTCATAATCAAAATCAAATCGACCATATCCATGATGTGGGTGATAGCCGAAAGCGGTGTTGCAGGGTTTAATGAAACCCCTGCTTTTTTGCCCAAGGATTTAATAGTTTGTATTGTGCGGTGCAAATGTGGCCCCGCCTCGGGATGAACAGTAATAATGTCAGCCCCCGCATCCGCAAAGTCCTTAAGGAACGAATCAATCGGGGAAATCATAAGATGGACATCGAAAGTCTTGTTCGTATGAGGGCGAAGCGCCTTCACAACGGCGGGACCAATCGTCAAATTGGGAACAAAATGTCCATCCATTACATCAATATGGATATAGTCAGCCCCCGCAGCATCAATAGCGCGAACCTCGTGCCCTAATTTCGAAAAATCGGCAGACAATATAGATGGGGCAATAAGGGGGCGGAAGGCCGACATAAGGGAATACTCGAAAAGGATAGGGCGAAGCAACATCGCAACTTCTTAACTATAAATTAAGGGGATTCTTTCTGGCAAGTCTTTTGTCTGACGAAATGAAAAATCTCGAAAAAGGCCTATTAAGTTCACTATTGTATAAAATTGTAATTAAACTTAAAATGATTTTAAGCCAAGTCGGCTATCATTATGTAATAACCCATTTTATCTGCAATTTATAAAAAGGATAATACCTTGTCTTCAAAATCTTTTGATTGGAAGTCGCTTCAAAAATTCCTTGATCCGGAAGCCGCTAACGATTTTTCTAGATTTATGGATAAAATGCCAGGTCATGCGGGCAAAGGGGCTCTTATAGCCGCAGGCATCGCATGGGCGACAGTTGCTGCATTTGGGCTATTTACAGTGATGCAAGCCAAAGAAATGACGGAATTAAAAGCCAGTTTAGAGACAACCGAAGCAATTAAACCTTTGGTTCCAACAATTACGCTGCAGTCTGTTGCCACCCCCGAGCTAACAAAAGTAGCCACAGCATTTAAAACGCTTTACCCAAGCCTGAGTGTGACTGCAAATGACGGAACAATATCAATAAAATCAAAAGAAACAGCAGATTTCGCACAATTCCGCGAGGCAATCGGCCAAGTTGTCAATAGCGGTCAGAACTGGAAAGTGACCGTTGATTCCTTGTGTGTCGGGCGCGAATGTAAGGACAGCGGACTAAGTACGACCCTCAAAATCCAGAAACTTAAGATTGACAAACCAACAAGCTAGAGTACCATCGGAACATTATTTAGAGTGGAGCAAAAAATGACAGTATTCAATTCTACAACCCAAAATAACAGAAGATCGGAACGCGGAAACGTGTTGTTCCTGATCCTGATTGCGGTAGCACTTTTTGCTGCCCTCTCTTATGCCGTTACACAATCCACGCGTTCAGGCGGTGGTGATGCAAGCAGAGAAACTAACTTGGTGAATGCTGCCGGTATTACCCAGTACCCAGCCTCCATTAAGACAGCGATTACTCGGATGGTTATATCCAATTCTGTTAACCCTGAAGAATTGCTTTTTGATACTCCATCTACTTTTGGAAGCCTTGCAACAGATGAGGACAAGGCGAATGCTGTCTTCTACCCAACAGGCGGTGGGGCAAGCTATGTTGAAGCTCCCGCAAGTGTGATGGCAAGTAACACTCTTGGCACATGGCATTTTAATGGAGCAAATCGTGTTGTGAATATTGGCACAACAGAGGCATCCTTATCCACAACGGATGCTGATATTATTGCCTTCTTACCAGGTGTTAAGAAAGCTGTTTGTGATAGTATCCATGCAAAGCTTGGAATATCACCAACATACACTGTCATAACAACTATAGACACAACATCTGATATGAATTATGCGAATCAAGGCATTGATATTACTGGTGGTGGTAGCATTACCTCTACTGCACTGGATGGACAACCACAAGGTTGCTTCTCAGATAGTGTTCCATCCACATCTACCGTTTATACCTATTACCACGTTGTATCTGAAAGATAGTAGGGCGCTTTAAGAATTCGAATATTGAAAGCCCGTACTTTTCGTGCGGGCTTTCGTTTTTTAGGAGATGAGTTTTTTATGACCGATACAAAGAACATTCGTGGTAGCGCTCTTATTTATATCCTGATTGCCGTTGCATTGCTGGCGGCTTTAACCGTCAGCCTGATGGAACCATCGGGTCAACAAGTGCAGAGCCAGAGTTCAACCAGTATGGTCACTGATATAAGTGGGCAAGTGAGCTTTATTTCATCTTCTATTTCCGAATGTATTTTATCACATCCCGATCAGGATTCAGAACTGACGACCACACAGCAGAAGAATGCCCCCTACCCCATCAATCCAAAAGATCCTTATTTTAACGCGCAATCAGCCGATCCGCTCTCCGCCTCCGATGACAGTGCGAAATGGCTGCGCTGCCCTGGTAATCCGGGCGGAAGCGGTTCTAATAACCAAGATCATGCACGCCTCTTCGGTGGTTCATCCGGTAAATTTTTACCCCCCGCACCCGCCATGTTTTCGGACTGGACGTACTATAATGGTGCGGACGGTGTCTATATCATGACGACCACCACAAAAACCGACCCGTTTATTACCAGTTCAATGGCTAAACTAGATGCCAAATATTCGAATTGTGAAAGCGAAGTTATTGACCGTCGTACACTGGGATCTTTAACGATTACGACAGATACAACGCCAGGATCCACAGCCGCCCGTACCTGCCCTGCGAGCACGCTTTGCTTTCGATACTGGATTATCCTGAAGCCGACAGCCATCCATCAGGATACAGACTGCCCTTAACACTAGGTATTCTTAGGAATTTAGTTCAAATTGTAGCTAAAGTTAAAGTGGTCTTTATTTCGAATGGTTAGAGTTAATTCAAGGTCGCGATAAGCGATTTCTGACCGGACAAATGGATCAGAGGGTGAAAAACAAGATAAGGCTCGCATGATTGCGGGCCTTTTCAATTGAATTTTATCCCCATAAGGATTCCCTTCATTCACGACTTAGAGTATAATCCCCCCAAGTTAAAAAGGAATCGCCTTGGAAATCAATACAACCCTTCTCAGAGAAAGATTCGTTATTCGGGATACCGAGAACGAGGGTGCGCCCCCTATTATCGCTTTAAGCAATAGGCTCGCTCTCCCGATGTATAACGGAGATGGCGATTTAGCTGATACCTTCATTATTCGCGCCCAAAATATGCATAGCTGTATCCGGATGGCCGCCCAGCTTTTGCAGAGCTTTATCAGAAGTGGTCCCTTACTCAGCAGAAATGCCCCTTACGATTTTGCAGAGGTGTGGGAAAAAATCTGTTCGGATTATGAAGTGTCTTACAATAAAAATAGATGGATCGTGATCTTTCACAAAGGCGTTGAAATCTTTGCCTCTGGTGAACATCACAGCTTCTTAAACCTGATTGAAAAATGCGACTCAAAAAATCCTGGAAACTATGATAGGTCGGTCAAAATCGCCGAAGATGCTTTTGGAAAAATGGGACGAAAAATTTCGATTTCCTATGAAGCGAATATTGGAATGGTCCTAAATGTCAAACCAGAGATTGGTCGTTGCGGTCTTGTTTATCGGGGTATGGATAAGAGTTCAACGTTCAATTTTACATCGGAACCAGATGAAGCAAAGACCGTTTCACCCGTACATTGCATGAATGTATGCGCTTGTTTTCTGGAAGGGTTACAATTAGCCTACCTGATCGGAATAACCAACGATAAGATGAGACTCTCTCTCATCAAAAGATTCTCAAGCGAAGAAAAGCAAGCGGAACAAGCCTTGGCTCGCATTCATCAATTGGATGTTGAACTTGGAGTTTTTGAGAGCCGTTACAAATTGAAATTCCGCCCTGAGAAGCCCGAATTCTCTCAAGCCATTATTGATGCCGAACGGGCGCATGCCAAAAATTTTGCCTCTAAAGGAACAAGAGATTAAAAAAGCCGCCCGATCAGGCGGCTTTTTTAGCTTATTCTCGGCAATCTATTTTGCAAGACCGCGCAGAACATATTTCAAAACACCACCATTATTATAGTAATCAACTTCGTCTGCTGTATCGATACGGCAAAGGAGTTTATGTTCTTCGGTTGTGCCGTCTTTGCGTACGATTGTCAGAGTGACATCCATGCGCGGTGTAATTCCTTGTTCGAACCCAGTCACAGAGACGACTTCAT
Organism: Alphaproteobacteria bacterium RIFCSPHIGHO2_02_FULL_46_13; assembly: GCA_001767915.1. Taxonomy (GTDB): domain Bacteria; phylum Pseudomonadota; class Alphaproteobacteria; order Micavibrionales; family Micavibrionaceae; genus UBA1573. Next base: position 25,830 of record MEMI01000009.1, on the reverse strand, counting down.
CCCCAGTGAGTTTCAGATCAGCGCGGGTCATACCGTTTTTAAAGACGAGCGGGAGAACACCCATACCAACCAAGTTGGAACGGTGAATACGCTCGAAACTCTCGGTAATCACGGCCTTCACGCCCAGAAGAATTGTTCCTTTAGCAGCCCAGTCGCGGGATGATCCGGTACCGTATTCTTTACCCGCAAAGATCACCAAAGGTGTGCCCGATGCCTGATATTTCATGGCGGCATCATAGATTGGCATTTCTTCGCCCGTTGGAACATATTTCGCAAAACCGCCTTCTTTGCCGCCCAAGATTTCATTCTTGATACGGATGTTGGCGAATGTTCCGCGCATCATGACTTCGTGATTCCCGCGACGTGCGCCGTAGGAGTTAAAGTCAGCGACCGCAACACCATGTTCAACAAGATATTTACCAGCAGGAGAATCTTTTTTGATGTTCCCAGCAGGAGAGATGTGGTCAGTAGTAATCGAGTCGCCAAACACCGCCAGAATATTCGCATTTTTAATGTCGGAGATTGATCCCGCAGTTTTGGACATGCCTTGGAAATATGGTGGATTCGCGACATAGGTTGATTTTGGATCCCATGAGTAAGCCTCACCCGATCCGTCAGCCTTAATCGCTTGCCATTGTTCAGGGCCTTTGAAAACGTCTGCGTAACGGGTTTTGAACATTTCGGATGTCAGGCATTGTTCAACCGTTGCGCGAATTTCTGCGTTGGTTGGCCAGATGTCTTTGAGGAAGACTTCCTTGCCATCACTGCCAATACCAATTGGATCTTTGTAAAGATCGATATGGAGGTTACCAGCAAGTGCATAAGCCACACAAAGCGGAGGTGAGGCCAAATAGTTTGCCTTCACATGCGGGTTTACACGGCCTTCGAAGTTACGATTTCCTGAAAGCACCGCGGCGACCGTCAAATCTTTTGCCTCAACTGCTTTTGCAATATGGGCAGGGAGTGGGCCGGAGTTACCGATACATGTGGTACAGCCATAACCAACCAAGTTAAACCCTAATTTATCCAAATCAGCCTGAAGGCCAGCCTTGGTCAGGTAATCAGTTACAACCTGAGATCCTGGGGCAAGTGACGTTTTCACCCATGGTTTGGTCATTAAACCTTTGGCGAGTGCTTTACGCGCAACGAGACCAGCGGCAACCAATACGTCAGGGTTGGATGTATTGGTACAAGATGTAATCGCGGCAATCACAACTGCGCCATCTTCGATTGCGTAATCTTTGCCTTCGACAGGTGAAGTGCGGATTTCTGGCACTACAGATTTAATGGATTCAACGGCTTTGGACAAAGGCACACGGTCTTGTGGGCGTTTTGGACCCGCCATTGATGGTTCAACGGCACTTAAATCCAGTTCAAGCGAGTCAGTGAAAATAGGATCAGCAGAGTTTGCGTCTCTCCACATACCTTGTTCTTTGGCATAGGCTTCGACCAATTTGACGCGGTGAGGATCACGACCTGTGAAATTCAAATAACGAATGGTTTCAGCGTCAATCGGGAAGAACCCGCATGTCGCGCCATATTCAGGCGCCATGTTGGCAATGGTTGCACGGTCAGCGAGTGAGAGGGCATCAAGACCAGGGCCATAAAATTCAACAAATTTATTCACAACACCTTTGGCGCGAAGCATTTGTGTCACCAGCAAGACCAAGTCGGTTGCGGTGTTGCCTTCCTTCATTTTACCAGTGATTTTGAAACCGATCACTTCAGGAATCAGCATAGATACAGGTTGTCCGAGCATTGCGGCCTCTGCCTCAATACCGCCAACGCCCCACCCGAGAACACCAAGGCCATTGAC
>MEMI01000009.1:11947-23986 GCA_001767915.1 Alphaproteobacteria bacterium RIFCSPHIGHO2_02_FULL_46_13 | reverse complement strand
GGCACCACACGGAAATTTTTAAAGGCGGATTGTCCCCAACGGAGGAATTGATAGCGTTCGATATTCTGTTTGAATTCTTCGTCCACGTTGTCTTTAAAAGAATTTGCAGAACCATATTCCCCAACCATTACCGAGTGGTCAATCACAAGGTCAACAGCGGTCAACGGGTTAATCTTTTGCGGGTTACCGCCCAGCGCTTTCATCGCTTCACGCATCGTTGCCAAATCAACAACGGCGGGAACGCCTGTAAAGTCCTGCATCAATACACGAGCCGGACGGTAGGCGATTTCATGTTCGGATTTACGGGTATTCAACCATGTTTTCAAAGCCTCCACATCTTCAACCTGAACAGAGCGTCCATCTTCGAAACGAAGAAGATTCTCAAAGATCACTTTCATGGAATATGGCAGGCGAGAGAGGTCACCTAATTTTGCTTGAGCTTCTTTAAGTGAGAAGTAATCATATTTCTTCCCATCAACAGTAAGCGTTTTGCGTGTTTGTAATGTATCGTGACCAGCGCGTGTCATTTTGACCCCTAACAAAGAAATGTTGTAAATTGTAGTAATAGGCGAATGCCCCTACGCAGAGTAAGGTAGTGTATCATCACCTTAAAAATATAAGAAATGGTAAATAAATCGACCTGTATTCAATTGTTCATTTATGTTAAAATGAAGATGTGATTTTCCAAACGAGGTTCTTATGTCCATTACAACATCATCCGACTATATCTCCCGCGAAAAGAAGTATTTAGCCACGAATTACAAACCGCTCCCCGTTGTGCTGAACCGTGGTGAAGGTGTCTGGGTTTGGGATGTTGAAGGGAATAAATATCTGGATTTCCTGAGTGCCTATAGTGCCGTGAGTGGTGGTCACCATAATCAACGCATTATTAAAGCGATGAATGACCAACTCAATAAAATTGATGTGCCGTCCCGTGCGTTTTATACCGATATTCTGGGTGAATACGCCGAAAAATTATGTGCATTCACCGGTATGGACAAAATGTTGCCGATGAATACGGGGGCGGAAGCAGTTGAAACCGCCATCAAAGCCGCCCGTCGTTGGGGTTACCGCGTGAAAGGAATTGAGAAAGATAAAGCCCGCATTATTGTATGCGATGGGAATTTCCATGGACGCACGACCACTATCATCAGTTTTTCATCGGATGTTGATTATAGGTCTGATTTCGGCCCTCTCACTCCGGGGTTCGATCTGATCCCTTATGGAGATATTGCAGCACTTGAAAAAATGATTACGCCTGAGACTTGCGCTTTCTTTATCGAGCCTATTCAAGCAGAAGTCGGCATTAAAGTTCCGAGCAAAGGCTATCTCCGCGAAGCCCAAGCTCTCTGTAAAAAACACAATGTCCTTTTTATATTGGACGAGATTCAAACAGGCATGGCACGCACGGGGAAAAATTTCTGTTACCAACATGAAATTGATAAACCGGATGGCCTGACCCTCGGTAAAGCCTTGGGCGGCGGGATTTATCCAGTATCCGCATTTTTGGCACGCGCTGATGTGATGGATGTTTTCAATCCAGGGAGCCATGGATCAACATTCGGTGGCAACCCCGTTGCAGCGGCGATTGGGCTAGAGGCCATCAAACAAATCGAAGATGAAAAATTTGCAGAGCGGAGTGCGGAACTCGGGGACTACCTCAAATCAAAATTATCAGCCATTCAATCACCCTTGATTAAAGAAGTGCGCGGTATGGGATTATTAGTGGGATTAGAAATTGATCCCGCATACGCAATGGCACGCACAGTCTGCGAAGCATTAATGAAGCGCGGAATGCTCTGCAAAGAAACCCATGATACCGTGGTCAGATTTGCTCCACCGCTGATTATTTCCAAGGAAGAAATTGATTGGGCGGTAGAGCAAGTGGAATTTGTGTTAAAAGAATTGGCTTAAGCCGCTAATTTAACAAGGCAAGCTTCTGCACCCGAAAGTTCAACTGCGCTTGGGGCTTCTTCGACTTGGAGGTCGGTGACAACACCATTTTCGATGACCATTGAAAAGCGTTGTGCGCGTGTACCGAGACCTGCGCCAGAGGCGTCAAAGCTCAGACCCATTGCGCCAACCAGTTCGGCTTTCCAGTCAGGGAGCATGGTAACTTTCCCATTTGCATTTGCCTGTTCGCCGAAAGCTTTCATCACGAACGGGTCATTCACAGACAAGCAGATGATTTCATCTACGCCAGTTGCTTTGATTTTATCAGCATTCGCAACATAACCTGGCAAATGTTTCATGGTACAGCTCGGGGTAAAGGCACCCGGTACGGCAAACAAAACAATTTTTTTGCCTTTGATATATTCACCAAACGCCAAATCTTCCATCCCGTTTTCGCCAAGACGTTTCAGTGTGACATGAGGGAGCGCATCGCCAATTTTAATTGTCATTTTCATTTCTTTCTATGAGAGGGTTGTAACTGTCTATATAGCTTACTGGCTAACCCAGACAATACGGGCTATCCAACTAATTTCTTTGGGTGAGAAACTTAATGGCGGCTCATCAGAATTCAACGACTTGACCTCAACCTTTGTTGCGGTCTGGCGGTTTAATTCTTTGGCCATAATTTTGCCTGTAGCCGTCCTCATCACCACGCGGTCACCGCGACGGATTGGGGCATTGGGTGCAATGATTAATCTATCGCCTTCGCGAAATAACGGAAGCAATGTCGTGCCCGATACTTCGAGTGCGTAAACATTCAAATTATCTTCTGGTGCGTGAGGGAAATGAATATGATCCCATGCTTCTCCAGATGGGTTTCCGTTATCATCAAAAAATTCTTTTTTACCTGCCTGCAGGAAATTCAGAACAGGAATGCGGGCTTGTTGTTTTGGTGTTATAGCAGGGTTGCCGATCAATTCAACAAACTCGGACATGGTTGATCCGGTTGCGGCCAGAATTCTGGAGACGCTTTCGGTGGACGGCCAACGCGGCTTACCATCTGCGCCAATCCGCTTCGAGCGATTAAAGGATGTGGGGTCGAGTCCTGCTTTTTTAGCAAGACCGGAAGTCGAGTAGCCGCAACTTTGTGCGAGGCGGTCAATAGCCAGCCAGATTGTGTCGTGTGTCAGCATAATGAATATAGTATCGCATAAGTCTTTAATCCTAGATATAGGAATAAAAGCATATTTTACTTGACAAGCCCGAAAAACAGGGGTAACAATGAGAACATAAAGGGAACAATTGTAACTTTTTCATGGGTTAAACTGTTCTGCAACTCTTCTGGGAAAATTTTAAATGACAATATTCAAAACGATAACAGGATCGCCTGACGCGATCCCGTCGGCTAAGGCTGACGACACTGTTCCATTCAAATCAGCGGAGGAAGCATGGTTCTGGTTTATCCAAGCCCAGACCGCCCGCAATGAGGGTGCAAAAATTACCGCGGGTGCAGGACTATACCCACGACCATGTGAACCGGTTGATATTATCAAAGTTCTCGAACGCCTCTACCGTGCACGCACAGTCACTATGGATCATGTCATGGTTCTTCGCCATTACGGACAAAGATTATTATCTCCCGACCCGCGCCGTCCAAAAGAATTGCGCGCACATGCTTTATGGCGTGAGGCTCTGACAAAGCTGGAAGATGCGTTGGTTGTGAAACGGATTGTTGTTCGTCCGCATTGGATCAAACTGGTTACAAATAATGATGCCAGATGAAATCTTTGTGGTCTTTACTGACCAGACGGATTTGTGGTGGCTGAAATTTTTGCGCCGCGGATTTCGCCATTGTTTCATCATCCTGCGCTTTGCAGATATTTGGATCAGTATGGATGCCTTGGCCCATAAGACCGAGGTGATGCGTATTGATTTACCCGATGGGTTCAACCTTCCAAAATGGTTGGAAAGTCAAGGGGATCTGGTTGTTATCTGTCCCAAACATCCTGCAAAACCACAGGCATTATGGCCATCTATCTTCAGTTGCGTTGAAGCCGTTAAACGCGCTTTGGGACTGAGAGAGCCGTTTATTTTGACACCATGGCAACTTTACAAATTTTTAAAAACATCCAGTGAAAGGACATCATAAAATGGGAAGCGTTACATCACGCCCGAAAATTGCAACCACACCAACACAGGTTGTTGCGACAACTGTCATGCCGACAACAAATGTTGACACCACCACACCTGTTGAAGCCAGCCCCGAAGAAATTGCAAAGACCCGCGTTGAAAATATTCTGCGTCGGTCACGCAGTGCACTCGGAACTGTCTATACCAGTTTTCGCGGGGTTTTATCCGGCAATGGCGACACGCCACAACGCAAATCTTTGTTAGGGGAATAATTCATGGAAAATGACGATTACCAATTGCTCCTGAATAAATTTCAAGGCGCAAAATCCAAACATGATTTATGGCATGGGCTGTGGCAGGATTGTTATGATTATGCCCTGCCGCAACGCGGACAATTAACAGGCAATTACAGCCCCGCAAATCGCCGTGGTGAACGGTTATATGATGCAACCGCGCTGGATGCCGTTGATCAATTGGCAAGTTTACTGCTTGGGAATCTAACACCGCCGCTGACCCCTTGGTTTGGGTTAAAGGCAGGGACAGATTTAAGTGCGGAGGAAGCCAATGCCATTACCCCTGCGCTGGAAAAAGCCAGTCGGTTAATGCAGGCGCATTTTGATCAGTCAAATTTCATTGTTGAAATTCATCAATGTTTCTTGGATCTGGTGGTGGCTGGCACAGCATCACTTGCGTTTGAAGAAGCATTGCCCGGGGAATTATCGGCCTTTCAATTTACGGCTATACCATTGAGTGATGTTATTCTGGGCGAGGGACAGCGCGGAAAATTAGATACTGTTTTCAGAAAAGTATCATTGACCCTTTCGCAAATCCTGATGCGTTTTGACGGGGCAAATATTCCCGTATCCATTTTGCAAAAAGGAAACACGCACCCCGATGAGAAATTCGATTTGATCGAGAGCGTGACCCAGTCGCAAGATGGTCATGGATATCTTTTTGCTTTGCTGTCAATTGATCAGAGCGAAATTATCTATCAAACAAAATTATCCCATTCCCCTTTTATCAATTTCAGATGGATGAAATCCCCCGGTGAAATATACGGAAGATCGCCGGTTATGAAGACTTTGCCGGACATTAAGACCGCGAATAAAGTGGTTGAACTGATCCTGAAAAACGCATCGATTTCCGTGACCGGAATCTGGCAAGCGGAGGATGACGGCGTTTTAAATATTGCCAATATCGAACTTGTCCCCGGTGCAATTATTCCGAAGGCGGTTGGGTCAAAAGGTTTAACGCCACTTGAGATGCCTGCACGTTTTGATGTGTCGCAATTGGTTTTGGAAGATTTACGAAGCCGTATTCGTCACGCGTTACTTGTCGACAGATTGCCACAAATGGCTAATACGGGAAAAATAACGGCAACAGAAATTACAACACGGTCAGATGAAATGACCATGTTGCTCGGTGCAACATTCGGACGGTTACAAGTCGAATTATTGAACCCGTTAATTCAACGTGCCTATGGCATTTTACGACAACGCGGCGCCATTCCTGACCTGCCACTGGACGGCAGGATTGTTGCGATTGATCATCGATCACCGCTTGCCCGTGCGCAATCATCCCGCAATGTCCAGAATGCATTGGGATGGGTACAGGCCGCCAATTCATTGGGGGCAGAGATTACAGACCAAATTGATCGCCCTGTCCTGATGTCTTACCTGACGGATATGTTAGGCGTTCCGGAATTTTTAAAACAACCACCAAAAGGAGAATAAAATATGACTGACAATCTTTTAACTGCTGAAACACCCGCCGAAGAAAATGCGGCATCAGATAAACCCGCATCCGTTCCCGATAAATTCTGGGATGCAAATACAAAGGAAATTCGTGTGGATGCCCTGCTTAACTCTTACCTTGCTCTTGAAAAACGCTTCTCGAAAATGGTGCCGTTGCCAGAGACGGATGAAGACAAAAGGCGTCTTCAGAAAATCATGGGTGTTCCCGATACCGCTGACCTTTATCAAGTAGATTTACAAAGTGATCTGATTAATATTGACCCCGAACTGAACGCCCGCCTTCACGCCAAAGGATTTACCAATGAGCAGGTGCAGGAAATTTATGACCTTGCCACCGAGAAATTAGTGCCAATGATTCTTGAGATGGCCGCAGAATTCCAAGCAGACCGAGAGTTAGAGCGTTTGGTCAAAGAATTTGGCGGAGCAGAAAAATGGGATATTACATCCAAACAATTGCAAGAGTTCGGACAGAAAAATCTGCCCCCATCCGCCTATGAAGGACTTTGCTGTTCTTATGACGGGGTGATGGCGCTTTATAATATGATGAAGTCCGGTGCGAATAGTCCGATTGCAAAAGACAATAGCGGATCATTTGATGCCCTTGATGAAAACGGGCTTCGCAACATGATGCAAAGCCCGAAATATTGGAGAGATCGTGATCCCGCTTTTATTGCCAAAGTCAGCGAAGGTTTCCAGAGATTATATGCTGGAAAATAAACTTGACCTAAGCTTGTGAGCCTGCAAATTCGCGCGCATTAAAATCGTCAATGACGGTTTGGAATGTTTTGCGGATGTCGTTGCTGACCGGCATGAACTGGAATGAAACCGATTCATTGGTTTTGCGGACAATTTTTGCAAGATGTTTGACATTGACCAGTTGTTCACGGAGATGGAATTTTAATTCAACTTCCATTTCCTGACCAACTTGCAATGGGCGTGGATCTGCAAACATGCGCAATCCACCTGGACTCCAATCGAGAACTGGGTGGGCTTTGCCATCCAAAAAACCAACGCATTGGTCACAGCCACGGCGAGGATAGAGTCTGCGTGACGAGAACCCATCGGTTCCGTCACCTGCTACTGAATGTTTTAGGCCGAATGCAGTCATTATATTCTGCAACATGATATAAGCTCCAAGTTATGTCATTAACTATGACAAGTTACGCAACACACCCAAAGCACCAAAATTTATTACACTTGAATAACTTAGTAGAAATAAGCCTAAAAATCAAGGTTTATTTTATGACAAAGATAATTCTGCAGATAACGTAGGATTTGCACCCGCAAAGCTTATGCCTGCCACCCCCAAACCCATCTTTTTCGGCCGTATATCGATAACCGATTCGCGATGAAAACCAACTTTAACCCATAGAAAAATAAGGATTAATATGAGTACAGATGTCAATATCGCCTTTGTAAAGCAATTTGAACGCGAAGTTCATGAAGCCTATCAAAGACAAGGATCGAAACTGCGCATCGCAGTCAGAACCATCAATAATGTCAAAGGATCATCCGTTGTCTTCCAAAAAGTCGGCAAGGGAACAGCATCCACCAAATCAGCCAACGGCATGATTCCCGTCATGAACGTGACCCATACCTCAGTCGAATGCACATTGCAGGATTTTTATGCGGGTGACTGGGTCGATAAATTGGCCGAACTTAAAATCAACCATGATGAGCGATCCGTCATTGCCAATGCGGGTGCGTATGCCCTTGGACGCAAGACGGATGATTTGATTATCACTGCACTTGCATCTGCATCCACGCTCACCATTCCTGATGGGAATGTTGGCTTGACCCGCGACAAAGTCCTTGCGGCTTTTGAAAAATTGGGCGGGGCAGACGTGCCGGATGATGGTCAACGCTTTGCAGTGATCGGATGGAAACAATGGTCTGAACTTTTAAAGGTGCCAGAGTTTTCAAATTCCGAATATGTCGGTTTTGATGAGCTTCCATATAAAAATATGCAGGCCAAAAAATGGCTGGGCACAACATGGATTCCGATGTCTGGTTTGCCGATTGATGCGAACGACATTCGTTCCTGTTTCTGGTTCCACAAAACCGCCATCGGTCATGCGTCGGGGTCTGATGTTCAGTCGGACATCACATGGCACGGCGACCGCGCGGCACATTTTGTGAACAACATGATGTCCCAAGGTGCTGCGTTAATTGACGGTAGCGGCATTGTCGTTATCGGCTGTGACGAAACACCTGACTAGTTTCTCGGTCGTTCAACCTCACTCTCTCTCCCTTAATAGGGAGAGAGTTTTTTTATTCAACATTTAATTAAGGAGTCCTCAATATGGCTTTTGCTTCAAAAGACCTCAGCGTGTTGGCCTATGCCAATAACTTTACTCTGTGGCACTACACGACCGCTGATACATCAGCAATCACCGCAGGTTATTTCAACTCCGCAGCATCGATGCTGCGTGTCAATGACCTGATGATTTGTAACATCAATACGGGTGGAACACCGTCAACAGTCTTTTATATCGTAACGGCGAACACTGGTTCCGCTGTGACTGTTGCGATCTTCACGGCATAGAACTGCCACGCCACGTATTGACACCGGAATGACCTGTGTTTCCTTACCCGCAACGGGTCGCAGGTCATTCCACCTTTTTTTCACACCACATCGGAGATTTTAAAATGGCTTTAGACGATATTGGCCTTTGCGCCCGTGCCTTGGCACGCATCGGGGTTCACCCTATTACATCCTTTTCTGACGGAACGACGGAATCAGAAATTGCAGGATTGCTCTATGCCCCGCTTCGTGATGCTGTTCTGTCATCCTTTCCATGGAATTTTGCAACGCGCCAAGTGGTACTGACCCGTTTGGCAACCCCGCCGAACGGCGATTACCAATATGCGTATCAACTGCCCAATGATTTTTTGCGGGCGATTTCCGCAGGAATTGGCGGACGTGGGCGTGGGGTTAATTACCGCCTGTCCCGCAATGAACTGCATAGCGATACGAGCGAAATTTTACTCACCTATATTTTCAGGCCGGATGAAACCAGTTTCCCGCCCTATTTTGATGCGTTGCTGATGACACGACTGGCCGCGGAATTCTGCCTTCCTCTGACTGAGAATATTTCGCGTGCCGAAGTTTTGGCCAAACAAGCCGACACTGAATTTATCCGCGCCCGCCAAATTGATTCCCAGCAAGACAGCCCGAGCCGTCTTGAGACTTTCACACTGATTGATGCCAGAGATTAAAAACTTTACTTATGTATAATAATAGTTTATACATGCTTAATGTTTATAAAATATTAAGTTATAGGAGGTTTATAGCATGAAACGTTCTTTAGTTGGACTTATGGCTGGTTTAGCAATAGGAACTGCCACTCAAGCAAATGCAGCAGACCCGCCGCTTGTTGATAAAGTAGCAGGTACAATATTGAAAAATATTAGTACAGATAAAGGTGATGCATCAATTAAAGAACTGCTTAGTTGCAAATATGCCTATATTGCCGTCACACAAGGACAATCTATTCATACCATAAACTTATCAGTTTCTACTGACTCGTCATTAGGCAATATAATGGTTAAAGCGAGACTAGAAACCGCTCGTGCTGAATGCAAAAAATATGGCTTGGAAGCTAACTTTTAGGTTCAAATTATAAATGAATGAATTTTACCCCCGCAATGCGGGGGTTTTTTATGTCTTAAAAAAAGGAAACCAAATGACCAGAATTCCCACAATTAAAACCACCTTTACCTCTGGCGAAGTATCACCCGACCTTTTAGGGCGCGGGGATTTGAATGCTTATGATAATGGGGCACTCAAGCTCCGTAATGTTTTTATTCAACCGACGGGCGGGATTATGCGCCGCTCTGGCCTGCGATATATCGACACAGCGCTTGGCAAAGGTCGCATGATGGCGTTTGAGTTTAATTCGGAGCAGACATATCTCCTTGTCCTCACGCACCAAAAATTATCGATTTATGCGGGGGATGTGTTGGAGGTCACACTGGATGCGCCGTGGAGTGAGAGTGATATTCAACAATTGGCATGGACGCAAAGTGCGGATACATTGTTGCTCACCCACCCGGATTACCCGCCGCGTAGATTAATCAGATCGGGCTTAGGTGTCTGGTCGATTGCGAATTGGGAGTTTTATAATGATGGTGGTCGTATCTGCCAACCCATGTATAAATTCGCGGGCAGTACCGTCACACTGACACCAAGCGCAACCACTGGCACAATTACAGTCACAGCATCTGCCAGCGTGTTTGAAAGTGGTCATGTCGGTACACGTTTACGGATTGGCAACAAAGAATTGCAGATTATAAGCGTTGCGTCGCCTACTGTTGTCAGCGCAACTGTTTTAGAGACTTTAATATCGACCGCGGCGACAGTTGATTGGGAAGAACAGTCTTTCTCATCCGTTCGCGGATACCCGACAACGGCGGCGTTCCATCAGGACAGATTGATCATTGGCGGTAGTCGTGATTTACCCAACCGTATCTGGATGTCGCAATCGGGGGATTTATTCAATTTTGATTTAGGGACTGGGCTTGATTCCGAGGCGATTGAATTTGGTATTTTCTCGGATCAGGTTAATGCCATTCGCGGTGTGTTTTCAGGTCGTCATTTACAGGTTTTCACCAGTGGTTCGGAATGGATGGTCACTGGCGACCCGTTGACCCCCGCCAATGTCCAGATCAAACGCCAAACCCGCGTCGGGTCGATGATTGACCGCTATATCGCGCCGATTGATGTGGACGGGGCGACTTTATTTGTGGCGCGGAACGGACAGGAACTCCGTGAATTTATTTATACGAGTATTGAAGAAGCTTATCAGTCAACCGACTTAGCCCTTTTATCGCATCATATTATCACGACCCCTGTTGATCAGGATTTTGACCAGAAACGTCGTTTGCTTTTTCTGGTGCGCGCGGACGGGCAATTTGCAACGCTCACCGTTTACCGCGCCGAATCTGTTGCCGCATGGACGTTACATGATACGGCGGGGCAAGTTATTTCTGTCTCGGTTGTGGGGGATAATGTGTATCTTTTGATTAAACGGGGCACGCATTATTTTATTGAACTGGTGGATGACACGCTTCATCTGGACGCCGCTTTATCGGGGGAAAGCACGACAGCCACGACCACTTGGGCGGGGTTGGACTACCTGAATGGAAATATGGTGTCCGTTGTGGGGGATGGGAAGGTTGAGACCAATAAAACCGTGGCGTTGGGACAGATTACCACCGACCATGCCGTCCAGAAGTTACAGGCGGGGTTACCGTTCACGCATATCGTTGAACCTTTGCCGCCATCCAATATTTCAGAGGTCGGATATTCGCGCGCCGTGCGTTTGGTCGAGGCGACATTCCGGATCAGTAACACCGCCGCCCTGACACTCGATGTCGGGCGCGGGTTAAAGGACATCTCGCTCAGGCAATTGGGAGAGGTGAGCATTCTGGATGCCGCACCTCCGATTGTCAGTGGTGACATTAAAGTCAGAGCCTATGGATGGAAGAATGACACGTCAAAACCATTATGGCGGATTGAACAAAATCTGCCGTTGCCGTTTGCGTTGCTGTCCGTTCATACCGAAGTCATTGCCAACTCTTAAAGAAAGAAAATCACATCATGGGAAGTTTAAGTTCAGTCATTGCACCAATCGCCGAGATGGGTGTTAAAACCATCGGGACTGCCGGAAAATATTTTGTATCCAATTCCGACCGTTTGCGTGAAGTGGATACCATCAATACCAAAAATGCCCAATTGGCACAGAATGCAGCCCTGCAAAAACAATCCAACCTGCTGGCACTTCAACAAAAAGAGACAGACAGACTATCCAAACTGCGCCGCTCGATTGCTACACAACGCGCCAATTTCGGGTCACAGGGGGTTGGGTCGGTTACGGGGTCAGCGGATAGCGTTTTCCAAGGGTTGAACGAAACGTCAAATATCGAACGTCAAAACAACCAATCCAAAACATCTATGGATAACGCAATCATTGACCAGAATTTGAAAAATCAGACTCAACTGAATTTGCTTCAGAAACAACAACTGAAACAAAAGGCTGCGTTGGGGTTTGTAACGGATTTGATAGGGTAGGCACACATGACCAGTCATATAAAAATTCCAGATGTTGCGCCGATTGTTAGATTGGTGGGCAACGGGACACAGATAAATTTTGAATTTCCATTTCCGATTTTTGCGAGTGAGGATTTGAGCGTTTATATCAACGGTGCGCTGCAGACCAGCGGGTTTGATGTGGTGTCTGCCGGAGAGACTTCCGGTGGG
>MEMI01000009.1:0-11923 GCA_001767915.1 Alphaproteobacteria bacterium RIFCSPHIGHO2_02_FULL_46_13 | reverse complement strand
GCCAATGGACAGGTGATTACGTTGGAACGTCGTATGCCATTTGAACGATTGACCGATTTTATCGAAGGCGGTGATTTTGCGGCGAGTGCGATTAATACCGAATTGGATTTTGTGGTCGCGGGGTTGCAGCAGTTGGAACAAGACCAAGCGGCGATGATCCAGTTTAATCCGCATGAGACACCTGTATCCAACATCATCCCCGATAAAAATATTCGGGCGGGGAAAGCGTTGGGGTTTGATGCGGACGGGAATATGATGGTCGTCCCTTTAAACGGCAGTATGGCGCAACCGAGTTTCACGGCAGTTGGCACGGGAGCAGTCACACGCACCACCAGCGACAAATTAAAGGAACAAGTATCGGTTAAAGATTTCGGCGCGGTTGGTGACGGTGTGGCGGATGACACATTAGCGTTTCAAAGGGCGTTGAGTGCATCGAAAGCGGTTTTTGTACCCGCAGGGTCATACCGCATTATATCGACCTTAACGATGAATGACGGGCAAAGTTTGATCGGGGTTGGGGATGCGTCACTCATTACAACCACGATGCCGATCACCATGATTCAAATTGGCGGCAGTTATAACCGCATTGCCAATTTGAAATTATTCGGCGGTGATGTCGGTTTGAAATTTGCGGGAACATCGGGGCCATGTGTGAATAATGCGGTGGTGGATGTGTCGACCTGGCAGGCGCAAACGGGGATTTTACTGGATGGTGGGACAGATACGAATAAACCTGTTTACTGGAATAATTTTACGCGTGTGTTGGTCGCCCAACCTTTTGTCAACGGCATCCATTTAAAACGGTCTGGCGCGGGGGATACGCCGAATGCTAACCGGTTTACCCAATGTCGTGTTTATTCTTTGGGGGCAACGACATCGGGGCATGGTGTGTATGTCGAAGCGGGGTCATTTAACAATAGTTTCACCGATTTCGAAGCCAACGTAAATATTACCGCGCAGGCCTGTGTCCGCTGTGGGGCGGGGTCGAACAAAACCATTTTCGTGAATTTATATACGGAGTCGCATAATGGTGTGCCGAATGTGCGTCTGGATGCAGGATCAATTGAAACGGCGATTTATAATTTATTATCGGCGAGTGACGGGTCAGCGATTTGGGATTTTTCGGGTGGCAATTACACAGCGTTTAATGCGGGATACCCGTATAAAAACAAATTGCAGAAATCGATTTGCAATGATCTGACATCGACCCTGCAACGATATGACACCGAATATATTGATACAAGCGGCACGTTCAATCTTGATTTATCGCATTCCGTCCATCTGGTATCCAGTTTCGGCGGGGCTTTGACCATTAATCTGCCGAATGCGGGCACGGCGGCAGGCGCGATGATGGTTGTTAAAAAAATCGATAGTTCGAAAAATATTATCACTGTGTCCGAAGCTGGCGGAGGTGCTGGCCCTGACAGGACATCATACTTCCTAGGCGGGGAGAATGATTTTGTGATGGTGATGTCGAACGGGGCAGAATGGTTTGTGATATCCAGTAACCGTTCCCCCGGAAACACGCGGTTTTACGATGGCACGGGTATCTATGACATTGATATGGCGGTCGATGTTTATTTGTTGTCGAGTTTTGGCGGGGCGCTCAATGCGCGATTACCACCCGCCAATTCCAAAAAGGCCATCGGACGACAAATCACCATCAAGAAAACGGATGTGTCCAGTAACGCCGTGACTGTCACCGTCCAAGGTGGGTCGGGGCCCGATCAATATAACCAGCCGTTAAGCGCACAATTCCAGTCGATTACGGTCGTATCGGATGGGGGGCAATGGTTTGTGATTGGAAGATACCCATGACAGATGAGCGGATGATCGGTGACCTGATGATCAGAAAACAGAAAGGAACAAGATGAGTAAGAACATTACAATTGAACATGCAACACGCGAACAGATTGCGGAATTTTTGCCTGAGGCTATTGCTCTGGCGGTTGGGTCTTATCGGGATCATATGAGCAAAACCATTGGAGAGGGAGGATTTGAATCACATCACAAACAAGCCAAGGTCGCCATCAGTCATATTGAACTGCTGATCAAACTCGCGAAATGGGCTGACCTGCCGGATAAGGCCGTTATCGGCGATGAGGAGGCCAGTTATTTACAAGGGTTGATGACCAAAGCCGAGGCGGAGATTGAGGCGTATGAGGAGGAAGAATGATATGTACCTTTCCATTATTTTTGGCGACGTGGAACGCCAGTCAGGGATTTACAACGCCGCGCATTCATATGAAGATCGCCAAGTGGTTGGAGGCGGAGAAGGCGAAGGACAATCCGCGCCTCCTCCTCATGGCCTTTCGGTCATGCGGGAAATCGACTTTGGTCGGGGTGTTTTGTGCGTGGGTTTTGGCAGGTGCGCCGGATACGCGGATTCTGGTGCTGTCTGCTGATTTAGCACTCGCACGGAAGATGGTGCGGAATGTTAAGCGCATCATTGAAAAACATCCGATGACCAAAGGGTTGAAACCAGAAAAAATGGATCAATGGGGGTCGGAAAAATTCACGATTAATCGCACACAAGAATTGCGTGACCCGTCGATGCTGGCCAAAGGGATTACCACCAATTTAACAGGCACACGCGCCGACATGATTATTTGTGATGATGTCGAAGTTCCAAAAACATCCGACACGCATGAAAAACGCATGGATTTGCGCGAACGGTTGATGGAGTTGGATTATATTTTAACCACGGGCGGAACACAGTTATATGTCGGGACGCCACATTGCTGGCACACAATTTATGCCGATGTCCCGCGTGGTGAATTGGGCGAGGAAACGGTGTTTCTGGAAGGGTCTGCGCGGTTGGTGCAACCTATTCAAACACCTGACGGACAGAGCGTTTGGCCTGAGCGGTATCCGAACCATCATATCCGTGACGTTTTGCGCAAGACGGGCCCCGCCCTTTTTGCGAGCCAGATGTTGTGCCAGCCCGTGAATAGTCGGGATGCGCGGTTAGATTCGTCTTTGTTACAATTTTATAGCGAAGAGATTACAACCCGCGAAGCGCATGGGATACGGCATAGCACTGTGTGCGGTCGCAAATTGTTGAGCGTTTCGGCGTGGTGGGATCCCGCGTTCGGGAAGGCAGGTGGTGACCGCAGTATGTTGGCCATTGTTTATACGGACGAGGTGGGAGAATATTGGTTGCATCATTTGGCACAAATTACCGTGAACCCGAATTCGGATAAGGATGAGGCCACGCAGCAATGTGAACAGGTGGCGGAACTCGCCAAGCGGTTTCATTTGCGATCTGTGGCGTTAGAGACCAATGGATTGGGCAAATTCCTGCCCGGAATTTTGCGGCGGGAATTGGGCGTGTCTGGTGCGGCATGCGCCATCAAGGAAATTACCAGCCGCAAGGTGAAAGCCACACGGATCACCGAAGCATTTGATGCACCGTTAGCCGCGCGCGCCATTCATGTGCATCGGAGCGTCCTGACCACGCCATTCGTCAAGGAGATGGAAGATTGGCGACCGGACAAGCGCGGCGGGCATGATGATTGTCTGGATGCGGTTGCAGGGGCGATGTCTTTGGAACCTATTCGCATCGGCAAAATTCCCATCGCGGAAACTACCGAACGCCAATGGGTTGCCATACCACCCAAGCGACAAGCAAAAACCGATTTTGATGTTTAGGAGAAATTAAATGGAAAAAAGTTTTATAGAATTATTCGGGTGGTGGATTGCAGTGATCGAGATTCCCGTTTTATCCGCGCTGTTCTGGTTGATCTGGAATTCGCGGCGCGAGTTTGAAAATGGATTGATGAAAATTCATCAGGCTTTGGCCGATCACCGGATCGAGGTTGCGCGGACATACGCCGAAACCCGCGATATTCGCATCATTGAAAACCGCCTGACCGCCCATTTACTGCGGATCGAGGCCAAACTGGATCATAAGGAGAAATAGACAGATGGACACACAATCAAAATTAATTCCCATACAAAACACTCCATCAGCCGACACCAGTTCGGCTGATTTTTTAAAAGAAATCGAAATTGATGTGCTAGCACGAACCCTGTGGGGCGAGGCGCGTGGTGAAGGAAGCACAGGGATGGAGGCAGTTGCGTCTGTTATCCTCAACCGTGTCGAGGTAGCCAAGAGACATAACGGCTATTGGTGGGGCAATACGATTATTCAGGTGTGCCAGAAACCCTATCAGTTTTCATGCTGGAATAAACTTGACCCGAATTTCAAAAAACTGACATCAGTCACCGCAGACGATATGCATTTCGCAACGGCGTTGCGCGTGGCGCGGCGCGCGGTGTTAGGTTTTATCAAGGATGCAACATTGGGGGCGACCCATTATCACACGTTAGCGATTTTACCGAATTGGGCGAAGGGGCAGAAACCAACGACACGTATTGGGCATCATGTTTTTTATACAATCGTAGATTAGAAAATTTATTGTCATTGCGAGGAATGAAATGACGAAGCAATCCAGAGCCATAAAGCAACATTTTGGATTGCTTCGCTACGCTCGCAATGACGGAAATGGAAAGGGATAAAATGCCATTACCAATTTTATTACAAGCGGGGATTCCTGCGTTGATTAAAGGGTTAGCCGAAGGGTTGAAGTCCGTTAATACACCGATTGCGCAAGGGGCATCGAGTGCGTTGGGGGCTTTGTCGGATGCGTTTGGGCGGGGGGAAATTTCACCTGAACAACTCACCGAGATCAACCGCCATCTTGAAAAGATGGAGGAGTTAGAGGTGAGCGAGCGGCAGACATCTATTCAACAGATCAACGAATCGTTGCGGGCGGAGGTTGCATCATCTGACCCGTATGTGCGGCGGATGCGCCCGACATTCGGGTATATTATTGCCGTGACATGGGCAGCGCAGATGTTTGCGATTGCGTATGTGATTGTGTTCGAGACCAATCAGGCGGCTTTGGTGATTGAAGCTGTGCAATCACTCGGCACGATTTGGGGTATAGGGTTATCGGTGTTGGGAATTTATGTTTATAAGCGGAGTGAAGAGAAGAAAGTGGAGGTTTCGCCGTCTATACCGAGCGCGCCTGTGATTGCGAGGAAATATAATTCATAAAATAAATGGCTAAATTCCGGATCCCCGCCTGCGCGGGGATGACAATTTTGGTGGAGGGAACTATTGGATTTGTAATCTTTTGCGCTATATTATTCTCATAAATGAATGAGGAATAATATGAATTATATGAAGACGTTTATCCTGATTGCGACGATGACCGCATTATTTGTGTCCATTGGATATTTTGTAGGCGGGCAAGGCGGGATGATGATTGCGTTTATTCTGGCGGCGGTCATGAATATCGGATCATATTGGTTTTCGGATAGTATTGTTTTGAAAATGTATAAGGCTGAGCCTGTGACAGGCGGGGAATTATATCAGTTGGTTGCAGATTTGGCAGGGCGTGCCAGTTTGCCGATGCCAAAAGTTTATATCATTGATAATCCGCAACCCAATGCCTTTGCCACCGGTCGTAACCCTGAAAACGCCGCAGTTGCCGTTAATACCGGTTTGGTCAACATGATGAACCGTGATGAATTAGCGGGAGTTGTGGCGCATGAATTGGCACATATCAAAAACCGCGACACTTTAACCATGACGATTACAGCGACAATTGCGGGGGCTATTGGAATGCTGGGTCAGATGGCGATGTTTATGGGGGGTGGACGTGATGAAAACGGAAATATGCGCAACCCGATTATCGGGATTGTGATTATGATTGCCGCCCCGATTGTTGCGTCCATTGTGCAAATGGCGATTTCAAGAACGCGCGAATATAGCGCCGATAGAATGGGTGCAGAGATTTGCGGTAACCCGCAGGCATTAGCATCGGCCCTTGCGAAACTGGAGAACGGGGCAAATCATATCGGAAATGAGACCGCCGAAAATAACCCTGCCACCGCCCATATGTTTATCATCAACCCGTTATCGGGTCGCGGTATGGATAATTTATTTTCCACCCACCCGAATACGGCCAACAGAATAGCTGCGTTGCAGGAATTGGCCGAGCGGGGTGGATTTACAAGATTGCGGTCTGAGCCAAGTCGTTCAGATGATGGCAATCCTTGGACAAGATAGCCCCCTCACCCAGCTTCACCTAACTCGCTTTGCTCGTAAGGTTGCGCAACCCTCTCCCCGTTGGGGCGAGGGATTTAGAGAGGATGATGGGTTAAAAATTATGTGTTGTGACAACAATCACTCATTTTCACATACACGGAAATCCAGCCCTTTACAGAGTGATTGTTACGCGGTGGCGTTATGGGGCTGTCATGTTCGGGGAGGGTTTTGCCCCGTGTGCAATATTCGTGGCGGACGCTTGCCAGCTTATCGCGTAGCTGCTGGATAGCACTATCCGGCGTTTTGGCGAGGACGTTGGCCTCGGGTATTGATGCGATGGCGGCGCGGTACATCCGGCTGCAATCTGCTAGTTCGTTATCAGTATCCCCATTCACAACGGGAATACACTCTATCCAGTAACCATTTTGTGGCACTTGAATCTCCCTAATTTTTTTATGTGTGATTAATCTGATATATATCACAAAGATTCCTAAAAATCAAAAAATTAGAACGATTCGTATCGAAAATCTGACTCCTCTTGTGCCACATGGGTTTTTAACCGATAATAACCAAGATTTTCTAAACCCCATTTTTTGCTGCGCCGCCAGAGGACGTTTTTTTGATGTCAAAACCTGTCATTTTTATCTTACTGGGTCCCAATTTAAATATGCTCGGTATTCGTGAGCCACATATATATGGACATGAAACCATTCAGGATGTTGAAGCCATGTGTCGCAAAGAAGCCGCCACCCACGGCTTTGACATTGTCTTTGAACAAAGTAACCATGAAGGTGATTTGGTCACATGGATTCAGGAGGCTTTGAAAAATGCCAAAGGATTGATTATCAACGCCGCGGCCTATACCCACACATCAATTGCCATTTATGATGCCCTAAAAATGTTGGAAAACACTGTCAGTATTGTCGAAGTCCATCATTCCAACCCTAAAGAGCGCGAGCCGTTTCGCCATTTTTCCTATGTTGAACCACATGCCTTTGCCCATTTTGCAGGTCACGGGGCGCGCGGGTATATTATGGGACTGGAAGCGTTGGCGGAGCGTTTTGGGGCTGATAAATAATAGACATAAGATTGCGCTTTGACATTTTGCTCAAATTTCACTAAGAAGATGAGCAATATGACGTGAAGATTGTCATAACAATAAGATTTGAATAACACTTTTATATACACTTGAGAAAGATGAGTGAGTAAATGAAAATTGATTCCGAAGCCATTAAACAACTGGCGAAACTTCTTGATGAAACCGGTCTCACCGAAATCGAAGTTGCCGAAGGCGAGAAATTAATTCGCGTCAACAAAGGCGGCGTTGTCCTTCCTCAAGCCTCACACCACTCTGTGAATGCACAATCCATCATGTCGTCCGATCCAACCATTCCGCAAGCCGCAAATACATCTGCGCCGGTTGCGGTTGGTGCAAATCATCCGGGTGCTGTGACATCTCCGATGGTTGGAACAATCTATATGGCTGCCGAACCAAATGCCCCTGCGTTTATTTCTAAAGGTGCGATGGTCAAGGCCGGTGATACACTCCTTATCATCGAAGCCATGAAAGTTATGAACCCGATCAAATCACCAAAAAGCGGCACTGTGACCCAAGTCTTGGTTGATAATGGTCAGCCTGTTGAATTTGGTGAAGTCCTTGTTGTGATTGAGTAGGCCAGCATGTTTAAAAAGGTTCTCATCGCCAACCGTGGTGAAATTGCCCTTCGTATTCACCGTGCTTGTCAGGAAATGGGCATTCAGACGGTGGCTGTTCACTCGACCGCCGATGCCAATGCGATGGCTGTGCGTCTTGCAGACGAATCTGTTTGCATTGGCCCGCCACAATCGCGCGATAGTTATTTGAATATTCATGCGATTTTAAGTGCGGCGACCCTGACGGGCGCAGATGCCATTCACCCCGGATATGGATTCCTGTCCGAGAACGCACAATTTGCGCGGATGGTTGAAGAGCATGGTTTTACTTTCATCGGCCCTAAAGCAGAGCATATTGATTTGATGGGAGACAAAGTCTCCGCCAAGCAAACTGCCGCAAAACTTGGCCTTCCTGTTATTCCGGGCTCCCCTGGCGCAGTGGAAGACGAAGTATCGGGCAAAAAAATGGCAGAGGAAATGGGCTTCCCCGTCCTCCTTAAAGCCGCATCCGGTGGCGGTGGTCGCGGAATGAAGGTTGTGACCAAGTCCGAAGAATTTGTTGAGCAATATCGCACTGCGCGGTCTGAGGCCAAAGCAAACTTCGGTGACGATACGGTTTATATGGAGAAATATCTCTCTACCCCGCGCCACATCGAGGTGCAAATTTTCGGTGATAAACACGGGAATGCGATTCATTTGGGTGAACGCGATTGTTCATCACAACGTCGTCACCAAAAAGTAATTGAGGAAGCTCCATCCCCTGCCCTTGATGACGCTGCGCGTCAGAAGATCGGGACATTGGCCGCCGATATGGTTCGCAATATGGGCTATGTGGGTGCAGGAACAATCGAATTCCTTTGGGAAAAGGGTGAGTTCTTCTTTATGGAGATGAACACCCGTATTCAGGTGGAACATCCTGTGACCGAAATGCTGACTGGGATCGACTTGATCGCCGAACAAATTCGTGTCGCCGCAGGCGAGCCGTTACGTTACCAAGGCGACAATATCCGTTTCCGTGGTCACGCGATGGAAGTGCGTATCAACGCCGAAGACCCAGAGACCTTTATTCCGTCCCCAGGTGAAATTAAAATGTTCCATGCCGCGGGCGGTATGGGCGTTCGGTTTGATAGTGCGGTTTATGGCGGATATAAAATTCCTCCCTACTACGATTCCATGGTCGGCAAACTCATCGTTCACGGGAAAGACCGCGAAGAATGCATGGCACGGATGAAACGTGCTATCCGCGAGACTGTTGTGGACGGGGTTAAAACAACACTTCCTCTGCACCTGTGGATTTTGGAGCAACCTGAATTTATCTCGGGCGATTACAATATTCACTGGCTGGAAAAGAAACTCGCCGAGAAAGCCGCCGCTGCTGCTGAAAAGAAATAGTGAAAAATGGAGGGTACCATCACTCCATTCGATCTTTTAGACATTTATAAACAAGGCTTCTTCCCGATGGCCGAACATCGGGAAGATAAAGAATTTCAATTCTATGCGCCCCATACGCGCGCGTTGTTACCCATCAAAGACCTTCATATCCCCAAACGTTTGAAACGCAAGATGCACCATGTCGCCTATGACATGCGGATTGATACGGCCTTTGCCGATGTCATTCATCATTGCGCCAATGTTCAGCGTTCCAAAGAATCGAACACTTGGATTAATGACAGGATTATTGCCCTGTTTATCCAGCTTCACGAGATGGGCGTCGCCCATAGTGTCGAGACATGGAGGGACGGTAAATTGATCGGCGGGCTTTACGGCCTGACCCTTGGCAGTACGTTCTGCGGGGAGAGCATGTTTTCAATTGAGACAGACGCCAGTAAAGTGGCGCTCGTTACCCTCACCAAACATCTGGACAAACAAGGCTTCAAACTCCTCGACAGCCAATTCCGCAACCCGCACCTAGACCAATTCGGCCTCTACGAGATCCCCCAAGAGGAATATGTGGAGATGATGCAGGCGGGGTTGAGGGATAAAGTCAGCTTTTGAGAAGCCTCGTTTTGTGTTATACCCATAGGATGAAAGACAAACCAACCAAAGACGAAACTGCCTTATACGAAGCCATCGGGATGTTGAAGACGACGGATGAGATTAAGCGGTTTATGGCTGACCTGTGTACGCCTGGGGAGATCAAGGCGTTTACTGAACGCTGGGCGATTGCGCGGATGCTCGATAAGGGTGAGGATGGATATCGCGAGATTGCGGCGGAGACAAAGGCCAGCACCACCACTGTTGCGCGTGTCGCGCGGTTCCTGAAGCAGGAAGATTATCAGGGGTATCGTTTGATTTTAGATCGGCTGAAATCTAAATAATGCTCATGTTCGATTTATCCGCGCCTGTTCCCGATGATGCCAAAAACGCCGTGATTGTGATTGGTAATTTTGATGCTGTGCATCGCGGGCATCAGATGTTGATTAAGACCGCACAAGAATTTGCAGCATCACAAAAATTACCCTGCGCCGTTTTGACGTTCGAGCCGCATCCGCGCCGTGTGTTTCGGGCGGATGACCCGCCATTCCGTGTGACACCTCTGCCCGTTAAGCTGGAACGGCTTGAAGCACTGGGTGTTGACCATGTATATGTGTGTCCGTTTAATTGGGAATTATCTGCGCTGTCGGCGGATGATTTTATTCAGAGCATTTTGAAAGATAAATTATCACCCGCCCATATTTTTATCGGGGCGGATTTCCATTTCGGGCAACACCGCACGGGCAATGCCGCCACGCTGATTGCCGCAGGTATCCCCACCGCCACGATTACTTTAAAAGATGACGGGCATCACAGCCCCATATCCGCAAGCCGCATCAGAAGCGCCATCCAAGCAGGGCATATCGCCGAGGCAAATGAATTATTAGGGTGGGAGTGGTTTATCGAAGGTGTGGTTGAACACGGCAACAAACGCGGGCGCGAAATCGGATACCCCACCGCCAATGTGCAATTGGGCGAGACTATTCATCCGTCATACGGGATATATGCGACCATGGTGCAGATTGAAGGCGAAACACTCTGGCGTCCAGCCGCCACCAATATCGGTATTCGTCCGATGTTCAAGGTGGAAACGGGGTTGGTTGAGGCGTTTATCTTTGATTATACAGGCGACCTGTATGACAAAACGATCCGCGTTAAACCACTCCAGAAAATCCGCGACGAGATGGCCTTCAGATGTCTGGATGACTTGATTATCCAGATGGACAAGGACTGCGTCGAAATCCGCAAGATTTGTGCGGCTCAATAATTTCTGATCGCGCGATAGAAATATTGTCTGTTCTGAATGGGGGGATTTATCGTTCACACGAAGATGACACGAAGGACACAAAGTTCTTTTTAAAATATCTTTGTGTTCTTTGTGCGGCGAAGCGCTTCGTGCCTTTGCGTGAACGATAACTTCAAAAATAAACCGCTCTAACGGAAACGACTGATGAGTACCATATCGCCGTCGATATCGTTGGCGGGGATGCGGACAATGTGGCCGTTTCCTGCTGCTACAGACAGATCATTTCCTTTTTCGTCTTTGAGGGTGGTCAGAACGGTTTCAATGTTTTTTCCTGACGGCAGAATAAATTCCAACCTGTCACCCAGCGCGAATTTGTTTTTCACATCGACGGTTAGCCAATCTGAATCACGGGCGATGACTTCGCCCACAAATTCCTGTTTATGCATTTCGGATGCACCGCTGATATAGCTTTGATGTTCTGCGGTGTGGTGGCGTTGGTAGAAGCCGTCGGTATAGCCGCGGTGGGCGAGGTTTTCCAGCACGCCGATCAATTTCGGGTCAAGCGGTTTACCCGCCACAGCATCATCAATTGCCTGACGATAGGCCTGCGCCGTCCGTGCCACATAGTAATGCGATTTTGTGCGGCCTTCGATTTTCAGGCAATCGACACCGATATCGACCAAGCGATGCACATGCTCAATCGCCCGCAGATCTTTGGAGTTCATGATATAGGTTCCGTGTTCATCTTCGAACACCGGCATCAATTCACCCGGGCGTTGTTGTTCCTCCAGAAAATACATTTTATCGGCCAGCGGATGGCGTTCCTGTCCACCGCATTCCGAGAATAATTCGGGGCGTTGCAGGGCATCGGCGGGAAGAATATCACCCTGTTCTGTCTCCACCGCCTCAGACGCGTTATATTTCCAGCGGCAGGAATTGGTGCATGTTCCTTGATTGGCATCGCGGTGGGTGAAATAACCAGATAATAAACA
>MEMI01000008.1:1196-35797 GCA_001767915.1 Alphaproteobacteria bacterium RIFCSPHIGHO2_02_FULL_46_13 | reverse complement strand
GCACTCCTTATCCATTATTATGAATACAGGAGTGACATTTCTGTTTTGCTAATAGGTGACATTTTAGCTTTGCGGCTACAAGCAAAGAAGTAATAATCTTTCTTATGGAACAAGAAGTTCGAATCCTGTGAAAAGTGAGGAAGTTCTATAAATATTAGAAATTATTTATATTCGCTAACCCTAATATTTTCTATAAGAATCTTGATTGTGTGCAATTCAAGTGACTGTTATTGTACCTTATCATTACATTATGCGGGGGACATACTATGCTAAAAAGATATTTAGCGGCAATTTTGATTTGCCTTTTATTGCTTTCAACACAAAGCTTTGCTTTTGAAGAGCCAATAAGAAAGACCATTCAAACAATATCCTCATCTTGTCAGAGCAAAAATACCAATTTTTCTATGATCATAGAGACCACCTCATCTCCTTCTAATCAATGTCAAGTTCAGGTATATGAAGAAATAGCGCGAAGAGGTTGTTGTTCCCATCATGGAGGAGTGTGTGGCTGTTCATCAGATGGGCGAGCTCAATGTTGTGATGGCATACTAAGTCCATCATGTGGCTGTTAAGGAATTTTATCTATTTCAAAAAACAATTTAACTTTGGTAATATGACATGAATACATTTTCTCGTTTTTTTTTAGTATTAATTTCTCTTCCTCTCTTAACAGCTTGCGCAGGGTCTGCTTATAAATTACCAGCGGTAAATGATGCGGATGTGAAAACAATGCAGCAAAAGATAGCTGATAATAATGAGCCCTTGGTAGTCTATGAGAGGAGTGACAAGAAGAATAAGCAGTTAGTTGCAAATATTGCCAGTCGTCTTGCAAAAAATGCAAAGCCTCTTTGTACATATGCAGAATATAAAAGTTGTTATTTCCAAGTTGAGTATAATCCAGGTAACGAGATCAATGCTTATGCGAGCGAAAATTATAAAATAACCGTTTATCGTGGGTTGCTTCAGTATCTTAAGAATAATGATGAGATTGCAGCTGTTATTGCACATGAGATGGGGCATCATTTAGCCAACCATAACGAAGAAAAACAGCAGAACGCAAGTGCAGGCGCTGCTATTTCTGGCATTCTGACAGCAGTGGTTCTCGCTGCGGCTAACAATAATAATCCCTATTATAATTCATATCAGCAACAACAAGACCAAAAGACTCTTGAGGATATGATGCATGTTGGGGCAAAAGTTGGAGCACTTAGCTACTCAAAGGAGCAGGAGAGGGAAGCTGATCTATTGGCAACGTATCTTTTATCTCGTGCAAAATATGATCTGAAAAAGGCAGGAAATATTATGGTTGTTTTATCTAAGTCTTCTGGAGAAGGGAGTCTTTCTCGCTCTGCTTTTCTAGATACACACCCTGCGGGCGTGGAAAGAGTGGTCGCATGGCAAGAAGCGATTGATGAAATAAATCATAATCCTTCGAAACTACCGTATTTAAGTAAAAAATAGCTTGTCTAACAAAACAAAAATATAGGGAATTAAAAATGAAATATTTGGTACTTTTATTGCTTGTGATATCTTCATTTCACGCTGTTGCCGATGATTTAGACGATGGTACTTATGACGCTATTGTTACGACAGATAGTGGATCATACACGGTTCCTGTGGAAGTAGAAAATGGAGAAGTAACTCACGTTGAATGGCCCAATGGTGGAAATATGAGCGTCCGCGGCGCTGATTTGTATGATGGATCTGCATCAGGGTATAATTCCCGTGGCGATAGTATCGAAATAGAAATTGATCAATAGCGCAAATAAACTAGAACTAGATCAATTTTAGTTTCTAATGAAAGAGATAAAAATGAGCAAAATACCTTCAGATTTAAATGATAAACATGAATATCCAGGTATGGTTCATTGGTTTAGCCCTATTGTTTTGGGAAAAATAGTAAAGAAAGTAATCGCATCTAGCCTTTTTGCTCAATATGCAGATCGCAGATTAATGCAGGCTTCGTTAGATATTCTAAATGAGAAGGATACACTAGAACAAAGATCCTTTGCAGCAGACGGTTTGTTCAAAGCTAAAGATGGCGCTGTTTGGTTAGATTATGTTGCTGATCTCGGAGATGGCTTTGATTCCACTTATTCAATTGCATATCTTTTAGGGCAAAAAAAACTTAATATCAATCAATATGAGTTGCCTAGAGCAGCTTGTTTAATAATGGGAGGGGATCAGGTATATCCAGATGCAAGCCGTTATGATTATGAAACACGTATGCAACGTCCATATGAATTTGCTTTTCCTAGAACAAATAAACCTGGCGCAGAACATCCTAATGTTTATTTAATCCCAGGAAATCATGACTGGTACGATGGATTGACATTATTTTTGGCAAAATTTTGCCGTGGAAGAGAAACGCAGCTTGGTAGTTGGAAAGCAACACAGAATAGAAGCTATTTTGCCATCCATTTAAGTGATGATTGGTGGGTATGGGGATATGATTCTCAATTAGAAGAGGACATTGATATTCCGCAAGCCAATTATTTTGCCTCTATAGCTCGGCTTATGAATCCTAACTCAAAGGTTATCCTTTGTGCATCTGTTCCAACATGGCTTAAAGCGGACATGTATTCTAAGGATGCTTCAGAAAGAGATTTGTATTATCGTGGACTTGATTACATCGCTAATATAATCAGAAATGAATGTCCAGGAGCTAAAATTCCTGTGGTTTTGTCTGGTGACCTTCATCATTACAGTAGATATGAAGCTAAAGAATCTGGTGTTAATTTTGTAACTGCAGGTGGTGGAGGGGCTTTTTTACACCCAACACATCATTTGAAAGATACTCTTAAAATTACATGGGCGAAATCTGTACAGACATTAAACTTATCTAGAAAGGCTGATGCTTCCGGGGTGGAAAAAGAAGCATGTTATCCAAGCAGAGAAGACAGTCAGCACATGGCTATTGGGAACCTCTTATTCATCTTCAAAAATTATGATTTCTGTCTTAGTTTGGGAGTAATTTATTGGGTATGTAGTTTGCTAATTTTATCATGGGGAAACTACTACGCAATTCTTCCTGACGGAGGTTATTTCAATCAAATGAGTGCCTTGTTTTTTACACCAATCTCTGTGGCTCTATTTGCCGTATTTTTGGGAGTTTTAATTAATTACGTTGCTATGCCTGATAAAAAAAGAAGAGTTATATTTGGTGTACCGCATGCAATCATTCATTTCGGGATTCTTTTAATTTCAACCATATATTTTACAAATTTACTTCAACCTTTACAAAATATTGGATTGGGAGAATTGCTATACTTTTTAACTTTTGGTGTTGGTATGATCTTCTCCGGATTCTTAGGTGGGTTTATTTGGGGAATTTACCTTCTTATAATTTCATACTTTTTTGGATTGCATGCAAATGATGCTTTTAGTGCAATGAGAAAGGATAGCTTTAGGCACTTCATTAGAATGAAATTAGAGAAAGATGCCATTACCCTTTATCCTATTGGGCTAGATAATTCTCCTAAGCGAAAAGATTGGAAATTAAATAACTTATATAAAGAAAATGACCAGAATGAGCCAGCTATTATTCCGATTCATCCTCTTGAGCCTCGGCTAATTGAAGAGCCTATTAAAATAGAAGTGAAAAATATAAGAACACTTAAAGTATAAATTCGCAGCAATATAAAATCTAAAATATTGCAGCTTATTATAAATTAAGTTGCTTGTTGAGCCTTAGGAATTCTTTGAAAAATGAAAAAAACTATTTTTCTACTGTGTATTTTTCTAATTTTACCTGTTTATGCTGCTGATTATAAATCTGAGCAATTAGATAACTCTTATGATCACGACAAATGGGGCACTAGTTCGAAATGTATAGTTAAAGATTTTAGAGCTTATAGGTCATGTTTTGATAATACTGATGATAATAATGGAGATGGTTCTCCAGATTTATGGGGTGTTCCTAAGTGGGTTGCCTATGAAATGAGAAGGATAAATAAATCTTGTGTAAGTACCTATGAGCGTCCAGGGGTATGGATCACTGATAAAGATTTATTTGTGCAAGGTATTATGCCGGATGATAAAAGCTACGCTTATCCAAAAGCCTTTACAAGTTCTCATAAAGATTGGTTTTCTCGAGGTCATCTCGCTATGAAGATGCATGCTGAACGGATGGGGGGAAGTGCTGGATGGAACACACATACATTTTATAATGCGGTTCCTCAACGCCAATTATTTAACGCAGGCATTTGGCTGGATCTAGAAGATTTAACAGCTGCTTGGGCTCAGAAATACGGCGCGGTATGGATTATAGATGGCCCAATTTTCGCAGATAAATCTCCGAATGCTTATATTGGAGAAGAGGGGGAGTTTCCTGTTGCTATTCCAGATGCCTTTTTTAAAATTGTTATCAAAGAGGGGATGGTTACTAATAAGCCAGATATTTTAGCATTTATTTATCCTCAAGTGGGGGCGGGTTATTATGAAGGCAAGCCTTATGATCATTCGCGTTATATGACTAGCATAGATGAGATTCAAAAATTAACAGGCTTAGAGTTTTTAAAAAATATTCCAGCAGCAAACCGGAAAGTGCTTATTAAGCAAAACATTCGTGAGGTTTGGCCTGCTGATAAGAAAGATTTTATTAAAGCGTGTGGCAGGAAATATAACGAGTAAGCTTTGCATATGCTGCGTTATCACATCGGGGTTAATTTATACGAATCATGCTTATGATTCGTATAAATTGAGAAAAATTTGAGTGGCGTTATCTCATTTAAATATTTTTAGTGAACTTTTATGAACGCCATAGAAGACTATTTTCAGAAAAATTAGGTCTATATTTCTTTCGAAGAAATGCGCGGATTTTCCCTGTATTCAAGAAGCTTGCCTTTTAAATAGGATGAGTGATTTGTGTATTTTCAGAAAAACTAAAAGACCGCATTCGAAAAATATACTTGTCTTTTTTTTCTAAATCGACGATGTCAGAAATATACAAGATGTGATTCTCACTAGTTGATCATCTGAAATTCCTTAGCGCAAAATATTTGCTAACGGAGACTAACAACACAACAATTTTCGATTGTGTGTTGACCATTAATCCCACGGAGGGGAACAATGAATTATTGTTGCCGATTGATTTCAATCACCCTTTGTTGTGTCTTATAGGTCGCATGATTCATTGTTCCCAAATTTTAAATTTTTAATTTTAGGAGACTGAATATGCTAGAAATAACTAATATCAAAAAAATCAAGAAATCTGCTAAGAAGAAGCTTTTTCGAACCCCAGAAGTTCAATCTTCTCCAATTAAATCGGCTAAAAGATTGGAGAAAGAAATTGTTTATCTGCCCCCTGATAAGCTTGTTCCATGGGATAAAAATCCAAGAATCCATGGCGATAAACAACTATCTGCACTTGAAGCATCAATTAAAGAATTTGGATTTACTAATCCTATTTTGATTGATGACAAAAGAACCATCTTGGCGGGACATGGCCGAAGTGAAGCTGCCAAAAGAATAGGGTTAAAAGAAGTTCCAGTTGTCGTTTTAAGAGGACTCTCGAAAAAAGAAAAACGTGCATATGTGATTGCCGACAACAAACTGGCTCAAATGGGGCAATGGGATACTGATCTATTAACCTATCAATTTGATGAGTTATTAGTGGAGGGCTATGACTTACAATGCACAGGATTTTCCACGGCTGAGATTGATACCATTATGCCGGATATATTAGCTCAGCCTGAGGACGGCGCTGAGCTAGAATATGAGGATATACCAAAGGAAACTGTCTCTAGAAAAGGCGACTTGTGGATTTGCGGCCCTCATAGATTATATTGCGGCGATTCATTGCAAAAATCTTCCTATGAGGCAGTCATGGAGGGAAGGGTTGCTGATCTTTGCGTAACCGATCCTCCTTATAACGTAAAGACTAAAGGTCATATCTGCGGAAAGGGTAAGAATAAGCACGAAGATTTTAGAATGGCTTATGGTGAGTTGAGTATAAAGGAGTTTACTGATTTCCTTTCGACTGTTTTTGGTCATATTTCAGGAAACACATCCAAGAATGCAACGATATTTAGTTTCATGGACTGGAGGCATATGCGCGAAGTTCAAGAGGCGGGTGAAAAGAAATTTGGAGAACTTGCGCAGCTTTGTGTATGGGTTAAGGACAATGGAGGAATGGGAACTTTTTATCGATCACAACATGAATTAGTCTTTGTCTTTAGAAAAGGATCATCTGGACACATAAATAATTTTGAACTTGGTAAATTTCGATACAGAACAAATGTATGGAACTATCCAGGGGCAAATACTTTCAAAGGCAAGGGTAATAAGCTTTTAGAACTTCATCCCACTGTAAAGCCATTTAGTCTAATTGCCGATGCAATTCGAGACTGTAGTCATAAACAAAGCATCATTCTGGATCCTTTCTGTGGCAGCGGAACAATATTAGTAGCTGCTCACCTCACAGGACGTTGTGCGAGGGCAATTGAACTTGATGAGACATATGTTGATACAAGTGTCCGCCGTTGGGAAAGATATACAGGGCAAAGTGCTGTTTTGGATGAAACAGGAAAAACATTTGATGAAATGTCAATTATTCGATTGAACAAGAAAGTAGGTGCAAAATGAGTAAAGATGATGATTCTGAATATGAAGTTGGTTACCGCAAGCCACCACAAAAAAATCGCTTTAAAAAGGGTAAAAGTGGAAATCCTAAAGGTAGACCAAAGAAGAAAAAGTCATTGGGATTAACTATACTTGAGGAATTGAACAGATTAATTGATGTCCAAGATAAGAAAACTGGCCGAATTAGAAAGTTTACCCGAAAAAGGCTCTTAATCTCACAATTAATGAAACTGGCAACAGAAGATGCAGAGTACGCTAAAATACTCTTCAAAATAATAGATAATCACATTCCTGTATGGGAGTGAGAGATTTCTAATGCTTTAACTGACCCATTAACACAATCTATTTGCAATTCTTTCTATAAGACGCTAATTTTTTCATAGTTTCTGCATGTGCAGGAATCGAGGCTGGTTACCTCATCCGAGCGGTCTACTAACAACGTCAGACCGTTATCAATGACGTTGCTCTCTCACCTTTGGTCGAGGGGGCGGCGGAATATAATAGCGAGAGCGAATACGCTGCGCGATTCTCGGATCGTAACCATCCCTCGGCTACCAAGGCAACTTGGTGGCCGTTTACTTTAAGGGAGTTTTGAGAATGGGTTCGTTAGATAATAAAAGCTATGATCCAAAAGACTGGCAATACTTGTTAGGAGTATGCTTCTTTATTATATTTTTAATCGCGATTTTTAAGTCTTCTACTATTTGGATAATCGTGGGAATTATTGGTTCCATTTTATGTGGTGTGATTGCAGAAACACATAATGATCGTAAATATTTTGATGTTATCACTCGTTCTCACCTCAAATTTGCGAGGGTATTACTGATTGTTTGGGCAATAATATTGTCTGCTTTTTTCCGTGAAACACCCCAAGATATAGCTATGAAAAAAATTGAGGTCGAGTTTGAAGCTAAAAAGGCAGATTTATTATGGGGGCTTGAGTTCCCAGATATAAAAATCAAAATGAAAGCAATCGCTGATAGTGAACCTTTTCAACAAGTTGCAGATGGTGACTTTCTGAAGAAATACGAGAATGCTGTAGCTGACGTCAAAAAGCAGCAACAAGAAGAAGATACAAAATGGAAGAACAGATATTTGAATGATCGCGCAGGTATTGTTTCTGAAATCAAAGAGTTTTTGAAGTCTAAACAGGATCGAGCGGCAGTCAATTTTGCAAATAAGGTGGCCGATTTTCGTGACAAAGAAATTGAGAATTTGGTTGAGAAGGCAAGGCTAAGGGTTAAGAAAGAGGATGATGAGATTGCTAAGTTTGAGGCTGAATCTGCGGCACGCATGGAAACGTTGAAGCAACAGGATGCTTTGGAAGAAAAAATGAAGAGTAAAGAAAATGTAGCATCAATTAAATGTGAATACGCCGTACGAAACTCTCTGATAGCACCTTCGACAGCAGATTTCCCATTATATGCTGATTATGTAGGTGTTGATCCTCATACTAAAGTGTTTACGGTTAAATCTTACGTTGACGCTCAAAATACATTTGGGGCAATGATAAGGAGTAATTATATTTGTAAAGTATATTGGAGCGCTGACGATACTAATATTTGGCAAGTTAAGAATGTTCAGATGAATTAAAACCGACATATGGGTGATTAGTAGCGTGATAACGTAGATTGTGTAAAATTTAATAGTTAATATTTCAAGTTTTGGAAGGATAATTTCGATTAAACTATTTTTATTCATAATAATTTGGGCTATATTTTTGGTTTAGCAAACAAGGTAATATAATAAGGTTTCTCTACGTAGAAAGTTTTTCTTTTGTTTGTAACTATTAAAGGGCAATTCTATTTTTCGATTGGTGGTTTGAATGAAAGTAAGAGATCTAAGCTGGCAGGAGATTATAAATTTTTGTTCGCAAGAAGAGAGTCACTTCTTTGATTTTAAAGCCTATGGAGTAGAAGGTAGAAAAGTGCAAAAGATCTCGGTTGCTCTTGCTAACGCAGACGGGGGTGAGTTTATTATTGGTATTCAAGACCCTTCAGAGAAACCGTCGGCTCAAGAACGTTGGCAGGGGATTGAGAAAATTGAAGATTTTAATTCTATAATCCAGAATATACAGGACATAGAACCATCATTACCTTGCGACCTAGAATTTTTAAAAGACCCTAACGGAAAGTACGCTCTGAGAGTTATCATTGAGAAAAGTGGATCTGTCCATAAGACATCTGATGGTACTGTTTATATAAGAAAGTCAGCACAGTCGTTACCTGTAAAAGACCCCAATAGGATAGTAGAGCTATCTTACTCAAAAGGGCAGACTTCATACGAAGATTGCATAGTGCCCGACGCAGTTGCTGAAGACATATATACATCTGCTGAAACTCGAAATTTTTTAAATGACTATTCTCCTAAGTCCGATGCCATAGATTTTTCTTTTAATCAAAATTTGATTGATCGGAGAACTTATGATCCCAAAGTTGCCGGTATACTTCTTTTCGCTGATAATCCCGTAACGATATTACCTAAAAGATGTGGCATAAAGATCACTCGCTATGATACTGCAGAAGAGAGACCTGAGAGAATCCACTTGAAAGATCAATATAGCATTGAAGGTAGCCTATATAATCAAATACAGAATGCGTCTAAAAAGATTACTGAAATTATGGAGGCTATTCGTATTATGGGGGAAAGTGGTCTAATAATGGCGAATTATCCTCCAGAAACAATCTGGGAAATATTAGTCAATGCAGTGGTTCATAGAGACTATTCAATCTCCGATGATATCCATGTTCTTATATTTAATAATAGAATAGAAATAATTAGCCCAGGGAGCCTTCCAGGGTATGTTACGGTCAAGAATATCCTTAATGCAAGATTTTCACGGAACTCGAAACTAGTTAGGATTTTGAATAAATATAAAAACCCCCCAAATAAAGATATGGGTGAGGGTTTAAATACAGCATTTCAAAAAATGGAAGAGTTTAGACTTAAGCCTCCCGTAATAGAAGAATTTAATAACTCTATTAAAGTTACGATTGCCCACACACCTTTGGCATCACCGGAAGAATCCGTATTGAAATACCTAGAAACAAATCCATCAATTAAAAATAGAGAAGCAAGAGAGATAACTGGCATTAAATCAGAAAATGTGATGAAGGGGATATTTTATAACCTAAGAGATAAAGGATTAATATCGCCAGTTCTCAGTAAAACAGGAAGTAAAATTATTGCATGGAAGAAATCAAATTAATTCATTTTTCTTTATTAAGACTGGACTTTGTGAGGGAGTAGAGCGTGTAAAGACCTTATAGGAGGTTTTTATGCAGCAAAGTCAATCATCACAAAACATCCGGAATAATCAACCAAAATTGACTGGACTTCTTTCATACCAAGAGCGTGTATGGATCTATGAATAACAAATTAGATCATACACAAATAATTAGACAAATGGACCGAGAAATACTCAATGCGCGCTGGAGCGAGCTTTGGGGAATGTCAGTCCCCATTCACCTCAGCAGGCCTATGCTTGAAAAAAGTCTTCTATTTAAAATGCAGGAGCAAAGTGGTGAGGTCCTCTCAACCATTCAGCAGGGGAGGTTAGAAAATCTAGTTAAGGCATATCAAAAATCACCTGATACCATTGAAAGAACGGCATCTCTTAAACCCGGAACCAGATTAGTTCGGACATGGAGAGGAAAATCCTATTCAGTAATTGTTCAAGGCGAAGGATTTAGCTATCAAGGGAAAATATTTAGCAGTTTGTCAAAAATCGCCTCAAGCATCACTGGAACAAGATGGAACGGTTGGGTTTTCTTTGGTCTTAAAAAAACCGCTTCAAAAGGGGAGGTATAACAGTGAAGGTATTCGTAAAAAATTGTGCCATTTATACTCGTAAATCAACAGAAGAGGGGCTTGATATGGAGTTTAACTCTCTTGATGCTCAAAGGGAGGCGTGTGAAGCTTATATTTTGAGTCAAAAGGCAGAGGGCTGGCAGGCTGTTAAAACGCATTATGATGATGGGGGGTATTCTGGTGGCAATATAGAACGTCCAGCTCTTAAAAATCTGATCGTAGATATTGAAGCAGGAAAAATTGATATTGTTGTCGTATATAAGATTGATCGTCTGACAAGATCTTTAATGGATTTCTCCAAACTTGTCGAAACATTTGATAAATATGGTGTCACGTTTGTAAGCATAACCCAATCCTTTAACACTACAACATCCATGGGCAGATTAACTCTTAACGTTTTACTCTCGTTTGCCCAATTTGAACGTGAGGTTATCGGGGAAAGAGTAAGAGACAAAATTGCCGCTAGTAAAAAGAAAGGAATGTGGATGGGAGGGGCATCCCCGATTGGGTATAGAGTTGAAGGGCGGCAATTGGTTCCAGATAAAGCGTCTGCTGATACAGTACAAAAAATTTATAAAACATATTTAAGATTAGATTCGGTTACTGATGTCAAAAATGAACTTGATCGACTTCAAATTAAATCAAGAGAATGGGTTTCAAAGAAAGGTATAGTCCATCCTGCATGCTACTTTAGCCGAGGCCTCCTTTATAAAATTCTGCGTAATCCAATCTACATAGGTAAGATTGCTCATAAAAATCATATTTATGAAGGGCAGCATGAGCCAATTTTAACACAAGAGCTATGGGATAAAGTTCAAGAAAAATTGGCTGAACACGCAGGCAAAAAGCGAGGATCCTTAAACGATCAACAAGAGGGGAATTTCTTAAAAGGAAAGCTGTTTGACCAAGATGGTAATTATTATAGTCCTACTTATACGATGAAAGGTAATAAGCGATATCGTTACTATATAAATCAATCGGTGCTTCAATTTAAAATAAAGCCAGTAGGTATTATTGACCGATTTCCAGCGCATGAATTGGAGTTAAGAATAGAAACGGAAATTCGCCAATATTTATTTCATCCCCTCAAATTGGAGCAAGTTCTGAACCTTCCAAATGATCGATACGTACAACAATTACAGTTAATTCCCAAAAAAAACGATCAAATCTTGAAAGTGGATTTATTTGATTTTATCAAGAAAATTGTAGTTTATCCTGAAAGGCTAGAAATAAAAATCAATGTTATCAAACTCAAAAATCTATTTAAGGCTATCTTGGGAGTTTGCTTGCCGGAAACCATTGGAGAAGATATTGCGGACATTAATATTCCGTATGAAGTAAATAGAACTAAAGCTGGGGCAATATTAATTCAACCAGAGGGCGCTTCGGAAGATATTCTTAAATTGCCTCCGGATCGTCTAAAAAGACTAGTGCAAGGAATTGCTTGGAGGCAAGACCATTTCAATGGCAAGACAATCAGATCTATTGCTCAGAACAATAATTGTTCGGAAGCGCTTGTAGGTAAGCTGATAAATGCCAGCTTGGATGCTCGCAGTTATTCTCTGTAGTGAAAACTGCTTTTTTAATCATTTCTCGAAATTTTACAATTATGGGCCTTAAACTTAAGGCTCTTTTTTATGCCTGTAATCTGTCTTTAAAAATAAAATTCCCTGTTTTTTTCCCTGATAGCAGGGAATTTATATGACCAGTCACACGCCAAATTGGGCTGCTGAGAAAAGCAGATATATTAGGGGCAAATTTGATATTCTCTGGTGTGTGACTTGAAATATGATTTGCGGGTAGGGCGCAAATTGCGGGGCACTGAGGGGTATTTTCTCTGAAAATGGGAAGTCTGGGGACTTCGTGGCGGGGCAAAGGGGATTCGAACTGTTGTCATGTTATGCTGAATCTTTGTTATTGTATGGCTGTAAGTCTTGAAAACCCATAACTTAAGTAGCTTTTTATATGAATTCTTTAAACTTAATGATCATCAAAAAAATGCGGAGAAAAGTTAGAAATGACTCTATGGGTAGATCAGAGTCAGTGACTAACCCAAAAGGTAATCCCAAATTCGTAAAAATTATAACTGAAAAGACTATGACCAGTCACACGGAAAATTGGGCTGCTGAGAAAAACAGATATATTCGGAGCAAATTTGATATTCTCTGGTGTGTGACTTAAAATATGATTTGCGTGTAGGGCGCAAATTGCGGGGCACTGAGGGATATATTCTCTGATAGCAGGAAGTCTGGGGACTTCGTGGCGGGCAGAGGGGGATTCGAACCCCCGATGGGCTTGCACCCATACTAGTTTTCGAGACTAGCGCATTCAACCACTCTGCCACCTGCCCGTGACTGTTTTGATTAAGGTTGGTGCGTTGTTATATTTAGTTTTTTGGTTCGGGGCAAGTCAGTTTAGTTTTATTTTCTGCATTTTGACGCTGTGGAGCGATTTCGGGGCAGAAAATATGGGTGCTGTCCAGTATTTGGGTAATGTTTTTTCGTGTAACCTCGCTGAGGTTGCCCTGTTGATGGACTTGTTCGAGAAGTTGGAATAAAGCACCGTTATTGAGTTGTTCTTGGTACACTATGCTGTGTCTGATCGTATCTAATTGGGGGATGAAATGGGCGAGGTAGAAGTTGCTTCCTGATGCTTCTTCAGGCAGTCCATAAACTCTCGAGACATTTCCAGTAACCCAGAGGGTGATGGCTTGTTGTAGATAATGTGATGACGCGGAAAGTGCGATATTATTTTTTGCTTTCCAGACCCGTGTTAATTTTTTTTGAGAGAGGCCCCATTGTGCAGCGACTTGAGCCGCGCTCTGGTTTTCGGAGAGGATGGCAACCCTTAAGCGGATTTCGGCATAGCTTCTGTAGACATCATGCGGGTTATGCTGATCTAAGAAAAGATAGTCATTTTCTAAAAACATTTTGCTGAGAGCGGGGGCGAGCCAATATTCTGGCGAGGCTGCTGTAAAGGATGCCAGAGCGCGTCTTTCAATCAGATTTTTTAAGTAGTGAGGAGAGTATGGTTTGTGTTGCGACGCTTTTTGAAACTCGCTCAGTCCGTTACTTTCAGCACTGAGCTCTGAGTAGTAATCTCCCGTAAAATTATTCGGGTGGTTTTCATCATTTATGATTTGGAGCATGTGTCCGATTTCATGATGAACGGCAACAAATCGAGTTATCGCCTCTGGGATATGCGGTGTGACACTTGAAGGACGCATCCCTAAAAGTTTGGAGGCAGATTGGAGTGATGCTTCTTTAACATTAGGTCTTTTTAAAATGAAGAGGGCAGCCTCAGACCCTTTTGCCGTTGTTTTTAAAAGTACCCGCATAGCGGCAAAAGAATGAGAGGATGCTAATTCAGAAATTTTTCTGAAATGGATGCCTGAGTAAGTCGGGTGAGAGGCAAATATTTTTTTAGCCAAGGCGCGACCGCGGATTGTTCGGTCAAATAAATTATAATGGCGGTCAGGTTGTTTATATTGAGGCAGGTCTTCGGCGCGAAAACTGAAGACGGGAACGCCATCCAGCATTTCGGAAATTTCTTTGTCTGTAGGCTCCCTAAAGAGGTGGGCGTCATTAAATTGAGACGAAATATCTATCATATTTTGCTTATATTGAATAATTTTACCTTATGTCAATCAAATAGTCTTTGAGTAACGTAATATTTCTAATTGTAACAATCGCACAAAGGTTTTATAAAGACGCATGACTGCGATTCAAGAAAAAGCGGGGTGGGACTTTTCCCCCAAGGGTTCCTATAGCCGTGAGGATTTAATATCCTGCGGACATGGGCAGTTGTTCGGTCCTGGTAATGCGAAATTACCTTTGCCACCGATGCTGATGTTCGACCGTATTACGCATGTATCCACCGAAGGTGGTGCATTCGGGAAGGGCGAATTAACCGCTGAATTCGACATTAACCCCGATTTATGGTTCTTCGGATGCCATTTCGAGGGCGATCCGGTGATGCCGGGTTGCTTGGGGCTTGATGCTGTTTGGCAGTTGCTCGGGTTTTATCTGGGTTGGACAGGTGCCAAAGGTTCTGGGCGTGCGCTCGGGCTTGGTGAATTGAAATTCACGGGTCAGGTTCTTCCTGAAAACAAACTTGTCACTTATCACCTTGATATTAAACGCGTGATTAACCGTTCCCTCGTTCTGGGTATTGCGGATGGTCAGGTGTTGGTGGATGGCAAGTTGATTTATGATGCCAAAGATTTGCGTGTTGGATTGTTTGATAATCCCCGCAGTCTTTAAAAATATCATCTGAAAGGAAAATGCTATGGCGTTGTTAAAACCCTATACTCCGCGTCGGGTTGTTGTAACTGGCATGGGAATTATCTCATGTATCGGGAACAGCTTGGATGAAGTGACCGAATCTTTGAAAGCCGGTAAATCCGGAATTACATTTTCCCAAGATTATGCCGATAAAGGTTTCCGTTCCCAAGTGTACGGACTCCCCAATGTAAATCTTGCAGAATCAATTGACCGTCGTTTGTTGCGTTTTATGGGCGACTCTGCGGCCTATACCCATCTTGCGATGGTGCAAGCGATTGCGGATGCCGGTCTTGAGAAAAATGAAATCAGCAATCTGCGCACAGGTGCGGTCGTCGGGTCTGGCGGGCCTTCCACGCGTAACCAAGTTGAGGCGGCACGCATCACGCTTGAAAGCGGTCCTAAAAAAGTCGGGCCATTTATGGTTCCGCGTTGTATGTCCTCCACAACATCTGCAACCCTTTGCACCAACCATGAAATTAAGGGTGTGAATTACACGATTTCATCGGCTTGTTCGACCTCTGCGCACTGTATTGGAAATGCGGCTGAATTGATCGCCATGGGCAAACAAGATGTGATGTTTGCAGGTGGTGGTGAAGAATTAGATTGGACATTATCCGTCCTGTTTGACGGGATGGGTGCCATGTCATCCAAATATAATGAAACACCTGAAAAAGCCTCTCGTGCCTATGATGCCAACCGTGACGGATTCGTCATTGCGGGCGGCGGCGGGATGCTGGTTCTTGAAGATTATGAACATGCCAAAGCGCGCGGCGCAAAAATTTATGCGGAACTCGTGGGATATGGCGCGACATCTGATGGTGCGGACATGGTTGCACCAAGCGGTGAGGGAGCAGTGCGTTGTATGCGTCAGGCGCTTGAGACCTGTGATAAACCTGTGACCTATATCAACACCCACGGAACATCGACCCCTGTTGGCGATGCCAAAGAATTGGGCGCGATCCGTGAAGTGTTTACAGGGCTTGACCAAGATTTACCACATATCAGTTCCACCAAGTCGATGACAGGGCACTCCCTCGGCGCGACAGGGGTTCAGGAAGCAATTTACAGCTTGCTGATGATGAAAGAAAAATTTGTGGCACCAAGTATTAATATCGACACATTGGACGAATTGGCCGCAGG
This sequence comes from Alphaproteobacteria bacterium RIFCSPHIGHO2_02_FULL_46_13, assembly GCA_001767915.1. Lineage (GTDB taxonomy): Bacteria > Pseudomonadota > Alphaproteobacteria > Micavibrionales > Micavibrionaceae > UBA1573. The sequence goes on along the minus strand of MEMI01000008.1, from coordinate 19,982 downwards.
TCTGCCGATTGCGCAAAAACGTGTCGATAACGTCGAACATCAAACGATCATCTCGAATTCATTCGGATTCGGGGGGACAAACTGTACTCTCGCGTTTGCTAAAGCAGAATAGAATTGTAGGACAAAATGACCGGATTATTAAAAGGAAAACGCGGAGTCGTGATGGGCGTAGCCAATGGCTATTCCATCGCATGGGGCATCGCCAAGGCGTGCGCTGAACAGGGTGCCGAAATGGCATTCACATACCAAGGCGATGCGTTCAAAAAGCGTGTTGAACCATTGGCTGCCGAAATCGGTGTAAAAACACTGATCGATTGTGATGTGTCAGATATGGCGTCCCTTGATGCGGCATTTGCCCAGATTGAAAAAGAATTCGGCCAGATTGATTTCCTTGTTCACTCTATTGCGTTCTCGAACAAAGAAGAATTGAAAGGGCGTTATGTTGATACGACGCTTGAAAATTTCCTCAACTCGATGAATATTTCCTGTTACTCCTTCACCGCTGTGATGAAACGTGCAGCACCTCTCATGAAAAATGGCGGGTCTGCAATTACTCTGTCCTATTATGGCGCAGAAAAAGTGATGCCGTTTTATAATGTGATGGGGGTTGCTAAGGCGGCTCTTGAATCTTCCGTTCGCTATCTTGCGATGGATCTGGGGCAGGATAATATCCGTGTCAACGCAATCTCTGCGGGGCCTATGCGGACACTGGCCGGTTCTGCAATCGGCGGTGCGCGGAAAACATTTAAATACAGCGCTGTCTCTGCTCCTCTCCAACGGAATGTTGATTTGGAAGAGTTGGGGAATACAGGCGTCTATCTTCTCTCCGGAATGTCCTCCGCGGTAACAGGCGAAATCCACTATGTCGATTGCGGCGCAAACGTCGTGGGTATGTGCCCGTCCGAGCGTTGGGATGAATTGATGGGGGATGGGGAATAAAAAACGGGCAGTCAGCCCGTTTTTTTCTGTGTCATTCGTTAGACCTTTTCGTTTGATAAAAGAAGTATTGCTGTTTTCTTTTGGGGACGTGAAAGAGGTGAGGGGGAGTCAAAAATTTTGTTGGCCAGATGCATGGCAAAAATTAGATCGTCTTGCTTGTAAGAGGTTGTAACAATCAATCTTAATCGGTCTCTGCGCGTCATGGCGTATTTGATTTCATTCTCATCAAAAAATTCACGGATCTTCATTTCTTGATGAAGAGATTCTGACTCGGTCGAACCAACAATCCTTCGGACAAAATTACCCTTTCTATTGGGTGTCGTAGAGGCTTGAAATTGGAGACACTGGGCGGCATTGGTAAAATAAAATGTAAAGTTATGAACTTCTTTGCGATCCGTATCTGGGGTTCTTGCCATGCAAAATACATCCGTAATACCTAATACCAAAAGTTTGCGTTGCACATAGGTTAACCAGTCTGCGCCAGTTTTAAAGTTTAAATTATCTTCTACCCATCCATTAGGCGATTCTATAAAGCTGATACTAAAGGCGTGTGGATGGGTTGGAGGATTGGCTGAATTTGTGAATTCAAATACATATTTCATGATTTTTCCCTGTTTTCTCTAAGAATTATCATAATTATGTTGGCTGGGTCAATGCAAGGGAATGCTTATATACCCTGCTTTTTCAGAATTTTTGACCCGATTTTCCAATAAAGTGACATTAAATACTTGACGCCACGCCCCAAAATGCACTAGTTTCCCCCAAGCTTTGCTCCAAGCGTTTGAAAAGATTCGCTATAGAATATGAAGGAATAAAATTATGGGTCGTCAGTGCCAGATTACAGGTAAAAAATTAATGAGCGGGAACTGTGTATCCCACTCCCAACGTAAAACACGCCGTGTGTTCAATGTGAACATTCAAGACACTAGCGTTTACAGCGAAGCTTTGAACGTGACTGTTCGTATCCGCGTATCAACTGCTGGTCTTCGTACTCTTGACCACAAAGGCGGATTTGACAAGTTCCTGATGGATACTCCGGTATCTAAACTTGATCCTTTGCTTCATTCCATGAAGGCAAAAGTTGAAAAGGCTATTGCGGCTAAAGCTGCTTAGTTTTCACCTTGGAATTTAACACCAAGATAGATTATCCGAATTTCGGTTTTGAGGTTCTGCACAAAGATGCAGGATCTTTTGCTCGTCTGGGTCGTTTACAAACGCCGCACGGGACAATTGAAACCCCGAATTTTATTTTCGTGGGGACAAAGGCCGCGGTTCGGAATTTGCATCCGCACCAATTGCGCGAGGCGGGGGCAGACATCATGCTCTCGAACACTTATCACCTTTATATCCAACCGGGGCCTGACCTTGTTCAAAAAATGGGTGGGCTGCATAAATTTTGCGGTTGGGATGGGCCGATGTTGACCGACTCTGGTGGCTTCCAGATTTTCTCGTTGGGGACTGGTACTGGTGCTGACGAGATTAAGGGTAAAGGTCGTGTCGGTGGCAAATCACTGATTAAAATCGACGAAGAATTGGGTGCGATTTTCAAGTCTTATAAAGACGGAAGTATCTGCCGTTTAAACCCTGAAATTTCCATGGAGATTCAACGCAAACTCGGCGCTGACCTCATCGTTCAAATGGATGAATGCACTCCGCATAGCGCCGACCGCGACTATACCGAAAAATCCATGCATATGAGCCATCGTTGGGGCGACAGATCCCTTAATGCGTTTAATGCGGCGCATGACGGTACTCAAGGTTTGTATGGTGTGGTGCAGGGCGGTGTGTATCGTGAATTGCGTGAAGAAAGTGCCGACTATACGGTCAGTCGTCCATTCTTTGGCACGGCTGTCGGCGGATGTTTGGGTGGTACAAAAGTTCACTTCTATGAAATTTTATCATGGCTTCCGGGGCGTCTCCATCCTGATCGCCCGATCCATCTATTGGGCATCGGCAAAATCGAAGATATTTTCGAAGGTGTGAAGCAAGGGATGGATACATTCGACTGCGTTACTCCAACGCGTGAGGCGCGTCATGGACGTGTGCTGATGAAAGGCGCTCCGAAGGGGTATATCAACATTCTGAACTCCAGATATAAAGACGACCAATCGGTTCTGGATGAAACGCTTGGGCTTTATACGTCAGGTTATTACTCTAAATCCTATATTCACCATTTGTTTAAAGTGGGCGAAATGCTGGCCTTTCAAATCGTCAGTCAGCATAACGTGGCAACCCTTGCCAAATTGATGCGTGAAATCCGCGCGGCACTCAAGTCTGGTCAGCCGGGGGCGCTCGACCAGCTTAAAAAAGAGTGGCTTCCAGAATAGTCGGTTTTCGGCTATAGTCCTGAAATGACACATGAAAAAGACATCCATTTTTTAGCGACCCTTCAAAGCGACTACGCCGCATGGCTAACGCAAATTTTGTTGTCTTCTCTCTATGACTCTGTGGCTGATCGTAAAGAGATTATGTTTCCTGAATTATTAACCTCTAAAACCGAAGCAGGATTAAAAATACCTTCTCGGCTTCTGGATAGTCAGGGAATTTTGCATGAGCTGGCTAAGAAAATTATGAATGCTGATTCCAAGCCATCAAAAGATGTGATGGAGCTTTTCTTGGTGACGTTCGAAAATTTCCAAGCATCGCTTCAAAAACTCGAACATGGCCAATTGATGGCGGATTTCGGGATTGATGAATTGACGGGGATGCAGACTCAAGACAGAATGATTCCTGAACTTCAACGCGAACTGGAAAGACGGTCTCGCCGTGGACAGCCATTCTGTTTTGTTATCTCGCGCATTGATGGTGAAGAAAATAGAAAAAATACGGCTAATATTCTGCTCGCTTCAAAGGCTGTTTTGAAAACAATTCGTAGCTTTGATGATGCCTATATCACAGCCGATGGTGAATTTATTTCCAGCTTAAAACATTCGGATAATAATGGCGGTTTGAAATTTGTGGCTCGCCTCAATTATATCCTGAAAGAAAATACAGACATTCATTTTGCCATGTCGTCTATAGTGGCAGAGCCGGTTCCTGGAGATTCTATTCCTCAATTAATTGAAAATGTGAGGAAAGAATTGGATACTATCGCGCAGTACGAAGAAGGTCTTGCGGAAGAATATAAAGAGGTGTCACCTTTGACCCGCTATTTAAAATCACTAAAAGAAAAGCTTGAATAATTGTCATGAAAACTTTCCCTGAGTTCCCAAATCTTTTTGTTGTTAATCACCCTTTGGTACAGGATAAATTAAGCCGTATGCGGGAAAAGACATGCCCGACAGCGGATTTTAGGGTATTGCTTCAAAAAATATCCATGTTGATGGCCTATAATGTGACAGAAGATATGGCGATGACCACGCGCCAAATCGTAACGCCATTGATTGAGATGGATGCTCCGACTTTGGCAGAGCGTGATCCGGTAATTGTTCCGATTTTGCGGGCAGGACTCGGTCTTGTGGACGGCTTATTGACTGTTTTTCCTGACGCCATTATCGCGCATGTGGGATTGTATCGTGACGAGGCAACCCATCAACCACATGAATATCTGGTGCGTATGCCGAACCCGATTCCGGATGATCGCAGATTCATTATTGTTGACCCGATGCTCGCGACTGGTAATTCCGCCGTTCACGCCATTGACGTATTGATTGCGCGGGGCGTGTCTAAGGATAAAATCTCGCTCATGACCTTGGTCGCGGCTCCAGAAGGGGTGAAGACTGTTCACGCCAAACACCCAACCGCTAAGATTTTTACAGCGTCCCTAGATAGCCATTTGAACGAACATGCCTATATCGTTCCAGGCTTGGGTGATGCGGGTGACCGTATATTTGGAACAATTTAACCTCTGTTAACCTTTCTATGAGTATTGTAGGGGGTTAAAAGGGAATTGTTCCCATAATTTTGCTGACCAAGTTTTGGAATTTATATGGGCGGAATCGTCGTCGATCATAAAGCGCTATTTGAATCTATGCCCGTGCCTCGGTTTTTAATCGAAGCGCGGAGGGATGGTCATTACCATGTGATAGAGATTAATCGCCGCGGGCTTGAATATTTCAACCGTAAAGAAGATGCGATTGTTGGCTTGGCGGTCTCTGAATTTATGGACAGTGAAAATGCCCGCCATTTCGAACAGGCTTTCGAAGTGTGTATTCAACAAAAAGTTCCGGTGAGTATTCATGCCCTGCCAAGCTTCCCAGGGGGGATTCGTGTCTATGGATTCTGGATCAATCCGCTTCTGGATTTTGAAGGCAAGGTTATTTTACTGGACGTGATGGCGCAACCGGACTCGTCTGATGATTCCGTTTTGCAACGTGAACGTGATGACGCGATTTCATTGCTGACATCTATCTTTGACGCATCCAACGTGGGGATCGTGGTTACCGACCATAACCGCCGCATTGTCAGGGTGAATGACGGCTTCGTGCGCAGCTTTGGCTGGGCGAGGGAGCAGATTGTCGGTGAAGATTTTGTGGTGCTGATTAGCCCTGATGAACAGCAGGTTGCATCCTATAATCATGAAAGATATTTGAAAAGCTCAACCCGCAGTTCGGGCGAGATGAAGTTGATCAAAAAAGACGGAAGTATTGCCAACACACTTTATACAACCGCAACACTCGAACTCTCTCAACGCCGTAAATTCCAAGTGACGACCATCATGGATATTACGATGCGGAAGCAAATGGAATTATCCTTGCGCGTTGCCAAAGATCAGGCAGATACCGCCAACCATGCGAAGTCGGCATTCCTTGCGAATATGAGTCATGAATTGCGGACGCCGCTCAATGCCATTATCGGTTTTTCTGAAATCATGATGAACGGTACATTCGGGCAGTTGAATATCCCGAAATACGAAGAATATATGGGCGACATTCATTCCAGTGCGTGCCATTTACTGGAGATCATCAACGAAGTTCTCGATATGTCGAAAATCGAAGCAGGGCGTGTTGAGTTGGATGAGCATCAGGTCAATGTTCAGGAAACCATTTTATCGGTTGAACGGATGATGGCCTCTCGCGCCTTTAGTGGAAATATTGCGATTCATTCTCATGTTGAGCCCAATTTACCGTTATTGATTGGTGACCAGAGGTTGATCCGTCAGGTGTTGATCAATCTGGTCAGTAATTCTGTTAAATTCTGTAAAGCGGGTGGAGAAATCACCATTTCGGGTCATTTAAAGCGGGATGGAGACTTGGAACTTCAGGTAATAGATACCGGGGTTGGTATGCCAAAACACAAAATTCCCCAAGCATTAGAACCATTTGGCCAAATTCATGAAACCGCCCATGCCGTAGGCGAGGTGACAGGCACAGGTTTAGGGTTACCTTTGGCCAAAGCTATGGTAGAGTTACATGGTGGTCAGTTACATCTGGACTCAGATGTGGGAAAAGGAACGGTGGTTACAATCACATTCCCCAGTCGGCGCGTGTTACGCAGGCCAGAAATCGCCACATCTTATTAGGTGTATAAAATAGAGGAGTTTGAGCATGTTGATAAAACCAATTCTACTGACTTTGCTTTTAATGTTTTTCGTCTCTAGCCCTATGAACTCCGTTCGCGCGGCAGATGATGCGGGTACGAACGATGAAGTCATGCAAAAATGTCAAATGAAACACCCTGAATGGTATCAATGTGTGAGTGATGAGGATTGCGCGGTTTCTTTAAACCCTTGCGGCTGGCCGTCGCTTGGTGTGAATAAGATGCATAAAGGCCGATCCGAAATTTGTACCCGTCAGGCAGGAGCATTTATTGATTGCCCGATGTGGAGGGATACTCCGGAAAATAAAATGGTTGCACTGTGTCAAGAAGGCGTTTGCCAAGCTGTGAAAGCCAGTGAAGCGCCGGTTAAGCAGAGCAAAGTGCCAGAGTAATAAACCCATATTGATTTCGAGTTATAGTCGCGGTAATCTGAACCCATGAAAAATTTAGAACAACGCTGTACGGAAGCTGGTCTTAAAATGACAGGGCAGCGCCGTGTTATCTTAAAGACTCTGGAATCTTCAGAGGATCACCCATCCGTTGAAAGTGTCTTTGAACGCGCCAAAGCGGTCGATTCAACGATTAGTATTGCAACCGTTTACCGGACGCTCAGCCTGCTTGAGGAAATGGATATCATTGTTAAACGTGAGTTTAACGAAACATTTGCCCGTTACGACACGAACACAGAACATCATCACCATATGATCGATCTGGAAACAGGCGAAGTGATCGAATTCAAAAACGAAGAACTTGAAAAATTAAAAATCAAGATCGCCAAAGAATTGGGTTACGACCTGATTGACCACAGGCTTGATTTATACGGACGCAAAGCAAAGTCATAATATGACGGATGCCCGTATCCCCATATCCATCTGGATTGATGCCCATTTGCGCCGATTAAATGAAATAGGGCGCGGGTATTATATCCTGAACAAAGGTGCGTTTGCCGCCGGGACGGTTCTGGTTAAAATCAATCTTTTGGACGGTTTTTCCCATATTTTGACACAAATCCGCGATATGGACGGCAATTTGGGCTGGATGAATGCTACCAAAGAAGAACGGGTTGCAGAAAGTGACGCAGATGCGTATATTCGCCGCGCGGTAGACCGTGACCCGGATATCTGGGTGATTGAGGTCGAAGACCGTGAGGGGATAAACCCTTTCGAAGGAAAATTGATTTTATAATGACGTCACCAGTCGATTCACGTCGCACCTTTGCGATTATTGCCCACCCCGATGCGGGGAAAACCACCCTCACTGAAAAGCTGTTGCTATTCGGAGGTGCTATTCAGCTTGCGGGGATGGTGAAGGCACGCGGTGATCGCCGCCGCGCCCGTTCCGACTGGATGAAGGTTGAGCAGGAGCGCGGTATTTCAGTTGCATCGTCCGTGATGACATTTGATTTTAACAATATCACTTATAACCTGCTCGATACACCGGGGCACGAAGACTTCTCGGAAGATACTTATCGTACACTGACGGCGGTTGATAGTGCCGTTATGGTTTTGGATGCCGCGAAAGGTATTGAAACCCAAACGCTCAAACTGTTCGAAGTTTGCCGGATGCGCAATATCCCGATTATCACCTTCGTCAATAAAATGGACAGGGAATCTCTTGACCCGTTCGAATTGATGGACGAGGTCGAAGATAAATTGCAGATGGAAGTCACCCCCGCATCATGGCCGATTGGTATGGGACGCGACTTCAAAGGCTGTTACGACTTACTCAAAGATGAATTGGTTTTGTTTGACCGTACCAAAGGTGACAAGTTACTTGCGACAACGCTGACTTGTACTGGCCTTGATGACAAACTGATTGACGAAAAATTACCGCCTGAACAGGCCGCAAAACTCCGCGAAGATGTTGAAATGATCCGTGGCGTTTGTCCCCCGTTTGATCTAGAAAGCTATTTGGCGGGGCACATGACGCCTGTGTTCTTTGGGTCTGCGGTCAATAACTTTGGTGTGAATGAATTATTGAACGGCCTTGGGCAATTTGCACCTGCTCCACGCCCACAAAAGACGGCTGAACGTATTGTTGACCCGCATGAGAAAAAAGTCACTGGCTTTGTCTTTAAAATTCAGGCCAACATGGACCCGAAACACCGTGACCGTATCGCCTTTACCCGCATCTGTTCGGGTGACTTTAAACGCGGTATGAAGCTCTTTCATACGCGTACCGAAAAACAAATGGTCATCCACTCCCCCCTCATGTTCTTTGCCCAAGACCGTGAAATGGTCGAAGACGCCTATGCGGGCGATATCATCGGTATTCCAAACCATGGCAATTTGCGGATTGGCGATGTGTTGACCGAAGGTGAAAAATTAAAATTCACGGGCATCCCATCCTTCGCTCCTGAATATCTGCAACGGATTGTGTCCGAAGACCCGCTGAAGGCCAAACATCTGGGCAATGCCCTTCAACAATTGGCTGAAGAGGGGGTTGCACGCGTGTTCAAAACCCTCCTTGATAACGCATGGATTGTGGGTGTCGTCGGGATGTTGCAATTTGACGTTCTGGCCGACCGTATTCGTACCGAATATAATTTGCCGGTGAAGTTGGAGCCAACCAGTTTGCATACCGCACGCTGGGTAATGAGTGATGATCCTGCAAAATTAAAATCATTCCTTGATAATAATCGGGGCGCAATGGCGATTGACCATGATGGGGATCCTGTCTTTATGGCGCGGAACGCATGGCATTTGAATGATACGCAGGACAAAAACCCTGATATCAAATTTATGGCTACGAAATAATATCCATTAAATGCTCTAAGGCTTGCTCGACTGTTTGCTGGCGAACGGCTTGTCTGTCGCCTGCGAACACATGTCTGAAAATGCGTGTCTCACTCTTCTTTTTGGCAAGCCCGATATAGACAAGTCCCACGGGTTTGTCGGGTGTGCCGCCTGATGGGCCAGCAATGCCTGTGACGGCGATGGTGACATCTGCGAAACTGTTTTTCAATGCGCCTTCGCACATCTCTCGGGCTGTCTGTTCACTGACCGCGCCATGGGCTTCGAGGGTGGCGGGGGATACACCCAACATCGCTATTTTCGCTTCATTGGAATAGGTCACAAAACCACGGTCAAAAATATCCGATGACCCTGATAAATCCGTAAAAGCGGCAGAAATCATGCCACCCGTGCAGGATTCTGCGGTGGCTAATTTAAACCCTTGTGCGCGGAGCGTTTGACTGGCGGCTTGAACAAGAGACAACATATTTACCCCACAAAAACAGTCAGAAAATAAAACACAATCAACAACAGGATACTTGCCCCAATTGTATAAAGCGTGGCGATGATATCATCCATCATCACGCCCCATGCGCCTTTAATATTTCTGTCCGCAACACCGATATATCCGGGCTTTTTTGCATCAAAATAACGGAATAACAAAAAAGTCACGGTGTTTACAATGGTTGGGAAATGACCGCCAACCCCCAGTGACCCCATCCACGCAATCATCAATGAATTAAAAGACAGGATGAGGAGGATAGCGGCGACTTCGTCAATCACAATAAAGGATGGATCATGGTTCTTCAATTTTTTTTCAAGCCGTTCAACGGATTGAAGCCCCATAAAGAACAAAATAACAGCGGCAATGAAGACAAAGAAACCATTGGTCAATGACCAGAGAATAAGACCGAATATTAACCCGCCAATCGTTCCCCATGTTCCGGGGGCAGGGATCAAAAGCCCTGATCCGAACCAAGTGGAGAGTTGAAAATCAAAAGATTTCGGATTAAGCGCCGCGATAAATTGCGCACGTTCTGCCTTTTTTTCGAGGTAGATTTCTTTAAAATCCATCGCTGTCCTCATCGGGTAAAAGCACGGTCACAATCGCTTGCGCCGCAATCCCTTCGCGGCGGCCTGTGAAACCTAATTCTTCGGTTGTTGTGGCTTTGATCGATACGCGTGAGGGGGCGATGCTGATAATCTCCGCTACACGGTTTTGAATGGAGGCACGGTGCGGGCCGATTTTCGGGGCTTCGCACATAATGACGCTATCAATATGAACAATACGCCCGCCTTTGGCGCGCACGGCTTTGACGGCTTCCTCCAAAAAGAACGCACTGTCTTTGCCTTTATAGGCGGGGTTGCTTGGCGGAAAATGGCTGCCAATATCGCCGTCCGCAATAACACCGTAAAGGGCATCCGTGATGGCGTGGAGTAAAACATCGGCGTCCGAATGACCTTTTAATTTATGGGTATGCGGAATATCAACGCCGCCGATACGGATCATATCCCCCGCATCACCAAAGGCATGAACATCAAACCCTAAGCCCGTGCGCGGGATAAGTTGCGTGGATGGTGATAAATATTTCGTGGCAAGCATCATATCCTCGGGCGTGGTGATTTTGATATTCTCGCGGGTTCCGATGACGATGGAGACGGGCACATCCATTTCAGTGACCAGAGACGTATCATCCGTAAAATTTTGTCCTTTGAATTTTTCATGTGCTGATCGAATAACGCTGAAATGAAACCCTTGCGGGGTTTGCATGGCGTATAATCCATCGCGGTTAACGACATCCGTAAAAGTCCCTTTATCCGAATGGCGAAGTGTATCGCTGACCGCTGTTGCAAGACTTGCGGCGGGATGTGTTTTCAAAACATCCAAAATCGCATCAATTGATTTAATATCAACACATGGTCGCGCGGCATCATGGATCAAAATAATATCATTTGCATTGAGAGAGAGGGCAGAGAGCGCATTGTAAACACTTTCCTGCCGTGTTGCTCCACCGATCACAGGGGGTAATAATTTGTCGATACCGGATACCGCCTCACCGTATAAATCTTCAAACCCTTCGGCGATTACGACCTGAATTTGTTGAACGGCGGGATGATCTGAAAATTTCTGAATCGTATGCCGTAAAACAGGGATGCCGTGGATTTTATGATATTGTTTGGGGAGTGTGTCGCCAAAGCGCGTACCGCTCCCCCCCGCAACGATAATGACAGTGCAGGAATATGCGTTTGAAAGGGGGGTAATTTCACTCATTCTTATGGTTTAGCTTGCTTTTTTTGTGCTGAACAGTGATATTTTGACCCTTATGCGCAACAGTTTAACATTTTCTTCTCGGTACAGGCTTTCTGCCCGAACTCTCAGGCGACTTGGGGCGTCTTGGGATAAAAAATCGGCTGTCATTCTCATTACGATTGCCATTATTTTATGTTCCGCGACTTATGCGGCTTTACGGTCGGCGCCACCTTTCGGAAATAATTCCAGTGCGGTGATTTGGTTGTTGAATATTGACCTGATTGCCTTGGGTATTTTGGGGGTGTTAATCGCCCGCCGTGTCCTTCTTCTTTATAATGTCTGGAAACGCGGGATACCGGGGGCGCGTCTCCATCTTCGCTTTGTTTATATCTTCGGATTATTGGCGATGGTTCCTGCGGTCATTATGACTGTGTTTTCATTGTTCTTTTTCCATTATGGCGTTCAAACATGGTTTAGTGACCGTGTCAAAACAGCGGTCAATGAATCTCAAGCCGTTGCAGAATCTTACCTGCGTGAGCATCATCAAGTGATCCGCGCGGATATTATGGCGATGGCAAAAGATTTGGATAATGAGGCGACATTGTCAATTGTTAATCCACAGGCTTTTGCCAAGTTTGTTCAGACACAGGGTATGTTACGCGGTTTGACCGAGGTGGTTATATTTGATCAGAGCGGGCATATCGACAATCAGGTAGGGTCAGCACTTGATTTCGATATTAAAGATTTTCCTTCGTATGTTTTGAAGAACGCTGACCAAGGTGATGTTGTCCTGTTAACAGATATTAATGACAGCCAGATCAGGGCATTGGTGAAATTAGTCAATTTCCCCGATACTTATCTGTATGTTGGGCGGATGGTTGAATCGAATGTTTTAAACCATTTACAAACCACCCGCGAAGCCGTCCAGAAATATGATGAAATGTCGGCGAATTATATGGGGCTGCAAACAACCATTACTTTGATTTATCTGGTTGTGGCTTTAATTTTATTGTTTTCGGCAATCTGGTTTGCTTTGATTTTTGCGCGGCGTTTGGCGCAACCGATTATTGTGTTGATCGAGGCGTCCGATAAAGTGCGCCAGGGCGACCTGACCGCCCATATTTCCGAGAATAGCGGATTTCAGGAGTTCGACTTTCTGGCGCGGTCGTTCAACCGTATGACATCGCAGATCAGCGATCAACGCAATGAATTAATGACCGCCAATCGACGGATTGACGAACGCCGCCAATTTACCGAAACCATTTTGGCAGGCGTGACGTCAGGTGTATTGAGCGTGGATAACCATGGGATTATCTCTCTCGCCAATAATTCTGCATGCGATATTATCGCCAAAGATAAGGAAAAAATAGTCGGGCAAAATATTGAAACCGTTATTCCTCATGCCTCGGCCTTGATTGCGGAAGCGTATTTGCTGCCTGATAAAATCCACCAATCAGAAATCACCATCCAGAAAGATATCGGCGGACGCCGTGTTTTGTTGGTGCGGGTTGCTATTGAATTATTGGGCGAACGTGATTTGGGCGCAGTTGTGACATTTGATGACATTACCAATTTACAGTCCGCTCAACGCAAATCCGCATGGGCGGATGTGGCGCGCCGTATTGCCCATGAAATCAAAAATCCATTGACCCCCATTCAATTATCAGCCGAACGTTTGAAACGCCGTTATCTGGACAAAATGGTCGAAGAAAAAGACCGTGAAATTTTCGGGCAATGTATTGATACCATCGTTCGCCATGTCGAAGATATTGGTCGTATGGTCAACGAATTTTCATCCTTCGCACGCTTGCCCGAACCCATGTTCAAACAGTGTGATTTATCGTCCATCCTGAATGACAGTTTGATGTTCTATCGTCAGGCGCATCCGAAAGTCACCTATCTGGGCAAGGAAAGTATCGAGGCCTTAAAGGGGCAGCAGTTCTATTGCGATGAACAACAAATCCGCCAAGTAGTCACCAATATCATCCAAAACGGCCTTGATTCGATTGAGGAACGGGCAAAATCAGAAGAAATCCAGCCGAAATTAGGCCTGTGGATGGGGCGTGATACACAAGGAAACCTTTTGATTTCTGTGGGCGACAACGGTTTGGGATTGCCAAAAGACAAGAATCACGAGACTTTGACAGAACCATACGTTACCTTTAAAGAAAAGGGGACGGGGCTGGGGTTAGCCATTGTCAAAAAAATCATGGAAGATCACGGTGGACAGATTATATTTGGTGTAACCGATACCATTAAAATGATTACTGGGTGGGAAGATTTGGGTGGTGCCACAGTGACTTTGATTTTGCCTGAACGAGAATTAAACTAACAAGAAAAGACTTATATGACCGCAGATATTTTAATTGTTGATGATGAAGCAGACATCCGGAATCTGATAGACGGAATTCTGGATGATGAAGGATATAAAACCGCGCAGGCCGAAAATGCCGAGCAGGTGTTTGAGCTGATCAAGCATAAGAAATTCTCGTTAGTCATTCTGGACATCTGGTTGCAGAATAGTGAATATGACGGCCTCGGGATTCTCGAGCGTATTAAATCCACATACCCTGATGTGCCTGTGATCATGATCAGTGGTCATGGCACGATTGAGACCGCGGTTAAAGCCATTCGTATGGGCGCTTATGAATTCATTGAAAAACCATTTAAAACTGACCGTTTGTTATTGATGGTGGCGCGTGCCTTAGAAGCCGCGAGTTTGAAGCGCGAGAATGCGTTCCTGCGTCAACAACATGATGCTCCGACCAACATGATTGGCAAATCCCAACCATTCCAGTTGTTATTACAGATGGTTGATAAAGTTGCATCGACCAATAGCCGTATTTTGATTTCCGGCCCTGCCGGTGTGGGCAAGGAAATTGTGGCACGTGCCATCCATTCCAAATCCGCCCGCGCATCCCATCCGTTTATGATTCTGAACTGTGCTGCATTTGATGTTGACCGTATCGAAGAAGAATTATTCGGTAGTGATATTGACGGCAAAAATATCATTGGCGTTCTGGAGCGTGCCGATGGCGGGACGTTGTTGCTGGACGAAGTGGGGGATTTGCCGATGGAGACACAGGCCAAAATTCTCCGCGTGTTGCAAGATCAAACCTTTACCCATCTGGGCGGTATATCCCAAATTAAGGTGGATGTACGGATTATCGCCAGCACCAGCCGCAATCTGGAAGAAAAAATCGAGGAAGGTAAATTCCGCGAGGATTTATATTACCGCCTGAATGTTGTTCCTTTGGTGATACCGCCACTCCGTGACCGTAAGGATGATATTCCGTTGCTGATCAATCATTTTATGAATCTGCACGCCAAACAATCCAATATCCCTGAACGGACGGTGTCCGAAGGTGCGATGTCGGCCTTTATCGGTTATTCATGGCCGGGCAACGTCCGCCAATTGAAAAATCTGGTGGAATGGATGATGATTTTAGGATCATCCCAATCCGGTGCGCCGATTCAGGCGAGCGATTTACCTCCCGAAATTGCGGGGACTATCCATGCTGCCCTGAAAGGCGATTGGAAAACCGATATGATTGCCTTGCCGCTTCGTGAGGCGCGCGAGGTGTTTGAACGTGAATATCTGCTGGCACAAATTAACCGTTTCGGCGGCAATATTTCGCGTACCGCACAATTTATCGGGATGGAGCGTTCGGCTCTCCACCGTAAATTAAAATCCCTCCACATCTCGACCTCTGAACGTGATGAGCAGGGGGATGTGGTCGATAGCCCCGATGATTACAACGACAAACCTGTCAAAATTTCGGCGTAGTACCATGACAAAACCTCTGCGGAAACCTGACGCCATTTTCTTTGACTGGGATGGGACGCTGGTCGATAGTCTTCCTGCGCTGAATGGATATTACAATCATGTTTTGGCTGTGTATTCCAAACCGGCGATCAGTATTGAGGAGGCGAAGCGGAATATTCGCCGCTCCGCCCGCGAAGTCTTTCCTGAGGTTTTTGGGGATCAGGCGGATGAAGCTTTAAATGTCTTCTATGACTATGTGTCCAAAACCCATCTGGAACATCTTGAGGTGTTTGTTGAAAGCCATGATTTTATGGCAGAGCTTGCCACCCTTAATATTCAATTGGGAATCGTCAGTAATAAAAAACATTCTTTCCTGCTGAAGGAAATTTCCCATCTGGGGTGGGACAAATATCTGGTGTCCAATATCGGCGCGGGGGAGGCAGCGAAGGATAAGCCTGAACCTGATCCGTTATTACTCGCCGCTTCGAAAATCGGGTTGTCGCCCGAGGTCAACGAGATCTGGTATGTGGGCGATACTGAAACCGATATGATGGCGGCGGTTGCGGCTGGGTTTCAACCAATTTTCATAGAGCACGGGCTGGGCGACCGTTCCGACTGTGAAAAACATGGTCTGGCACCGTATTTTGTAAAAGACCTGCTCCAATTGATGGAATTGGTTAAAAAATATGCCTAATGCAGTGCAATATCCCCTTGCCCGTGGCGGTTTCGTCTATTATTGTGCCCCAGTCCTAAATAATCAGCGGACAATAAAGACAGTGTGAGGACACGAAAAAAATGAACGAAAAAAATCAAAACATTCAGGACGTTTTTCTGAATAAAATTCGTAAAGAAAAAAATTCCGTGACGGTGTTTTTAGTCAACGGTGTGAAACTACAGGGTATCGTAACATGGTTCGATAATTTCTCTTTGCTACTTAAAAGAGATTCACATATCCAATTAGTATATAAACACGCGATTTCGACCATTATGCCATCTGGCCCATTGTCACTCTATGATGGTGATGATGCAGATAATGGCGCGAGCACAATTCCTGCTTCCCCTGCACAAGCTGAATAAGTGACCACAACCGCACTTGTTGTCCATCCTGTTGTTCCGACCGATTTTGAAAAGCGGCGTAAAGGTCGCTTGCCAGATGTTCAGTTGGAAGAGGCGGTGGGGCTTGCGGCAGCGATTAATCTGGAAGTTCTGAATGCTCATATCGCCAAAGTCTATAAAATCACCGCAGGGTACTTTATCGGCGAGGGTGCACGCGATACCATTAAAGAAATGGTTAAAGAGTTAGAGCCCGAAGTCGTTATCGTCAACGCAACCTTATCCCCCGTTCAGCAACGCAATCTTGAAAAGGCATGGGAGTGCAAGGTCATTGACCGCACTGGCCTGATCCTTGAAATCTTTGGCGCACGGGCGCAGACCAAGGAGGGGAAGATGCAGGTTGAGCTTGCGGCGCTTTCCTATCAACGATCCCGTTTGGTTAAATCATGGACTCACTTGGAACGCCAACGCGGCGGAACAGGATCGACTGGTGGCCCGGGTGAGACGCAGTTGGAGATTGACCGTCGTTTGATTGACGACAAAATCATCCTGTTAAAAGACCAATTGGAGCATGTCCGCAAGAACCGTGATTTGCAGCGTAAGAGCCGCGAGCGGGTTCCTTTTCCTGTGGTTGCGATTGTTGGTTATACCAACGCGGGCAAATCAACTTTATTCAATACCCTGACGGGGGCAGAGGTCTTTGCCGAAAACCTGTTATTCGCAACGCTTGACCCGACGATGCGCCGGATGAAATTGGCGGGTGGGCGCGATGTGATACTGTCGGATACGGTCGGTTTTATTTCCGACTTGCCGACCCATCTGGTCGCGGCGTTTCGTGCGACGTTGGAGCAAGTGCAATATGCCGATGTCATTCTGCATGTCCGCGATGTATCGTCTGAGGATACCGAGGCGCAGAGGGAGGATGTGATTAGCATCCTGAAAGACCTTGAAATCGATGTCGAGAATGACCCGCGGATTATCGAGGTCTTGAATAAGACTGATAAACTGCCCGATGGCGGGGCTTCGGTCTGGCGGCGGCCTGATATGCGGGGGCGGCAAGTGGCGATATCCGCGCTGCACAATACGGGGCTGGATGAGTTGAAGGCCGCGATTGATGCCGTTCTGTCACAAAGCCATAGCATCCATAAAATCACCCTGAAACATCAGGACGGCAAGGCGCTTGCGTGGTTGCACCGCCATGGGTCTGTCCTCAATCGTCAGGACGGGGAGGATGATATCACCCTTGATGTGTCGATGGATGAGGGTGAGTATCAGAAGTTTCTGTCCCAGTTTTCTTGAGTTTTCAGCCAATTATGTGATTTTTCTTGAATTTAAGCGTTTTTGGCCGTATTGTGCTGATTATGAAAATGAATATCGGCATCAATTTAGGAAAGCATGAAGAAAAGCGTATTGGCCTGCAATTCGGGTCTTACAATCCGCCGCATGAAGCGCATGTGCAGACTGCGAAGAATTTAAAAGAGGCGGGTGGCCTTGATACAGTTTTGATGTTACCCATTCCGCAATCCCCTTATAAAAAACAAATTGGTCAGGTTCCTTTTAACGATAAAGTGGAAATGTGCCAGATTATCGCGGAGCCATATAATGATTGGTTGAAGGTATCGGATGCTTGCGCCAATTTTCCAACCACCTTCACGGGGCAGTTGCAATATTGTAAACGCACCATTGAAAAGTTGTTTAATGAACATGCGGATGCAAAGTTCAGCATTGTTGCCGGAGAAGATTTTAGTCAAAAATACAAAGAAGCCGTTGCCGGAATGGCGTATCTGAGCATGGTGATGGAAACATGCAAAAGCATGTCGATCTTTGATTTCGCGATGATTCAAAATTTTGCAGATCGCGTTATTCGTGCCAACGACGTCTTTCAGAATGTAGATGTATTGAGCGCACCGCGAGCCACATTGCCCATCGTGGGCGAGGATGGGCAGATCATTGACCGCGTAGAGGTCAGTTCCAAAGCTATCAGACAAGCTATCCGTTCCGGAGCCGAAGAGATTATCGGCATTCCGGATAGGTTGCGGGATTATATTATGCAACGCGGTCTTTATTCTACGCCTCATCCTTCCTAACTATATTTTTTCTCGACCAACGCCAGAATTGAGCGGAGGCCAGTGTCGGCGCCACCGCGAGGGCGGCCTGGTTTGCCTGAGGATTCCCATGCGTAATGGTCGAGGTGAATCCAGTCGATGCCTTCGCCCACAAAGTTTTGCAAAAAGAGTGCGGCAGTGATCGAGCCTGCGGGGTTGCTGGAGTTATTGCTTAAATCGGCATTGGGGGAGGAGATGTCATTTTTATAACCACCCCATAACGGCATTTGCCACATCGGATCCCCGATCTCTATCGAGAGTTTTTGAAGGTCTTGCGCGATTTCGTCGTTGTTGGAATACATGGCGATGACATCGTACCCCAGTGCCACACGGGCGGCGCCCGTCAAGGTCGAGAAATCGATGATCAAATCAGGGTTTTCTTCGGAGGCGAGGGCGAGGCCATCGGCCAGAATCAGTCGTCCTTCGGCGTCAGTATTGCCGATTTCAACGGTTAGGCCTTTG
>MEMI01000008.1:0-1185 GCA_001767915.1 Alphaproteobacteria bacterium RIFCSPHIGHO2_02_FULL_46_13 | reverse complement strand
CAAGCGCCATAATCATATAGGCAATGCCGAGCGCCATGGCTGAGCCGCCCATATCTTTTTTCTGAAGTTCCATTCCGGCGGATGGTTTCAAATTATAACCGCCTGTATCAAAGCAAACACCTTTGCCGACCAAAGTCAGTTTCGGATGTTTGGCATTGCCCCATGTGAAGTCCACCAAGCGCGGGCGGCGTTCGCTGCCGTCACCCACGGCGTAGACCAGCGGGAAATTTTCGGTAAGCAATTCAGTGTCTTCGATCACGCGTGATTTTGCACCGAAGGTTTTGGCAACCATGACTGCCGCGTCGGCCAATGCCTGTGGCCCCAAAGCATTGGGCGGAAGATTGATCAGATTGCGGACGAGATAGATCGCCTGAGCCATTGATTTTGCACGCAAATCATCAGTTGATTTTGGGATAGCCAATGTCGGGAAATCAGTGGATGCGGATTTGAAAGCGGTGAAGCGGTAACAGGTCAAAAACCATCCGGTGATGATATGATTGAGGTCATTATCCGTGAGTCCAGTTGTGCCGATATGATAAGTGCCGTTGCCGATTTTATCGAGGGCGGGGCAGACAGTATAGAGGCCGATTTGCCCTTTATACCCGATCAGGACGGAATCAATTTTCCCAGTATTATCATAGGTTAAGGCGACTTGGTTCGCTTTGGCTTTGAACCCTTGGGTATCACATAGATTTTGAATCGCGGCGGATTGTTTTTTTGCCCAGCCTGCGAATTGATCTGACTCGATGAAATAAATCGGGATGGATTTTGTTTTGGCGGTTGCTTCAATCACGACATGAGGAAGTGAGAGCAAGTCGAATTCCTGCTTGGATATTTTTGTTTTGGATGGGGCTTTTTTGGTGGTGGTTTTTTTTGCGGCAGATGTCATTTTCAATTCCTGTTTATATGTCGGCACATGGTTATTGCAACCATGTGTGGATGGTAACTTATTTTCGGGGATTTGTCTGTAGGGGGCAGGATTATATCTCCCTCATATTGTGCGGCGGCATGTCTTTTCCCATTCTTCGCCGAGTTTGGTGAAATAGTCAAAGACCTCGTGGAGGTGATTGGACTTTTTGGGTTTTCTTTTGGCGTTTTTCTGCTTTCTGGCTTCAGCTCTGGCCTCTGGGGAGGTGGGGTGATGCTTGAAATAGGGGTAAAAGGCCATCACGTCGGGGCGGGGTG
>MEMI01000007.1 GCA_001767915.1 Alphaproteobacteria bacterium RIFCSPHIGHO2_02_FULL_46_13 | reverse complement strand
GGTGGGATTCTGGTTGAAAGTGCCGAATCAATTGCCGAGTCATATCGCACTGGTCGCGGATCATTCCGTACCCGTGCGCGGTGGGTGAAGGAAGATTTGAAACAAGGCACTTGGCAGATCATCATTACCGAGATTCCGTATCAGGTTCAAAAAGCAAAACTGGTCGAACAAATTGCCAATCTGATCAACGACAAAAAAATTCCGATGCTCGATGACGTGCGTGACGAGAGCGCCGAAGATATGCGCCTTGTCCTCGTCCCCAAAAACCGCACTGTTGATCCGAACCTGATGATGGAGGCAATTTACCGCGCGTCTGATCTGGAAAACCGTTTCTCCCTTAACATGAACGTGTTGGAAAACGGGCTTGTGCCAAAGGTGATGAACATCAAGGATGTGTTGCAGGCATGGCTCAACCACCGTCAGGATGTGTTGGTGCGCCGTTCCAACCATCGCTTGGGCGAGGTGAACCATCGCCTCGAAGTCCTCGCGGGTTATTTGATCGTTTATCTGAACATTGACGAAGTCATTAAAATTATTCGTGAGAGTGATGAACCGCGCCCAGCCCTGATGAAAAAATTCGGACTGACCGAAGTTCAGGCCGAGGCTATTCTGAATATGCGTCTCCGTTCCCTTCGTAAACTGGAAGAGATGGAAATCCGTAAGGAATTTGACGGGCTTGAGAAAGAAAAAGATTTCCTTGAAAAACTTTTGGGGTCTGAATCCAAACAATGGGCAGAAATTAAAAAACAAATTGGCATTACCAAAAAATTATACGGCCCGACCACGGCTCTCGGCGCGCGCCGCACAACCATTGGCAAACCACCTGCGCCCGTCACCATCGACCTTAACCAAGTCATGGTTGATAAAGAGCCTATGACGGTTATTTTGTCCGCCAAGGGATGGATCCGCGCGATGAAAGGCCATGGTATCAACCGTGGTGAGCTGAAATACAAAGAAGGCGATTACGAACAATTTGTGTTCGAAGCACAGACGACAGACAAGATTGTCGCGTTCGCAAGCAATGGTCGTTTCTATACCATTACGGGTGATAAATTACCACCGGGGCGCGGCCTTGGTGAACCCGTGCGTTTGATTGTTGAAATTCCGACCGATGCCGACATTGTTGAAATGTTTGTCTGGGCACCGGAACAAAAACTCCTCATCGCCAACCGCGAGGGCAAAGGGTTTATCGTCTCGTCCAATGACATTTTGGCACAAACCAAAAACGGTAAACAAATTATGTCAGTGGACGATAATGGCGATGCGATTATTTGTCGCACAATCGAAAAAGGCCATAATTATGTGGCGACAATCGGCAACAACCGTAAGATGTTGGCCTTCCCGCTTGACCAAGTTCCCGAACTGAATAAAGGCAAAGGCGTAATCCTCCAGAAATTCAAAGACGGGGAACTTAGCGACCTGAAAACCTTTAACCTGAAAGAAGGCCTAACCTTCCTTTCCGGCACCCGCGAAATGAACGTCGCAAACGTCAAGGAATGGGTCGGCGAACGCGCAGGGGCGGGGAAATTGCCACCTAACGGTTTCCCACGGAGCAACCGTTTTCAATAGGGGCTTGATTACGGCATGAAGGGCGTGTAAATTCCCCTCATACCAAACGGAATGTGGCGCAGCCCGGTAGCGCACTTGCATGGGGTGCAAGGGGTCGCAAGTTCAAATCTTGTCATTCCGACCATTTTAAAAGCAGGACATTTGGTCCTGCTTTTTTATCGATCTCTTAATCCACTTGGCAATGTTTCAGAAGGTCGCGGGCAAGATCGCTGAGTATTACTCGAAAATTCTTATGGCGTCCCGTTAAATCAACGGGGCCGCGCCCAAGTGGAAGGTCGTAGGGGAGGGCGCCCTCTAAAAACTGTATTCTGATTTCATGGACAGTTCCTCTGACGATTTTCGCGCCAGCACGCTTAAAGGCCTCAACCAATTGATTGCGGTCAAGGTCTCCATTCTTATCATCACGGGCTGATTGCAACAATTCAATATCAATTTCACGCAGAGCCATGTTATTTCTTTATCAATAGATTGGAAGAGTTGAGGGACTTTATCAAAAATCCCGTCAATTTTCCAGAAAAATAAAGCGCTTAGCCAGCTCTTATTTCGGATAAGAACTCGGCGACTTCTGTTTGGAGAGAGGAAGAAATAGCCGAGAGTTCTTTAGCTGATTTATCTAAGTTCGTTGCGGATATGTTGGTTTCTTCGGCGTTCCTTTGAACCTCCAGAATGTTGCTTGCAACTTGCTGGGTGCCACTTGAGGCCTCTGATATATTTCGGCCGATTTCTGAGGTTGCGGCGTTTTGTTCCTCAACCGCGCTTGCAACGGTTCCGGTCGCCTGATCAATTTCACGAACATCTTTGATGATGCGTTGAACGGCTTCAACACTGCTCCGTATAGCGGATTGAATACGGGCGACACGTTCGTCGATTTCGATGGTTTTATTGGCGGTCTCAGTTGCCAGTTTTTTCACTTCGTCCGCAACAACGGCAAAACCCTTACCTGCTTCACCTGCGCGGGCAGCTTCAATTGTAGCGTTCAAAGCCAATAAATTGGTTTGTTCTGCAATCGCTTTAATCGCGCCGATGACATCACCAATTGAGTCCGCCATTACATTTAATTCGTTTACTTGGTTGCTGGTGCTTTCAGCTTCATGTGATGCGCGATTGGATTTTTCAGCAACATTCGAAATTTGGCGAGAAATTTCACCACTGCTTGCTGCCAACTCCTCCGTTGCCGCAGCAACAGTTTGAACATTATTGTCAGCGTCGGCGGCAGCGGTAGCCACGATCTGGCTGGCGTGGGTAGTGTTGGATGATGCGGCGGTCATCTGGGTTGCTGTTGCCTGCAAATCTTTTGCTGCGAGCCCTAAAGATTTGATGATGCCTGATGTTCGAGAATCAAAATCGGTCGCCAATTTTTGCATGGCTTCTTTCTTTTCTTCTTCGTTACGGCGTTTCATTTCTTGCTGTTGAGATTCTAGTCCGCGAGCGGCTATAAGACTTTCTTTCAATTTGTTAAAGGCATTGGCCAAGCGTCCGATTTCGTCCTTTTGCTGCTCGCCAGATACTTGAATATCTAGATTCCCATCGCCCATTTCATTGAGACGAAGAGAAAAAGTTTGGAGCGGTTTGACAACGCGTAAAATAATGTAAATCGAAAATATAACAGCAAGCAAGACAATGGAGATGCCCACGCCAATGGATAGGTTTGTAATTTTCTGGTTTATCTTGATAATATTATCAAGAAGTTTATCACCGCTTTTATCAACCTCTGTTCTACGTTCCGCTGAATAGGTCAATAAATTTTGAATGGATGTTTGAATGCTCTCAGAGGATTTATCAAATTCTGGCATTAGCTTATTACCAGTCTCTGGGCCGTCAGCCACGAAGGCTTTGGCCATTTTATTTCCAGTCGTGAAATAGACTTCAAAATTATTCGTTGCCTCGGTAAGGTTAGCTAATATTTTTTGATTGTCTGGGAAGCCTTCGGCGTATTTTTTCATCGCGGCTATATTTTTATGGAAGTTATCGGCTTGCTCAGCGGCGAGTTTAAACCCGTCATCAAGCCCGTCTTGTCCGCGTGTGGCGGATACATCACTCAGGAATTGTTGAACTTGTATAACATTAAGTTTTGCTTGTATCGCAGCTTGATCGAACAATGCAACATCGCCATCTGTGGTGTCTATATGGGAGGCATTTTCTTGCAATTCCAGAACATGTTCAGTTTGTTGGCTTAAAACATGGGATGTGTAGATGGCATTGGTTAATAAGACTGTCGCAAGTATAACTGCTCCAATTTGAACTTTGGTTTTGATCAGCATATCTAAATCCAATATGAAAAAATTGAGTGATGATAGTTATATTCTTAGATGCTTATATTATGAGGATATAGTGGGATCGCTTAGAAGGTCAATACTAAACAGTGTGGAGGTTTGGTAAACCTCCACACTAAATCTTAAAATATTATGGTTTTTTGTTAGGGGCAAACATACGCTTTACCAGTCAGGGAGACTGTGTCGCCTGTGGTGGTTGGGGCGTTTAAGACGACGTGGGTGGCGCCGAGTTTGAAGCCTTCTTTGCGTCCCAGTTCAACAACCGTTTCATGTGCCGTGCCGGAGAAGAGGCCGTATGGTGCCATGGAACTGGCGGACAGGTTGCCGACAAGTTTGCAGCTTGTCACGGCGTCGCTATCTACGACTTGAATATGTCTGTAGGGATCAGTCTCTGGCGTGTTCACGCATCCTGTTAGTCCCAGAGCAATAGCCGCCAATATGAGTGTAGTTTTGTTCATGGTTGTGGTTCCTTCTGATAATCTGAATGACATGGGCATCATATAGTATTTTTGGAAATAAAAAACAGCCTTGTTTGTATTGGAACTTATTCTGGTATGGGGAGTTTGTTACTGATAATCACTCTAAATAGAAAGAATATAAAATGAACAAATCTTTGATGATGGTGGCAATTGCTGTCGCAACCTTGGGGTTGGCGGCTTGTGAGGAGCAAAAAACCAAAACTGAAAATACCCAGAAATCTGAAACATCTTCGGGTACGTCTATTGAAAAACAGACCACCACTGAAACAACTAAAGATAGTGACGGTAACGTCAACCGCGAAGTCAAAACAGAAACAACTGTTGACCCAAAGGGTTTGATGAATAAAGAAACAACCACCCAAGAATCAACGGATAGTCAAAAGACAGATTAATTCTGGTTTCAGGTAGCAATAATAAAAACCCGCCTTAAGGCGGGTTTTTTTATTCTGTGAAGATATCCTGTTTTTATTAAGCAGGCTCGCGGCCAGGAAGTGCAGCAACAGTAGGGGCTGTCTTTTTCTTTTCGACGGCGGCTGTAGAAACGGGAGTGCCTGCGATAATTTCGATATAGCCAAGTGTCTCATTGTGCCACGCGCTCTTATCTTTGACGCCTAATTGCTCACGACGGGTGGTCATAAAATCTTTCCAGTCATCAAAGGTAACGCTTGATTTCTTTAATTTGCTTTCAACAAAGTCGATTGCTCCGCCACCACCGTTATACGCAACAAGTGCCAAGCGTTGGTCACCCAGTTTGTTTGTCAATCTGGCCATCATTTCTGCACCAGCATTGATGGATTTTACAGGATCTTTAAAGTCATTTTCACTCATAAGGCCGAATTTTCCTTGCTGAAACGGCATCATTTGAGAAATACCTTTTGCGCCAGCAGGGGAAACAGCATTCGGGTTAAATCTCGATTCTTGGTAGAACTGATTAGCCAGCATGACTGGATCAAGGCCGTGACGCTTGGCAGCATTCATGGTTATTTCAACATACCCGGCGATTGTAGGGTTCTCACGCATAACTTTTGCAAGGCGCGGGTTAAGCAAAGTCGGACCGCCAAAATCAACATTTACATTCGAGCGAACCATGCTTTCTTGGAATGCTGCGCGTTGTGCTTCACCAATATTGGTCATACGACCAGTATGTTGTGGGTGTGAGGCTAAATAACTTGAAAGTTTGTCTCCAACATAATAACCGAATTCTTTGTCTCCATCGACGCGGAGTACTGGTGTTCCAGCAATCTTAGGGTCTCTTGTATCTGCAGCTAAAAGCTCATCTTTTGTGAGTTGGCCTTTTTTGCTGATTTCGTCAATTGTTAGAAGGTGATAGTTGATGTCATCAAACGCTTCTGTATTCAGGAGGTCATTTTGTTTCGTACGTTGCAGATAAATCCAACGATCCAACTCGGTCTGTGCTTCTGTTGTTTTTTGATTATCCTTTGTAACTGCTGATCCATTTAAGGGGGCTAATAATCCTGCTTCAGATTTTAGGCGTGTATCCGTCGGGGCTTTAAGGTTAGCTGAGCCAGCTTGTGCTTTGGCAATAGCTTGTTTTGCGAGCATCTGCGCTGCGTTTGGGTCTACGGCAGTTTTAATGACTGCGGCTGCTGCGGAAATTTGTTTGTCTTTTGTTTCAATCGCCATATTAAACACCCTTTTTTTATATTCTTATTCTTATGGGTTCATCATACCTGAAAAAAGCGTAAAAATCAAACTTTTCGGGTTTCTGATATGGGGTGATAAGTGGTTGATTTTATTTGGAAATGGTTAATTTCGGGCAGGGGTTATATCTGCCCGACGGTTTTAATTTTGGATTTGGGGTGAATCTCGTTCTGGGACATGACCGATGTTTGGGGGCGGAAACGCTCCACCACTGACCGGACATAGGGGCGGATCATCGGTGAGGTGAGGAGGACGGGGTTTTCGCCAGTCTGGGCGAATTTGTCGAATACTTGGCGGACAGCGGCGATAAATTCCTGAAGAACACTTGGCGCCATCGCCAATTGGCGGTCATCGCGGTCGCCGATCAGGGCGTCCGAGAAATTCTTTTCCCATTTCGGGGACATGGTAACGAGTGGCACATGACCGTGGCTGTTAATATTGGTTTCGCAAATCTGGCGCGAGAGGCGGGAGCGCACATGCTCGGTGATCGCCATGACGTTTTTGGTATAGGTTGTTGCCTCTGCCACACCTTCGAGGATGGTGGGAAGGTCGCGGATGGAGACGCGTTCGTTGACCAGATTTTGCAAGATACGTTGCAGGCCACCGACAGAGAGTTGTGACGGGATAACATCGCCCACCAGTTTTTGGTAATCTTTCGGAAGTTCATCAAGCAGGCGTTGGGTTTCTGTATAGGACAGAAGGTCGGCCATATTTTCTTTGATAATTTCGGTGATATGGGTGGTAACAACGGTTGTGGCATCGACAACGGTATAGCCTTTGAAATGAGCCTCTTCGCGGTATCTGTTATCAATCCACATGGCGGGCAGGCCAAAGGTTGGTTCAACCGTTGTTTCACCCGGCAGGGAAATCGGCTCACCCGTTGGATCCATACAGAGGAGCATACCGGGGCGTACTTCACCGCGCCCTGCCTCGATCTCTTTAATCTTGACGGCGTAGGTTGCGGCGGGGAGTTGGAGGTTATCCTGAATACGGACGGAGGGGAGAATATATCCCATTTCTTCCGCCAATTGACGGCGCAGTCCTTTGATCTGATCCGGTAATTTGACCGAGTGTTCGCTGCCATGAACAAGCGGGAGCAGCGCGTAGCCGAGTTCCAGTCGGATGATGTCCATCGCCAGAGATTTCGAGATCGGGTCTTCGGCAGGTTTCGCGGCAATTTGTTTGATGTTTTCTGCCATGACTTTATCTTCTGCGATCAACCTTAATCGTTTGAAGGACATAAAGGACAAACCACCCATCACCGCCGATAACAAAAAGAAAGGCATAAATGGCATTGCGGGAATAAGCCCGATTGTAAAAATCAGAACGGATGTCATGGCAGTCGCACGCGGATAACGCCCGAACTGGTCAAGCAAGGCCACGTCGGCAGAGCCTTCGACACCAGCTTTGGACACCAGAAGACCAGCGGCCACGGATACGATCAGCGCAGGAATTTGTGAGACAAGGCCGTCACCGATGGAGAGGAGTGTGTAATAGTCGGCAGCTTCGGCGAGTGATAAATCTTTGACCGTTGTTCCGATAATGATTCCGCCGATCAGGTTGATGAAGGTAATCAGAAGACCTGCAATAGCATCTCCGCGCACGAATTTCGCCGCCCCGTCCATCGCCCCGAAGAACGAACTTTCCTGTTGGAGTTCGGATCGTTTTGTTTTGGCTTCTTCCTCGGTAATCAGTCCGGCAGACAGGTCAGAGTCAATTGCCATTTGTTTCCCGGGCATCGCGTCCAAACTAAACCGCGCCGCGACCTCGGCGATACGACCAGATCCTTTTGTAATAACGATAAAGTTGACGATGACCAGAATGGCAAAGACGATACCGCCCACCACATAATTTCCTTGAATCATAAACACGCCGAAGGCTTCGATGATTTTTCCGGCGGCTTCGTGACCTTGGTCACCATTTGCTAAAATCAAACGCGTCGATGCAATATTCATCCCGAGACGGAGCGCCGTAGTAATCAGCAGGATGGTCGGGAAGGTAGAAAATTCCAGCGGCTTTTTAATGAACAGGGTAATCATCAAAATCAGAATGGATAGTGTGATCGAAATCGACAAACCTGCATCCACCAAAATAGGCGGCATCGGCACCAGCATGAACATCAAAATAATGACAATACCGGTTGCAAGGGCAACGTCCCCACGAAGGAAAATTCCCATCGCGGATTTAGTGGTCATGCCTGAGAGTGGAGAGGGTGAATTTGCCATAGAGTCTTGTGGTCAGAACGCGTTGATTTGAAGCGCTATTCTATAGGTTTTTTTTATAATAATGAAGGGGGAAGGCAATCTAAACAGATTTTAGTCATATATACTTTCAATCTTCCCTTCAAAAGTTGTAAAACGGATCAAAATCATATAGCTTCGAAAATGGAAGTTTCTAAAAAACTTTTGGGGCTTGATAACCTCTCATCCTACGCGGTTTGTGACCGTAAATCACTCCTCGACTCATACAGGCCGGGGAGATATGCGCGTATGTCCAGCCCGCAAGGGTAAAGGCGTGTATGACCCCTCGTAGGATGGGTTTATCAACTCCCCGACACCAGTATGAATTCGAGGAGTTGTATATGAAGAAGTTTTTCTCAAAATTTACATTAACAGGATGGGTATTCCTATTATACGCGGTGATAGGCGTTATTTGCCTCTATATTGTCATCAAAGATGACATTGCAAAATCTGATACATGCAAATCATCATATTATTTCGGGCAAACGAGTGATGGTGATTCTTGTTAGTTTTCTATAGCCAGCGGGGGGCAACGATACCTTAATTGGCTTTTTTATAAGGATTGCCCATAGCGATAGAGGTTGGCTTACGGCGGATTTCGTCGCCTGCTTTGACTTTAATTGTGCCAGAGCCGCCAGTTTTAATCGCTTCGATGACGTAAAGGACATAGAATTCGCCGTCAGCCAGCAATTCTGCTGTCACGCGTTGGTCGCCCATTTTGGTTGGTTTGCCGCGTTTTTTATCAGGGGGCGCGAAAAGAGGTTCATCCCAACGTAATAAATCTCCGACAGCGGGAGCGGGGCATTTTATCCAGTTTTCGGTTTCTTTAGTCATTCAAATACTTAATTTTGAAAATGGAGCGGGTGAAGGGAATCGAACCCTCATAGCCAGCTTGGAAGGCTGGAGCTTTACCACTAAGCTACACCCGCTTAATTGGTCGCCATTATTTAACTGAACTTATTTCATTTTACAAGGCTTCTCTGAAATTTTTTGTTTTTTTGTGAAAAACTCCCAAAATCCTTGGCGAAATGCTCAACTTGGGCTAAAACGCCCGTATCAGATTTAAAATAAAGAAAGAATTACAGATGGCCTCATACCAATATGTCTATGTCATGAACGGTGTCAGCAAAACCTATCCCGGTGGGAAAACGGTTTTGAACAATATTACGTTGAGTTTCCTGCCCGGGGTGAAAATCGGGGTATTGGGGCCAAACGGGTCGGGGAAATCATCCCTGTTGAAAGTCATGGCGGGGATTGATACCGAATTCGTGGGCGAGGCCTTTGCCGACAAGAAAGCCCGTGTTGGGTATTTGGCGCAAGAACCACAACTTGATAATTCCAAAAATGTTCTTGAGAATGTGATGGTTGCGTTAAAACCGATCAGCGACATGGTCGCGCGTTATAATGCCATCGGTCTTGAGATGTGCGAGGAGGGTGCAGATTTTGACAAGCTCACCGAAGAGATGGGTGATCTGCAAGAAAAAATCGAAGCGGTTGATGGTTGGGATTTGGAACGCCATGTTGAAATCGCGCTGGAGGCTTTGCGCTGTCCGCCAGCGGATTCACCTGTCGATAAATTATCGGGTGGTGAAAAACGTCGTGTGGCACTTTGCCGACTTCTTCTTGAAAAACCTGATTTGTTATTGTTGGATGAGCCGACCAACCACTTGGACGCCGAGTCTGTTGCGTGGCTTCAACGCTTCCTGAGCGATTATAAAGGGACTGTTGTGATGGTCACGCACGATAGATATTTCCTTGATAACGTCACGGGATGGATTCTGGAGCTTGACCGCGGGACAGGTATTCCGTACGAGGGCAATTATACATCTTACCTCGATCAAAAACGCAAACGTCTGGAGCAAGAGGCGAAGGCCGAAGCCACCAAACAAAAAACCATGGACCGTGAATTGGAATGGGTTCGGG
>MEMI01000006.1 GCA_001767915.1 Alphaproteobacteria bacterium RIFCSPHIGHO2_02_FULL_46_13 | reverse complement strand
GGCAGCACCCATTGAGCCCCCCATAAAGTCAAAGTTGAATGCAGCAACCACAGCAGGCATCCCGCCGATTTCGCCTTCGGCCACGATGATCGCGTCTTTTTCGCCTGTTTTTGCCTGAGCATCTTTCAGACGATCAACGTATTTTTTCTTGTCTTTGAATTTCAAAGGGTCTTGAGGCACGCTCGGCACTTCAATTCTTTTGTAAGCACCATCGAACAATAGGTTCAGACGATCTGTCACAGACATTTTCAAATGGTGTCCGCAATGGGTACAAACATTCATATTTTCTGCCAAGTCACGGTGAAAGAGCATGCCTTCACAGGACGGGCATTTCTGCCATAAATTATCAGGGACGTCTTTTGGCCCGACAATGGAGCGAATTTTTGGACGTATCAGATTGGTTAACCAGTTCATAGAAGTAACTCTTATTCTTGGGGTTTTTAAAACAAGCAGGGATTATAGAGGAAAAGAGGGGTAAATCTCAAGCTAAAGCGTCAGCATAGGCCTTTGCTTGGCGGGATAATTCGCTAACGATTTGATTTTCAACAGTTTTTTCGATAATGCGAACGAAGGCAGACCCGATGACAACACCCTCGGCAATGCTTGCGACGGCCTTTGCATCTTCGATTGTACGAATTCCAAAGCCCACAGCCACAGGCAAATCACTGACCGCTTTAATCTCTTTTAACTTGGCGGCGACTGAATTCATTTCAATTGAGGCTGTTCCGGTTACGCCTGCGATAGAGACATAGTATAAAAAGCCCGATGTATCCTGCACCAGTTTTTTCAAACGCTCGCCCGTCGATGTCGGAGTAATCAGACGGATCAAATCTATACCTGCGGCTTTTAAATCACCTTTAATCTCGCCATCTTCCTCGGGCGGAAGGTCAACGAGCAATAAGCCATCAACGCCCGCCGCCGCCGCATCTTTGGCAAAGCGCGCCCCGCCATAAATATAGACAGGGTTATAATAGCCCATCAGGACAATCGGGGTCGTTGTATTTTTCTGGCGGAAAGTACGCACCATATCGAGGGTTTTAGCAACGCTCATCCCCGCAGCAAGGGCGCGAATATCTGCGGCCTGAATAGTTGGGCCGTCCGCCATAGGGTCGGTAAAAGGAATCCCCAACTCGATCACATCAACGCCCGCATCCGGCAGAGCGTTTAAAATCTCTTGCCCCAATTCAGGGTTAGGGTCACCCGCCACCACATAGGAAACAAGCGCCGCACGGCCTTTTGCTTTTAATCGGGAGAATGTATCTGCAAGTCTGGACATGCCGTAAGATGAATTTTTTATTAAGAGAGGTCAAGAGCTAAGTTTCTAGCCAGTTTAATCGATGTTTGGATTGGCGGAGGGGCCTCTGATTGAGAGGACGCTACATAAAGCATAGCATTTTCCTCAACGGGCAAAGCCTTTTGCAAAGTATCAATCAGTATATTTGATGGTTTGAAATAGGCCTTTTGCTTCCTTGTCTTCGGTTCAACAATCACGACGGCAACCATGATGGTAAAGTCATCCAATGACTCTGGCTGTCTGCTGTTATAGACCGCTTTAAGGCTTCTCAACGCATCATTCGCTGCATTCACTCTTTCATAGGAATGTCCGGTGACAATAAGTCCCGATTTCATCAAAATTGCAACACCTTCAGGTCTGAAGGCTTCGACAGCAACAGAGAGATTAAACGATTGTTTTGCAAGGTTGGCAAGTCTCTGAATGTCGGTCATTACAAAATCCTATAGTCTGAAAATGGTGCAGAATATGCGGTTTCTTTTGTAGAAGGATCAACCAATATCAGTTTCTGCGCCTTCAAATTCGGTAATTCAGAAAGGCTATGTTCAAAAAGATCTAGAATTTCTTCTGCAGGTGGTTGATCTGCAGAAATCGTCATCGCCACGGCAACAATATTGTATTTAGAGTAAAGACGAGAATTAGATTCCAAAGTATTGAGCGCAATTTGCACTGCATCTTCCGCCTTTAAATTGGCACAGGTGATCGGGTTTGATGCAACACCACCCACAATTTGTCCCGTCGAAAGCAACAAAGCGCAGGCTTGCGGGATCAGACGCATCGGTTGTTTGGGAGTAACAGGAAGGGTCTCTTTGAATTTGAGAAGGGCTTCTTGTTCATTATTTGATAATGGGCTTTCTTTAGGCTCTTCAAAATTTGGGCGGAGGGCAGCTCTTTCAGAGTCAGCCCTTGCGCTCTCGAACATTCCCAAAAGACTAACGATTAGTCTTGATTTTTCATCTTGATTTATCACAGCCGCAATCCTTATTTTCTTATTTATGGTAATAAACAAGGATTGGGCGCAATTTGCAAGAAAAATTATAGCAATTGGCGAAGATTCTGTTCGATCACGACGATTCCCGCGAAATCATTGCCCAGATTTTCGGTGGCTTGAATACGGTTCAGGACAGACAAAGCGCGTGGGCAATGATTGCTGATCCATTCATTAACTGTATCCGCGTTAATCGGGCTACGACCAATTTCACGGACAATCTTGGCGGTCAGATCGGCCTGAACGATGTTCAAGCTATCAACCAGACCATTGGTTGCCGCGGCAATTTGCGTTCCCTCATGCGGGATGGCTATGGCTTTGAGACGCAGGCGTTCCAGATGGAAGATTGATCCGACCGAGAAGTAAACCTGAGCTACTTTCAACAGTTCCGTTTTCAAAACTTCGGAAATCTTGATGATATCAAACCCTGCACCCAGTAAAGGCAACAAAGAAATTTCATTGGCAAGCGCAACAGGAACACCTTCTTCGACCCATGCTTTGCGGCGAAGTTTCAAGGCATCTGACAGGTCTTGAGGAAGAATAGAATCAAGCTTCTTGCGAAGATCGGCAATTCCTTTCGAGAATTTCTCGCTATCCTTATCGGCAACCACAGGGCGACCGAGACGTGTGAGCAACCAGTTGGTTTCGCGTGCCGCAAGGCGAGCGGCCTTATAGCTCGCACGCAACTGCACAGAGGCAGCCACCTGATTATCCAGACCTTCAATCGCTGTCCATAAAGGCAAGAGACCAAAAGCATCACGAACGACCATATAGGCTTCGGTTACCTCGGCAATGCTACATCCGGTTTTTTCGGCGGTCATGCGGACAAAGGTTGGCCCCATGCGATTAACAACCGCATTGGAGATTCCCGTTGCAATAATTTCGCGGCGAAGTTGGTGATTTTTGATTTCTGCCTGATATTTCTTTTGCAGTTTTTCAGGGAAATAATTCACAACCCAATCCAGAAGCGCAGGATTATCTGGCAACTTGCTGGCCAACAAAGCCTTGGTATAGGTCATTTTGCCGTAGCTTATGATCAGGCTTAATTCAGGACGAGTCAGACCTTTTTGCAATTTCAGGCGTTGTTGGATTTGTTCATCATCGGGCAGGAATTCCACACGGCGATTGAGCAAGCCAGCACGTTCCAGAGAATGCATGAAGGACGCATGTTCCATCATCAATTCAGGGGATTGCATTTCAAGCAAAGAAATCGCCTGTGTTTGCTGGTAATTGTCGTTTAAGACCAGAGCCGCAACATCGTCTGTCATTTCGGTCAGTAATTTATCGCGGGCTGCAACCGTCATTTTATGTTTCGGGTTACTTGCCACATCGGACATCAAAATCTTGATATTGACTTCATGGTCGGATGTATCGACACCCGCAGAGTTATCAATAAAGTCGGTGTTCACACGACCGCCATGTTTTGCAAATTCAATACGTCCGCGTTGGGTCACAGCAAGGTTTGCACCTTCGCCGATTACCTTTGCGCGAAGTTCAGACGCATCAATGCGCAAGGCATCATTGCTGCGGTCGCCCGCATCTGCTGCACTCTCATCCGTTGATTTGATATAGGTGCCGATACCGCCAAAGAACAAGAGATCTGTGCGGGCTTTGAGCATTGCGCGGATCAATTCATTGGGCGTTACCACCGATTTTTCAATCTCGAAACGTTTTTGAATTTCGGGGGTAAGGGTCAGTGTTTTTTCAGAGCGGAGATAGATGCGTCCACCTTTTGACAATTTGGAAACATCATAAGCATCCCATCCTTTGACCGCCGTAAACAGACGTTGACGTTCTTTGAACGAAGACGCCGCATTCGGTGTCGGGTCACAGAAAATATGCAAGTGGTTGAATGCACCAAAGAGGCGGATGGTATGGGATTGGAGCATACCGTTCCCGAACACGTCACCCGCCATATCGCCCACACCGACACAGTCGAATTCCTCGGTTTGGGTGTTCAAATTCATTTCACGGAAATGGCGTTTGACCGATTCCCATGCGCCGCGTGCGGTAATGCCCATTTTCTTATGATCGTAACCAGCAGAACCGCCAGATGCAAACGCATCACCCATCCAGAAACCATATTCAATGGAAATGGCATTAGCGATGTCAGAGAAAGTTGCCGTTCCTTTATCAGCTGCAACCACCAAATACGGGTCATCTTTATCAAGACGGATCACATCTTTAGGCGGCACGATTTTTCCGGCCTTGCGGTTATCGGTAATGTCTAAAAGGGCGCGGATATAGGTTTGGTAACAAGCAATCCCTTCTTTCATATACGCTTCACGACCACCTTCTTTCGGTGGGTTCTTCACAACGAATCCGCCCTTTGCGCCCATTGGCACAATGACCGAGTTCTTGACGTTTTGCGCCTTCACCAGACCCAGAACTTCGGTTCTGAAATCTTCGTGACGGTCAGACCAGCGAAGGCCGCCGCGGGCAATTGGCCCGACACGCAGGTGAATCCCTTCAACGCGCGGGGAATAAACCGTAATCTCGCGGTAAGGACGTGGTTCAGGAATATCGGTGATTTTGGCGCTGTCCAGTTTCATGGAAACCCATGATTTCGGTTGGCCTTTATCATCGGTTTGGAAGAAGTTTGTGCGCAGTGTTGCATCCAGAACCCCCAGCACAGCCCGTAAAACGCGGTCTTGGTCAATCGAGGTTACATTTTGCAATTCACTTAAAATCTCATCATGGATTTTATCGGCATTTGATTTTTTGGACTGCAATGCCGGATTAAAACGCGCATGGAATAATTGTCCTAAAAGCCCTGCAATATGCGGGTTTTCGGTCAAGGCCTGTTCCATATATTGAAGCGAGAACGGAATACGGGTCTGGCGCAAATAGCGTACGCAGGCGCGCAAAATCACGATGTCGCGCCATGGCATGGCAGAAAGCAACAAGAGTTTATTGAGCGAGTCATTTTCAACTTGGCCTGACCAAATTCCTTTGAGGCAAGCTTCGAATTCCTCTTTAATCGCTTGAATAGATTTTTTGTCAGGAGAGGCGGATACCTTGCCCGAAACCTCTGCAACAAAGTCTTGAATCCAGATATGTCTAGCCTCACCTTCGGGGCGCACTTCGAACGGATATTCTGCCACAACGCGCAGACTCATATTCTCCAAAATCGGGAGAACATCCGAGAGAGCAACCGGTTTTTCGGCACTGAAAATTTTCAGGGAAACCTCTTTGCCGCCTGCATTATACGGACGGTAAAGATCAACCTCGACACGGTCGTTTTCAAGTGCTTCTTCAATCTTTTCAATATCATGAACAGACTGGCGCGCTTGGTACATTTCCTGATAAGAATCAGAAAACGCATAGCCATATTTGACCGTTTTCTCGGCCACAACATCTTCGTCGGGCAGACGCACCATCAGTGCATCATTCAAGCGAGACGCCCAGCTTTTTCCCGTTTCACGGAGACGGGCGTCAATATGTGCCACATCAATTTTGCGTTTTGAATCGGCATGCCACAACAGGGTGAAGGTTGCGCGAACCAGCGGGGAATCATCCACCGCAGATTGGAAATCAACATAGGTCGCGTTTAATTCTTCTTCTAAAATACAAGCGAATTTGATGCGCAAACGTGTGTCGTATAATTCTTTTGGAATATAGGTAATCGCCGTAATTCTGCGCCCGAACACATCGGGGCTAAAATAGGACGCAATGCGCGGCTGTTCTTGCAATTGCATAATGCTCATGCAGATTTCATAGAGATTTTTGACACTGATCTGGAACAATTCATCGCGCGGGAATTTTTCCAAAATATGGCGAAGGGCGCGGCCACGATGTTCATGACCTTCAAAGCCCGCTTTTGCAATCACTGCATCCGCCTTAAAGCGCAGGAACGGAACAGTTGTAAGGCCACGGGAATAGGTAACGGACGTAAACAGGCCAAGAATGATGCTTAACCCAATTAATTTGCCGTTATTGTCGGTCTTTTTCACCAAAATAGTATCCAGCCCCACGCGTCTGTGAACGGGGGATACTTTACCCAATTTGGTGACGGTTATCTCTTCAAGAGATTCAATGGTTGCAAGATCCAGAAGCTGTTCTTGATCAGTTGAGTCCAGAAAATTTTCGCTACGTTCAGGGCTGAATAAACCTAGGCCTGATTTTTGATTGGCAACAAAACCCGCTTTCTTACCTGAAAGGGTAAAATCGCAATAGCCCAGAAGGGTGAAGTTGTCATCATGGATATAGTTCAGGAAATCGACATAGTCATTCTTTGCGGCGGCCACCAATTTTTGTTTGCTGGCAACTTCGCCTGTCAGGTCTTTTACCTTTGCCTTGATGTCCAACCAGTCGCGGTTGGTCAAATGAACATCTTGGTAAACCTCAGCCAGATCATTGTGAAGAGATTTCATTTCTACTTCGGTCAAGCGGCGGTTTAATTGAACAAAAATATGAGATTGGCCTTGATAACCATCCCCACGGTTGGCGGATATACCCGTCACACGTCCTGATTTATCGCGTGATAAAAAGACCAGAGGGTGGGCAATAAATTCGATCAGATGGGATCTGGCCGTAATCAATGCTATCACTGAATCAACGATAAAGGCTTTATCATCGCTAATCAGGTTCAGAACGGTATGGCGGCTGTTCCAACCATGCTTTGCCTCAGACGGGTTAAACACTTCAATAGTTGTTTGCCCGGGCTTACGCGGGCCAGATAATTTTTCGTGTCTTGCCACAACGTGAGACAGCACATTTTCATCAAACTGGCTTTTGATACCGGCAGGGGTATTCGCAAGAAAGACTGTTGCGAATTCCGAGAGTTTTTGGGGCTTCTGCGGAACAATCTTCGCGGCCTTCACTTTATCGGCTTTGGGCGCAGCTTTCTTGTTCGGGGATGTCATTTTTTTGACGGACAAACTGGCTGATTTTTTCTTGGACACACTAGACACGTTCTACTCCATAAATTTCATCTGGAGAAAACATGATTATCTCAAGATGGTCAAGTAGCAGCGCAAAAAAAGGCGATCTTATAGACCGCCTTCGATTTCAATGTGGACTGCTTCACGTCCTTTATCGGCAATTTTAAAGGAAATTCGCACACGTTGACCAGGGTGAAGCTCAGTTACCCCACAATGATCAAGGCATGATTTATGAACAAAAACATCCTTCATACCGTCATCGGGCGTGATAAAGCCAAAACCCTTATCTTC
Source organism: Alphaproteobacteria bacterium RIFCSPHIGHO2_02_FULL_46_13 (assembly GCA_001767915.1). GTDB lineage: Bacteria > Pseudomonadota > Alphaproteobacteria > Micavibrionales > Micavibrionaceae > UBA1573. Next base: position 3,239 of record MEMI01000006.1, on the reverse strand, counting down.
GAAATACAACTTGACGATGCCTTTAATTTTATAAAGCCCTGTGCCGTTTTCATCAATCTCCGGCGCAGTTGCAGACATAACGCCCAACGATATAACCTCAAGAAGCTCGGCAACAATCGCGCCTTTTTCACGACGATCAATAATGCACAAAACTTCAGCGCCCTCGCCAAGCCCATGCAAGCCAAGTCTCTGCAACTGTGTGATGTGCAAAAAGGCATCAACAGGGTCTTCGTCAGGGACAACAAAACCAAAACCCTTCGCGGGATTGAACCACTTGAGTTTGGCTTTAGTAATATTTTTATTTTCACGCAGCGGAGATTCAAGATTCTGCATATTAGAAATCATTTTGCGTGCCCTCCCACCTTGGCACTACATCTTAAGATGTACAGCAGATTTAATCATTCGTCTAGAAGTAGAACAAAATTATTATTCAATCATATATTCTTTTGGACTGCAGCATGACAATTCACAGCTCCTATGTTACGATAAATAAATAATGGTTAAACCGACAAAGGTCATTGATAGTGCAACATAATTTCTTCTGGGAAAAGTCTTATCCTTCTAACATACGCTGGGATGAAACCCCATGGTCCGGACCTCTTTTTGAATATCTTGATGCGGCGCAGCATCGCTTCCCTAATCGTCCTGCCTTCAATTTTATGGGTAAAAAATGGACATGGGATGCCATTGCATTGCTCGTCAATAGAATGGCAAAAGGGCTTCATGACCATGGTGTTGAAAAGGGGATTAAGGTCGGGATATGTCTGCCGAATTGCCCTTATTACCTGATTGCCTATTATGCGATTTTAAAGACGGGTGCGACCATCGTCAATTATAACCCGCTCTATGCCGAGAGCGAGCTAGCGCATCAGATCGAAGACAGCCAAACCGACCTGATGATTACAACAGATTTACAGGCCATTTATCCTAAATTGGAAAAAATGTTGCATTCAACACGGCTCAATCAGATCGTGATTTGTCCGTTCAAAGATGCGCTTCCTTTCCCCAAAAATTTCCTGTTCCCCATTTTGAAATCCGCAGATATTGCAGACATTCCCGATGATGACCGCCATATCAGTTACGCGCAATTAATCAGCAATGACGGGCAATTCGAACCCGCGACAATTGATTGCCAGAACGATATCGCTTTGTTGCAATATACGGGCGGCACAACAGGAACGCCAAAGGGGGCCATGCTGACCCACGCCAACCTCACCGCCAATGTCGAGCAATGCGTCAAATGGTTTTATGACCTTCAGGTGGGAGAGGAAAAAATGCTTGGCGTTATTCCGTTCTTCCATGTTTTTGCGATGACTACTGTTTTGAACTTGAGCGTCAGATGCGGATTCGAGATTATCGCGACACCTAAATTTGATTTAAAGGAAACTCTAAGACTGATTCACGAACAAAAGCCTCAGTTCTTTCCTGCCGTTCCTGCCATTTATAACGCCATCAATTCGCATGCCGATTTGGCGAATTATGATTTAACATCACTCCGTTATTGCATTTCGGGTGGAGCCCCTTTGCCTGCCGAAGTCAAACGCGCCTTTGAAGGTAAATCAGGCTGTGTGTTGGTTGAGGGGTATGGCCTGACCGAAAGCTCGCCTGTGGCCTGCGTCAACCCGATTGAAGGGGCGAATAAATCCGCATCTATCGGACTCCCACTCCCTGCAACAATTGTTGAACTGCGTGATCCAGAGACTGGGTTATTTATCAAAGAAGCCGGCAAGCGTGGTGAAATCTGGATCAAGGGTCCGCAAGTTATGAAGGGGTATTGGAACAGGCCGGATGAAACCGCAAAGGTCATTGAAAACGGCTACCTAAAAACCGGTGACGTCGCCGAATATGATGAAGACGGATATATCTTTATCGTTGACCGCATCAAAGACCTGATCCTTGTGAACGGCTATAATGTCTATCCCCGCACCATTGAAGAAGCGGTTTACAAACACCCTGCTGTTGAGGAATGCGTGGTGGCAGGGGTCAAAGATGTTGACCGCGGCGAAGTTCCGAAAGTATGGATCAAATTAAAAGAAGGCCGTAGCCTGACCGAGACGGATTTGAAAGAATTCCTCAAGGACAAAATTTCTCCGATTGAGATGCCACGCCGCATCGAATTCCGCGACCAACCTTTGCCAAAAACAATGATCGGCAAACTCTCTAAAAAAGACTTATTGGCACAGGAAAAATAAGGGTTATTTTTTGTTCTTCGATTTGTTTAGGGCTTGAATTTTTGCAATTTCAGCTGTGATACGATCAAATTTATCTTCATTTTCAAAACTTTTGCATTCGCCATCATATGGCTTTTCTACGCCTTTAATCTTTAAATGCATAGTTTCGCAGTCACACCATAATTCGATTTTCGAAGTGTTTTTGACTTTATCCTGCAAATCAGCAACCCAACAGGAATCAGCGCATCCGCAGCTATAATACACCAGTTTTTCTTGAGGATTTGGCCAGTCCATATTGTGCTTATTTCCACTTGCATAGGCGGAAGAAAACGAAAAACCTAGAACAAAAGCAATAAACGCCCACTTAAGCACGAAGCTGCGCTCCTATCTTCTGAGTAACTATGTCGATAATTTTTTTGCTCAAGCCTTCAATTTCAGCATCTGTCAATGTTGCGGCTTTTGGTTGAATAACAACGGAAATGGCCACAGATTTTTTGCCCGGTTCAATCCCTTTACCCGAATAAATATCAAAGATTTCAACATTCCCGATCAGGTTACGGTCAACAGATTTAATGGCTTTGACAAAGCTATCAGCCTCAACACCCGCATCCGCCAAAAACGCGAAATCGCGGGAAATCGGTTGGAACGGGGACAGTTCAACCAATGGCAAGGACGTGCCTTTTTTCTTTGGTTCAGGAATATTTTCGATGAAGACTTCGAATCCCACAACAGGCACGGATACTTTCATCTCGTCCAGTAGTGCTGGATGAATTTCGCCGAAATAACCGATCACATTTGCACCAAGGCGCAATGCACCCGAACGACCCGGATGATAGTAAGATGGGGCGTCACGGGAGACTTGTAAATTTCCGGACGGGCCGCCTGCGGCTTCTATCGCGCGTTGAGCATCAGCTTTGGCGTCATAGACATCGACGGCGCGGGCAGCATTTGCGCCTGACCAGTGTTTATCACCCATCGCGCCAAAACGAATACCTGCGGCGACCATAGGTTGGGCATCCGGTTTCACGTCTTTGAATATTGGCCCGACTTCGAAGAGTGCAGCATTGT
>MEMI01000005.1 GCA_001767915.1 Alphaproteobacteria bacterium RIFCSPHIGHO2_02_FULL_46_13 | reverse complement strand
AGGACTTTCCGGTTTTGACACCGGGCTGTCATCGCCCTCGTTTCGTTTTGGTTTGCGGACTATAGCTACTTGCTATTTGCTCGTCAACCCCTTTTTTTTCACTTTTTAAAACTTTTTTATTTCGTTTTAGTCAGCTTCTAATCAGGCCCTACAGCGTTGTTTTTCTTCGTTTTTTTGCGAAGCAGTGCGCTGCAGAGGTCGGCTTTATACGCAGAGGGATTTGGAATGTCAAACATCTTTTTTACTTTTTCTTCATTTTTTTTAAAGAATCTTCAAAAAATGAGCTTTTCTGCGGGTTTCAAAAATGCATTTTTTTGATACAAAAACAGATAACAGCTAAAATTCATCACCTAAACTTCAAAAAATAACAAAAATCGAAACTGTATATAACCTGAAAGCAGGCAATTTTTCGTCTTGTGGTTGCCCCTGCATGCTGTAGCCTACGCATCTACAGACCTTACAAGTATTGAAAATGACAAATTCTAGGCGTTACCTGCTATCCTTTTGCGTTTTTCTAGGCCTTAGCGCCTCGCCTCAAGCCCTTATGGCTGCGAGCAAAGATGATAATTCGCGTGATATAGCCTCATATGTAGATACCAATAAAATAGCAATTGACCCTATATTACTCCAAACAAATGACCTTCAAGATGCCGATCTAGAACGGTCTGCGCCGATTTCTAGGGGAACCAATAAGGCAAAAGATCAAATACCTACTATAATAGAGGCCTCAGCACCCGCGTCAGAACTTGAAAAACTCTATTCAGAGAGGCTCCGAGAGCCCATAGAGCAATTCGGATACGATCTTTTCCCCTCAACCCCGCAAGAACCCTCAAGCGCAGCGGTTCAGGACAGCTATATATTAGAGGCAGGAGATGAGGTCAGTATCTTATTAAGGGGAACCAAGAGCACAAACCTGACCACCACGATAGGGGATGACGGTTTATTAGTGATTGATAACCTTCCCCCTATTAATGCCGCAGGAAAATCCCTAAAGGCCGTGAGAGAAGAACTGATCGCGCTCACTAAAGATATTTATAATACGGATTTGTTTTTATCCGTTTCAAAAACACGCCGCTTAACGGTAACTGTATCCGGCAATGTGACACAACCGGGACAAGTGACTCTCTCGACCTACAACACTGTGTTGGATGCTTTGGGTGCAGTGGGTGGTGTGAAGAAAACAGGCACACTCAGACAAATCAAACTCATCCGCAATAATCAAACAGCGATCATAGATTTATATGGTGTTCTGATTTACGGGTCATCGACCACCGATATTTCTCTGCGTGATGGCGACCGAATCGTGGTGACACCAATTGGACCAACACTTGCTGTATCCGGCGCAGCCAAACGTCCAGCCATCTATGAAATCCTTCCCGCGAATCGTTCCATCTGGAAAGAAGAAGGATCAGTCAGTCAGAAATTAACGCTCGACGATCTGCTCGATTTATCAGGTGGCACAGTGTTGCCGTCTAAGACCCGCTATGTGCGTTTAAATCTTGAAAACAAATCTGTCGACTCGGTCAGTGAAGTGACCAATTCACTTGAACGCGTTTTCGGAGATGGCGATATTCTCCTCATCAATCAATCAGGATTAGCCAATCAGAATTTGAAATCGGGTAGCATTGAACTGTCAGGCGAAACTCCGCAAGCTGGCCTCTACGCTCTCGCAGAGACACCGTCCCTTGCCTATCTTTTAAAAGATGAAGCGGCATTAGGCTCGAACATTTATCCATTGATCGGTGTTGTGCAGAGATGGAATTCAGGGCAATTATCCAAGGAATTAATTGCGTTTTCTCCACTCCAAATCCTCTCGCATAAAGATGATGTAACACTCCACGAATCAGATGTTGTGATGTTATTTTCGCGTGATGATATTTTGGATTTCAAAACACCTGAAGAAATCGATGCGCCCGAGGACGATGTAAAACCAATCAAAAAGCAGCCATCGAAACTTCCGGAAGATATCAAAAACTTTTTGATTGAGCATGCCGTTTTCTTGCGCGGATCAATTCGTGCAGCAGGAACTTACCCGATTGCAAATGAAACCACACTCGATGATTTATTATCCGTCTCGGGCGGCGCATCGTTAGAGGCCAATATCAGAAATGTTGAAATCACCCAACCACGCGCCGATAAATCATCACAGCGGACAGAGGTCAATCTGGCATCAACACCAGCCTCCCTCATCTCGCTCCATCCGGGGGATACGATTCGTGTGGGGCAGAATTTCCGCCGCATCGAAGACCGCCATGTTCTTTTGACAGGCGAAGTCAAAAACCCCGGAACATATGATTTGATTGCGGGTGATACACTCTCCAGCCTCATTAAACGCGCGGGCGGTATTACTGAACAAGCCTATCCGAAGGGGACAATTTTCTCCCGCAAATCCGAACGCATCCGTGAAGAACAACGCTATAAATCCCAAGCGCGCACACTGGAATTTAATTTAGCAGCCGCCCTTCAGGAAAATCAGGCTGATAAAAAACCCAATGACCAAGAAATCGCCCTCGCCCGCAACTTGATCGCCGAATTAAAAGGCGCAGAAGTTTTGGGGCGTATTACCGTTGAAGCCGATCCGTCTTTATTGGATGCACATCCCGATCTGGATATTCTACTCGAATCAGGCGACAAGATTTATATTCCGAAACGTCCTTTGACAGTACGTGTCGCGGGTGAAGTTTTATCTCCTGCTGCCCTACAATTCCGCACCGGTAAAAATCCACGCGATTATATCAATGAGGCTGGTGGCTTTGCCTATAGCGCCGACCAAGACCGCGCCTTTGTTGTCTATCCGGACGGCAGCGCGCAGCCCTTATCCGTCTCCGCATGGAATTATAAAGCCGCCATGATCCCACCGGGGTCAACGATTATCGTGCCGCGTGATCCGAAACCATTGACCTTTATGGACGGCGCCAAAGACCTGTCACAAATTCTGGCCAACCTTGCAACGGCGGCCATCTTTGCGGATGATATAGCCAACGGAGATAATTAAGGTTGGCGTTATTCTCTGTCATCACCATCACTTTTAACAATCGCGATGGGCTTCGCAAGACAGCCGTCTCTGTCCAATCACAAACCTATTCAGATGTTGAATGGATCATCATTGATGGTCATTCAACGGACGGAACGCAGGATGATTTTATAAATTATTCATCTGCAAATATTTCATCTGAACCCGACCAAGGCATATACGATGCCATGAATAAAGGTATTGAGCGTGCCACGGGGGATTATATTATTTTTATGAATGCAGGTGATATGTTTGCGACTGAAAATATCTTGAATGAACTTTCAAAATTTTGTGCGGGTACCCCTGACTTTATCTATGGTGATGCGATAGAAGATAACCATTTGAAACGCGCCCGCCCTCATTCTAAAATCAATTGGGGAATGTTCACCCATCATCAGGCGATGCTCTATAACCGCTTGGCTTTGGCGGATATGCGATATGATCTGCACTATAAAATCGCCGCAGACTATGATTTGACGTTACGATTTTTGAAAAGCGCGAAACGTGTCGTCTATGCCCCGATCCCAGTTTGTATCTTCGAGACTGGGGGCGTATCACAAACCAATGCCGATATCGGACGCAATGAACAATTTATATCCAGACAAAAGAACAGATCTTGCTCCGCATGGCAAAACCATTTTATCAGATCACTTCAAATCATCGCATGGAACATCAGAAAAAATAACAGCCGCCTCTATTGGCGGCTGAAAAGGAAATTAGAAAAATAATAATATACTTATCAAAAAATTTTAAAATAGAGCTATGGGTTTGGCGGAGAGCCTACTGTCATCCGCCCACCGAAACGCTCTCTATTTTCTAATTTATCAGAAAGCTCAGAGGCCGAAGGGGGCATTTCTGCAATAAACCAGTTCGCTACATTCGTTGCAAAATGATTAAATTCTGCTTTAGCAACTAACAAGCCCGCTACTGCAACTTCTTTAAATTGTTTCAACATATCTCTCTCCCAGTGTTGTGTCTCAAATTGTGTCAGTAACTTATCATATGCCTTACTATTATGTCAAATAATATATCACACCACTGTATTCATGCGCGTTACTGCTTAATTTTCTTTAAATAATAATATCTTTTGCTGGCAATTTCAAACCCGCTTTTTCCGTCCAGAAAGCCTAATTTAAAGATATATCCCGTCAAAAACACGATATGGGGGCGAAAAAATGAGTGTCTGAGCCGTTGTTTTGCGCTCTCCCTCCACGGAATCGGGTCACATGGCCATGCGTTTTTGGCGTTCATACCCCGTTCCCACCGCGCATATTTTTCATGGCGGAACAACCATGCCCTTTCGGCCTTGGCATCGTTTAAGGCGTCATGGATCATAAAATTTTGAAATATCCCGATGCCCGCATCCTCAAATCCTGCTTTTAAAACAGGTTGGTAATGACCTTCGATCTCACCCATCCCTGGAATATCCAAATCATCCACCACCGGAAATTTCATACGCGCACGGTGAAGCAACGCAATTTTTTGATTAGGGATTCCGTATTTTAAAATTTTGCCGTTGATACGGTAACGCCCCACGATAAAAAATCCCGCTTCTGAAAGAGATGATGAAATCTTTTTTTCAATTTCATCAATCAATTCATTCGGAATGATTTCATCTGCATCCACAAAAAACACCCAGTCATATTTGAGGGATAGATTTTGAAGACACCATTGACGCTTTTTCGGATACTGCCCGTTCCATTGATACGAAATTGTTTGCACATTTTTTGTTTTAGCTAAATCAATCGTGCCATCTCGACTACCTGAATCCACAACCCACACATCATCAAAGCGATTTAATTGTTGAAGACAGGCGATAATATTTTGTGATTCATTTTTGGTGACGATAACGACAGACACAGGAATCATTTTGAAAGGTGATCCTTCACCAACGTATAAACCGCCCCACACGCCGCCCCGACAAGGACAAGCATCACCAATATCATCGGGCGATTAGGCACAACGGGACGCGGGGTTGACGCCGCTTCCTCAACCACATTGACCGCATAAGGTGTCTCAAGCGACAACAGCATCCTGCGCCGTTCTTCGGACATCAAAAGTTGTGCCAAGGCCTGGCGATGATCGGGGTTCAGTGTTTTTGAAAATTCGGTTTTGAGCCATTCGATTTTAGTTTCGGTTTCAGCCTTGACCGATGTCCTGATAATCTGATCATCGGCCTTTCTGATCATCACCAATAATTTTGTGGCAAATTCTGGGTCGGGATGGCGATAGGTGATTTTCCGACTGGCGGTTGCGCCCATCGTTTCCACCTGAATATGATGAGAAAGATAGAGAGCTAAATCTTGAGGAGATTTAATCGTATTTGATACTCCGCGCCACAAACTATCTTCACCGATCCGGTCAACGATGTGATCCATTTTAAAAATCAGGTTAGCAACTGCCGCTCCGCGCAGACTTTGCTCAAAGCGGATAAATTCAGGACTGCCTGTCGGTATGCGCGCCTCGACATCCGGTGCATACACAAACACCCCTTCGACAAACGAATCTGTTCGTGAATCATGGGATGGCGGCGCCACGATCATGGTGGCTTCGTATTGCGGTTTTAAAAACAGAATAAGGAGAATCGCAACCCCGAGCCCCAACGCCATGCCCCAAAAGACAAATTTTCGCCCACGCCAAACGCGCGCCATTAATTGCGGAAGATTTTCGGACGATTGCAAAGAAGAAGGGAAAAGTTGATCCATAATCCCTTATAACAAAAGAATTTAGGCAACACGAGAGCGAATGGTCTCACGCGCCCCTTTTATCCATGAGGAAAAAGAATTGGCAGGCACAAATTGCTCACTGGCTTTCAGTGCGCCGTTTTGAGCAGAGAACCACGCATTTCCGTCATTCCTGAATTTAAGGATTTCTTCGGCAAGTCTGCGGTGCTGACCTTGTGGAATGACCGTCCCTGCGCCGAATTCATGGATAACCTTCGCCGTTTCACTTTTCTCAGGACCGATAAAGAGGCAAGGGCGTCCGGCAGCCAAAGCAGCATAGAGTTTAGACGGAACAAGCATCCCCAGAACTTCGTGCTTCATACTGATCAAGTGAACATCCCCACCTTCCATCAAGTCCTTCAAACGGGAGAGAGGTTGTGGCGGGAGCAAACGGATATTGTCCAAAGATCTTTTGGATCTGGCCTGTGCCACTTGTTCAAACCCAGCGCCGTCGCCTACAAATACAAATTCGATTTCGGGATTAGTTTCCTGAAGGATGGCCGCCGCATCAATAATAGTTGAAATCGGATGGGCGCGCCCCAAATTCCCCGAATACAGAACACGGAATTTAGGTGATTCATCCAAAAAGAACGGACGTGAATTGAAAATATCGCGGCCGGATACAACGGCTTTTGTCTTCGATCCATTTTGACCATTTTTCGAGACACGCATTTTAGCAGCAGGGGTAAGCTCATAATCAGGCCAGTTCGGAATAATCGAAACTTTCGACATATCAAACCCTGTATGCGCCAAATGCCGCGCCATACAACGCCCAACGACCACAACCCTGTCACAGGATTTCATAGATTGGCGTGTAATTCTACGCAACTTATCCATGACCCAAAGCGGGAGGTTCATTCCCAAAGCGGGTAAAATATCAGGATATAAATCTTGGCACCAATGGATATGGGATGATTTTTTGACCCGTGCAACAATCCGCCCCAATGCCACCAATAGAGGCGGGTCAGTCAAAGTGACCACCATGCGGTATTTAGGCATCATCAAGGCCGCCAACAATAATTTTATCCAGACCATTGCGTAACGCGCAGGTGTTTTACCAGATTTTGCGGCAATTTTTTTAACCTTCACCGTGCCGTCCATGATGACTTCGGTCTCTATTCCCGTTGTCAGAACAGTCACCGCCCAACCATCTCTCGCGAATGCTTGCGCCAAGTCTCTTAACACACGACCTGTCGCACCTTTCCCAGGGGGATAGGTTCTATTAATGAACAGAACAGTTGGTTTCTGCATTTTTTGCATTCTTATCGCGTTGTCTATTTTGAAGGTGATAAAAACTTATCGCACAGATTGAGTATTTTTTTCAAGTTTTCTGATTGGAAAAATGAAAAATACTAACAATATCAATCCAAAGCCCAAGGATTTATAGCTTGCATAGAGAAAAACCGAAATCAGCAGTGGAAAAAGTGCCGCCCCCAGAATAGCAAGATCAAATCGTGGTTTCTGCGCCAATTGCCCCTTCAATGCCCTGAAAACAGGCCATAAACAGGCAGTCAAAATCGCAACCGCCCCCACCAGTCCGGTTTTCAGGAGTAAGGAAGACACCAATGAATGGGTGTAATTGACATTCAGGCCACCAACAGCAGGATTCTCAATTCTTCCGCCCCACCCTTCACCAAACAAAAGATTGCCCCAGCCGTCCGATAAAATAGTCAGAACGGCCGACCATTCCTGAGTCCGCGCATTTAAGCCGACAATTTCCGTTTTTTGCCGCAAAAGAAATAAAACAGGCTCAAACACAGGCCATACGACCACCCCAGCCGCCAGAAGTAATAAACCAAATATCATGCCCCATTTCGGGCGGTGATAGGTTATAAGACAGACCGCGATCAAGATATATATCATCACCGCCCCCACCCCAGCGCGTTGGGTCATTAAAGCCATTGCGATGATCGGAAGGATGGACAGCATCGCGATCAGAATCCCCTTAAGCCACCTATCACCCCTCATCATATTTCGTCCACCTTCCGCGATACAATAAAGTGCCGAGAATAAAACCTCGGGGCTATTAGCCAGATATAATAAATCTGCGGGCGGCCCTTGTCCCCATAAGGCGGGAGTTAATAAAATCTGTTGGTACGCAAAAATTGTCCTGACCGAGAACATAATCCCTATCCCCGCCAGACATATCAAAAATCGTTGAGGGTAAGTCAGCGCAACCCACCCCAGAAAAATCGACATCATCAGATAAAAAAACGGGACAATATCCCGTATGATATCACTCGGGACATTTCCATTGATCATCGCCACCAAAGTCGGGATACTCAACCCATATCCCAAAACAGCCCATGAAAAAATTGTGTTACTCTCAAAGATCAATCGGAATGACAGGGATAGTAAAATCGCCACCACAATTTCGGGCAAGCCAATCGTATCAGGGGTGGGCGAACTGAAAACCCCATAGACAATCATCGCCAGACAGAGACAATAGGATTGAACGGATGGGGTCAGATATTTCATAGTGCCTCAAAAAACATTTTTGCCGCCACCAGAATAAGCATAGTGGCAAACATAATTTTAAGCTTTCCAACGGGAATCGTGTGCGAAATCTTCACACCGATAGGCGCCATCAAAACACTGGCTGGAACAATCATTAAAAAGGCCATGAAGTTAATATAACTGTGGCCTTGAAGTTCCGAGAACAGATAGCCAAGCGTTGCCACAAAAGCAATAACAGCCCCCAAAACAGAACCGGTTGCAATAGCTGTTTTGAGCGGCAGGCCTGCACGGTTTAAATACGGCACATTCAAAACCGCGCCACCGATCCCCAAGAATGTCGCCAACACCCCGAAGACAATCGAAAATGGGACAGCACATTTCATCTGATTCAAAACGGCAAATGATTTTGAATTTTCTTTCTTAAAAATAATCGAGATGGCAATGGCGGTTAGTCCTACCGAGAAAATGATTTTCAAAATTTCGCTATTGATTTTAGAAACAATTGATATCCCTATCACAACACCAATTGTCAGCCCGGGAATCATCATCTTAATAGATGTCCAGTCAACGGCTTTCCGTTTAATTTGTGCCCATGAAGACGAGATAGCTGTTGGCAAAATAATCGCCATAGATGTTGCCAAAGCAGTATGGATTAAAATATCATCGCTTTGGGTTTCTAGTCCTGCATGTTTTAATAAATAATACAGACCCGGAACAAGAATTAAGCCACCGCCTATCCCCAACAATCCCGCACAAAAACCAACAAACACACCCAGTGCCAAAAAACTTGGCAAAACAACTAATAACTCTGATCCCATTTAAAATTTCTTTCTGTATTTGAAACAATCATACAGAATTGCGGGCAGAATTACAGGCAAATAAAAAGGGCGCATCAAGCGCCCTTTTTATAAATAATCGATTTGACTTACTCAGTACTCCAGCAACCACTCGTACATTTGGTTTTACCAGACCCACCGCCAGATGAAGAAGTCGCAGCAGAAGCAACAGTCATGGTACTGCCAGTCCCACTAAGCGCTTTCTGGGCTGCAGCAGTTGTAGCTGGTGAGGTATTTACCACAGACCCAACTGTTGCAGACGCCCCATCAACCGCAAGCTTCGCGCCTGATGATACAGCTGTTGTAGCTGTATTTCCAACTGTAGTCTTCACCGCATCAGTCGCCGCTGTAGTTGCTCCGCTCACTGCAGTCTTCACCGCACCTGTCGCCGCTGTAGTTGCTCCACTCACTGCAGTCTTCACCGCGCCTGTCACTGCTGTAGTTGCACCAGTCACTGCAGTCTTCACCGCACCTGTTGCGGCACCAACAACTGCACCGGTCACAGCATTCTTAGCTGCAGTCTCCAGTTGTTTGGTGTTACCGGTCACCACAGCACCCACAATTGCTTTATTAACATTGCCAGTCAGAAGATTTGACGCGCCCGATCCCAAACTGGTTCCTAGAGACCCTGTCAAATTTTTGACTGCGCCGGTTGCAGCACCAACAGCAGCCCCCGTCAAAGTTTTTGTCGCTGTATTCACCAATTGGGTTGTATTACCGGTCGTTACAGCCCCGACAACTGATTTAGTCATCGTACTCGTAGACAATGCGGACGTAGCAGACGTGCCAAGAGCATTTGTTAAAGAGCTCATTAATGTTGCACCTGCAGTTGCTGTCGTGCCAGTTGCCGTTAGACTCTTTACTGCACTTGTTGCTGTCGTCGCAACTGTTCCAGCGAATGCACTGGTAACAGTTTTGCTCAAATTAGCCCCAACTTTCGCGGTTGATGATGTTCCAGTGGCCAATCCCACAATTGATTGATTCAATACCGTTGAAGCATTTCCTGCGAACGCCGAACCTGCTCCACCCGCCCCGATTGCCAAAAGTGCAACCGTCACAATCCCTACATATTTAAAATTCCTCATAACAATATCCCCTTTCACTACTCAAACTTATTCCCACACAAACTTAATAAATAATCCTAGAACTGATCATCTCACACAAAAGTTAACAATTATGTAATTGGATAAAATTTTATGCATTTCTCGTAATAAATGATATTTTTCTATTATTAAGACATTTTTAACACCTTGGCGGCATTATAGAAAACAATTGGGTATGTTTACGAAGAAAGCCCATCATAAAAAGCAGTAAAAAATGAGGTGTATTATGCAAGTCAATATCAAAGAATTCATTGAGCAATCTGGCCTTGACGAGCCATTTTACCCAGGCAAGCGTCTGATTAAGCTTTGCCCGCAACCTGGAGAATATAAGAGTCATTGCGTTGTCTATGACTGGCGCAATCCGGAATGTATCCGCATTGAAATTAAAGCAGGTTTAAGTGGTCGCGATATGCCTGCCAACGACCTTGTTAAATATCCAGTCAGTTTCCAAGCCCCGAGTTTCATCGAAATTGATGTCCATAGCGGCGAAATGAGATCCGTTGAAGGCTCATCCGACGATGATGAAGACGAAGATTCAGGATCAGGCAGCAAAGGCAAATCCGGTGGCGGCAAACGCCCCACCAAGAAAAAATCCTTTAGTCTTTCTATGTCCTCTTTCGCGAGTGCCGTTGTGGGGCTTGTGCCTGAAAACGGGATTGTCAGCCAGATTGTCATTATGGGCAAGGAAATCGCCAAAAATGCTTATGAATCAGTCGTTCATAAATTTGTAACCCAGATTGAACACGCCAAAATTTCGACATCTGATTTGATGGCGGCGGCGGGTAAACTGGTCACCAAATTCACGCCTCCGGCATTTTTGAAGCCGAAAGGCGACGAAAACAAGGTTTACAAATATAACCGTGAGAAAAACGAGGTTATGTTTACAGGGATGATGCCCGGCTAGATCAGCCCTTAATAAATGACCTCATTTCTCTTTTAACCCGCCTTTTTGGCGGGTTTTTTCTGGCTTTATCCTAAAAACGGGTAAAATATCGTTGACAGTGGGGCATAAGTTTCCTAAAAAAACCGTGGTTTTGCGACCCCGGACTACAGAAGACTATTCAGTGGGCGCGAATTTTTTTATCTATCAAAACAGAGGTACTTTAAAAAATGTCCAAGGAAAAGTTTTTACGCGACAAGCCACACTGCAACATTGGGACTATCGGTCACGTTGACCATGGTAAAACGACACTGACAGCGGC
>MEMI01000004.1:6369-49377 GCA_001767915.1 Alphaproteobacteria bacterium RIFCSPHIGHO2_02_FULL_46_13 | reverse complement strand
CGAACAAAGGCATTTTATGGAGGGTCATCCCCGGTGCGCGCATATTCAGAATGGTTGCGATGAAGTTCGCACCACCCAGAATGGAGCTTGCGCCCGCCAAGTGAAGCGCAAAAATCGCCATATCAACCGACATGCCCGGATGTCCGAGTTTGGTTGAAAGCGGCGGATAGATTGTCCATCCAGTTCCAGCACCCGCGCCGATGAAAGCGGAGGCCACAAGCAAAAGGAAAGCAGGAACAAGCAACCAGAATGAAATGTTATTGAGGCGCGGGAAAGCCATATCCGGCGCACCGATCATCAATGGTACGAACCAGTTTCCGAACCCGCCGATCAGGCCAGGCATCACAACAAAGAACACCATGATCAAACCGTGAGCGGTAATCCAGACGTTCCACATATCGACCGATTCACTTGTCAGATATTGCAAGCCTGGTGCTTCCAGTTCCATACGCATCATCACCGAGAACGCGCCGCCGATAATACCAGCGAGGATCGAGAAGATGATATAGAGCGTTCCAATATCCTTATGGTTGGTGGACATGAACCAACGTGCGAAGAACCCTGGTTTGTGATCATGATGGTCGTCATGTGCATGATCGTGTGTGATAGAGTGGTCAGACATAGTTTTTAACCTCTTGAGTGGTTTAGATGATTATTTATTGGTTTTGATTTCGGTGGCAACGTCTTTGGCTTCAATCGGCGCTGCGGATTGGATTTCTTCCTTTACTTCGGCTTTGGCCTCGGTTGCGGCAGGGGTTTCTTTCAAATGACCACCTTGTTTTTTAATCCATGCGGCAAAGTCTTCCTTGGATACAACTTTGATTTCAATCGGCATAAAACCATGGTTTTTACCGCAAAGTTCAGAACATTGACCGTAGTAAGTTCCGACTTTCGTCACGCGCGCCCAAGCAGAGTTCAGGCGACCTGGTACAGCGTCAACCTTGATCCCGAATTGTGGCATGGCGAAAGAGTGGATCACATCGCTGGCAGTCACTTGGAACATGACATTGGTATCAACAGGAATGACCATCGGGTTATCGGCGGATAACAAATAGGTTTGACCTTTTGATTTGTCGACTTCTTTTTCTGCTAACATATTCGATGTAATCGCGATATCGCCGTTTTCAGGATATTCATATCCCCAGTACCATTGATATCCGGTCACTTTGACAGTGAGTTCAGGTTCAGGGTTGCGGGCTTCGAAAAACAACAATTTGAAAGACGGCACGGCAATCACAATCAGAATAACCACAGGCACAACTGTCCAGATGACTTCCAGCAACACGTTATGAGTGGTGGTGGACGGAACAGGGTTTGCCTTTGCATTAAATCTGATCAGAACATAAACCAACAGGATGGTTACGAAAGCCACAATCCCTGAAATAATGTAAAGCAACATGTTGTGGAACGAGTTGATATGCTCCATCGCTGGAGTCACGGCGTCCTGAAAATCCATTTGCCATGGAACAATTTCCGCAAAAGCAGGGTTGGTCAAAGAAAGGGTGAAAACCGCCAAAAAAGCGAAAAGCGGCAGAAAGAGATTTTTTATCATGATTTTGAAGCTCTATTGATGTTTGTCAATTGAAAGGGGTCTATAATTTGTTAAATGGCACTATGCCGAAGTTTTTTGCCAAAATATAGGGGTATTTTGACTCTATTTTCATGTGGAATTCTGATGTGATATATGAGATACTATAAATGTATTATGTATTCACCAATCGTTAAGAATATAAAGATAAGATGGTAGGATACAAAAATGAGGTTGATGTGGTCGCTCAAAAGCAAAATTTCGTAACTCAGGTTGCTATGCAGTCCAATATTTCCCTTGGAAATACTGCTGGAACGCTGACAAAACCGGGTTCTATTGCTGAATATGCAAGTAATGCAGCCGGAAATTTTGGCAAAATTGCCGAAATAGGAATGCATGCTGCTGCCACCATGGAAGCAAGCCAACCAAGTTCCAATCAAGTAGGTCAAAGTTCCGGTGCATCTTTAGGTAAATCAATTCTTGGGGGTGCGGCACTTGTAGCTGTGGGTGCTATGGCGCCTGCTGTTGCGGGGGTTGCCGCTGGTATTGGTGTCGCAATGGCCGCAAAAGACGCGATTAATTTCAGTATAGGTCACGCGGCGGTCAATGGCGCGCAGGGTGAGTTGACAATGGCAGCAAGTGCGGCAACCTTTGACAAAGACAATAATATGACTTCTTACACCTCGGCTTGCGATAACGTCACAAGCGATGTCAAAAGTGGAAAACCGATTATGGGTCAAGCTGCTGCGCCCCTTAGAGGTCAGCATAATCTGGACGCAATTGTTGGCCAAGTGGCTGATAAATATGACCCTGAACAAATTCAAAGAGATGTTCGCTCTATGTTGGAGAAAGAGCAAAGAAATTATGGCTGGGCGATGAACAAGCTGGATATGCTAGGATTTAAAGACCCGTCCATCACCAAAGATCTGGGTGTTGATAACACTATGACGGCCGCTAAACTTGAAGCCCCTCGTCCAAAAGCTTTGAATGTCGGTATGGGCGCACCTGCCGCATTCGGTATGGGCTAAGTTAGCCCAACCACTTACTCATCATCAGTCGGTGAAATTTCAATCGTTGAGATACCAAAGGCCAGAGAGGATAAATCCTCTTCATGCGCTTGGTGTTCTTTTTCCAGTTTGCGATATTGATGGAAAATCAAAGGGATAGAGGCGGCATAGACAATGCAGATAATGGGCAATGTGACCCATGGGGCATTAAATAATGCTGCAACAACCAATGCAACAAAGGCCATGACCGGAACCATCATTTTTGGCGGAATTTTCATGTATTTGATGGAAAAGGTCGGAATGCGACTGACCATCAGTGCGGCAACGGTAATCGCCCAGACGGCGACAAACGGTGTTCCCCAGCGATAGCCTTCGAAAGTTTCAGGAGTTAAAAACCAGACATAGAGCGGGAAGAGGCAGAGAATTGCGCCCGCAGGGGTTGGAACACCTGTAAAGAAGCGCTTTTTCCAGAGGGGAATGTCTGCGGCGGTTGCAGCCATGACGTTAAATCTGGCAAGGCGCAAGGCCGCAGCAACGGGGAAGACCACCGCAGCAATCCAGCCTAATTTACCCGCATCCCCCAATGTCCAGACATAGAGGATTAAGCCAGGGGCAACGCCAAACGCCAAGAAGTCAGAGAGGGAGTCGAGTTGTGCTCCAAATTCGCTCTGTGCCTTTAAAGCCCGTGCAACGGCGCCGTCCATGACGTCTAAAATTGCTGCGGCTAAAAGGAGCAAAACAGCAACTTCGAAATTACCTGTTAAGGCTTTCTGGACGCTGGTGATGCCAGCGATTAAGGCCATCATGGTGATCAGATTGGGGATCAGTTTGGACAGGGTTAAGGCCTGTCCTGATGCTTTACTATTATCGTGTTCCATGATGTGTCCTTAATATTAAGGTGACAGGAAGATTATATAGCGGTTGCTTCTCTGTTCGGGGCAGAACCGTTTAAATCCGCCAGAACAGTTTCACCACCGACCGCACGTTGACCGACGGCGACCTGTGCAGAAACACCTTTCGGAAGATAGATGTCCATGCGGCTTCCGAAGCGGATTAAACCATAGCGTTCGCCTTTTTGAACAGAATCGCCTTCTTTGGCATCGCAAATGATGCGGCGGGCGATGAGGCCAGCAATCTGTACAAAGGCCAGTTCGCGACCATCGGTGAGGTCGAGGAGGGCTGCGCAACGTTCATTTTCAATGCTTGCACGTTCGTTCCCTGCATTCAGGAATAACCCTGGGCGATAGACGATTTTCTTGATCGTGCCGGAAGCCGGAATACGGTTAACGTGAACGTCAAAAACGGAAAGGAAAATACTAATGCGGGTGAAATCACCATCTTCGTCATTACCGTCCAATGGGTCGGCACGGAGTTCTTTAGGTAAAGGCACGCCTTCCGCCACATCGGTCACGCGACCATCTGCGGGAGACACAACAAGACCTGAGAGGATTGGTACCATACGGACAGGGTCACGAAAGAAATAAAGACACCATAAAGTAAGGGTCAGGCCGATAAAGCCGAGAATGGAAGACACCATCGCCAAGATAACAGAGACAACCGCAAACCCGATAATAAAAGGCCATCCCGCCTTATTGGTGGGTGTAAAGAGGGTTTGAGAGATGGTTTCTTTGAGATCAAAGAGTGTTTTTTCGATGGCTTCGTTGGTCATGTGATACTTCCTAATATTTACTGTCGCCTGCTCTTTTTGATTGTAAGAAGGCATGAGAGATAGTATTTCTGTTTAACAATCCTGTTTTGCGGCAAGTCTGCCCAAAATGCAATCATAGTTTTATATAGTGTTTTTTAGAATGTCCAAAATTAAATCTGCCTGCGTCTATTGCGGGTCTTCCTCTACGTCCGATCCTGCTTTTGATGCTCCGACCATTGATCTTGGTCAATCGCTTGCTAAATCAGGCATTACGCTTGTCTATGGCGGCGGTAGCCCCGGCTTGATGGGAAAGGTTGCCAATGCCTGTATGGATGCAGGTGGTGCGGTGATCGGAATTATTCCTGACCATATTTTAAAACTGGAAGTCAGACATAATCAATTAACAGAACTCCATGTCGTCGATAACATGCATACCCGCAAAATGATGATGGCCGATAAGGCCGATGCGTTTGTGATTATGCCAGGCGGCTTAGGGACGCTGGATGAAGCGTTCGAGATTATGACTTGGAAATATTTAGGCGTTCATAATAAGCCAGTCATTATCGCAAATATTGATGGGTATTGGGATCCGTTGATTGCGCTTATTCAACATATGTACGCCCATAAATTCGTCCGTGAGGAGCATATCAATACATATGTTGAGGCTAAGACGGTGGCTGAGGTCATGGCAATTCTTGAATCTTCTGAAAAATCAACAACCCCAGTACAAACACAGAAAATATAGAAATTTGGTAAGTTAGTTTTCTTAGGAAGCATATTAGGGTAATTTTATTGGTCTTTTTGCTTTAAACGATAGCTTTGCTGCTTGGCAACATATGAATTTTCTGTTTACCTTATTCTGACATTAATTTTCCTATTTGGAGTAATAACGTGACTTTCCTTAGTTCTCGAGAAAAAGAAGTGACAAACGAACTATCCGTCAAAGTGATAGAGCGTATCAAAAAGGAAGATATTCTTCCAACCCCCGAGAATTATGAGCTTTGGTATGTTTATTATGCGCGGAGCATTCCCGAGGTCGTGAGAGTGATCGATGCAATTGTGGAATCTGAGCAAACCATCAGCGATTATGTGTGTAGCACCCTTTATAATCGGTTTTTAAGCGATTTACGAAATGAAGAGACTGTGCGCAATACGGGAGCTCAAGTTCAAAATACCATTCAATCGGTCAGTGATGTTGTTCACGGTGTGCAAAAAGCCACTAAAGATTACAATAAAACTCTTGATGCCGTTAATACAAAAATAGGCTCCGCCAAAAATCAAACAGAGCTCCAAGAGGTTGTTAAACTTGCGTCCCAGAGCACCGAATCGATGATTGTGCAGAGTAGCCAACTCGAAGAAATGCTTGAACAGTCAAATGCCGCTATGGAAGAATTACGTCGCGATCTGGAGCATGTGCGCCGCGAGGCCATGACCGACGGATTGACGGGACTTGCCAACCGCAAATCATTCGACAGTGAATTTGACCGCATTTTCCAAGATGCCGAAAAGAATAAACAGGGCTTTACGCTCCTGATGTTGGATATTGACCATTTCAAATCCTTTAACGATAATTTCGGGCATCAGGTGGGGGATCAGGTTTTGCGCCTTGTCGCCAGAACCCTGAAAGACAGTATTAAAGGGAAAGACTTTGCCGCCCGTTATGGCGGGGAAGAATTCGCAATTATTCTGCCCGACACCGATCTGACCGGAGCAGTGATTGTTGGAAATGCGCTTCGTAAAGCGGTCGCCAGCAAAGATGTGATTAACCGCAGCACCGGCAAAGTCTTGGGGCGGATCACGATGTCTGTGGGTGTTGCCGAATATGTTGCCGATAAAACTGTTGAAGATATTATCGAAAGAGCAGATGCGGCCCTTTATACTGCTAAACATAATGGTCGAAATCAGGTTGCGGCGGCACCGTCTCATCCCAAAACATAAGCCGTGGTCAAACAGGAAAATTTCGGTTATACTTTAACAGATTAATTTTATCCCTCCTCAATTGCCCTTCAAAGGTTCGGGTGTTTCATGAAGCCGTATGTCAATTTTTTGATTTTTGTTCTTGTCGCCATCGGTCTCTATACGGCTTATGGCATGCTTACCTTTCAGGTGGATGAACCAACTCCGTTCGTTTTCAATGAACCTAAAATGCCAGTTGAGCTTATTTTAGCAGATGAAGCCAATACGCCGGACGCCAAACAAAAATCCTTGGCTGTTGAGGAAGCTCAAAAAGCTTTAACTTACTATCGCTCCGAACAGAAAAAAGTTCCTCAACAGGCAAATGATACAATTGCGATTTTGGTTGATAGAATGACAAATTCGGATTTGCCACTTTATTTCCTGTCTGGGGCAAATGGCCAAAATGGTGACCAGCGTTCTTTTGAGACTTTACGCATTGATTCAAGTTCCATCATTGCCCCATCTTCTGCCAGTGCAAAGCTGTCATTGAGTTGCTCGGCGAAAACACCGTCTGCCAATATTATTGTCGGAACATCGGGGAAAGATGCCATTAGTTGTGATATGAACAGAGGCACAGTTGGGTTGACGAATGAGGCCGACCTGATGTTGGTCGGCGGCCCTGATGACGACACTATTACAGACGCAACTGGCAATAGGATTGTGAATGGTGGCACCGGAAATGATACTGTTAAATTGGGCGCTGGGCGGAGTATTATCGTGTTGGATGCGTCATGGGGAAAAGATAGCGTCACCGTTGATTGTATGGGATCTTCCATTGCTCCGAGCCAGATTCCGACGGGATTTTCAATTCCTTGGGTTTATCAAACAATGAATTTTATTGTTCTCGGTAATAGCATCAATCCAAAAGATGTGGAATGGCGCGGTAATGTGCTGACCCATAAAGTGACGGGCGATACTCTGACCGTTAATCAGAATTGTTTTACGGTTGTTCCCGCACTTTAAACCTCCTTGCTAATTCTATAAAACACTCCATCTTACTTATAGACCAACTCTTTGAGGGGCATGGCTATGCGTCTGATTTTGATTTTATGCGGAGTGTTTATTGTGGCTCTTTTTTGTTCTTTGGGATCTTCTTATGCTGTTTCCGTTCCTGCGCCGTCAAAGCCGTTTACGGTGGCGGGGGGGCAACAGAGCATTGTTCTGGGTGGCGGGTGTTTCTGGGGCATACAGGCTGTGTTCCAACATTTAAAAGGTGTCGAGACAGCTATTTCGGGATATGCAGGCGGTGATGCTGTCACAGCCACATATCATCAGGTCAGTTCAGGGGATACGGGGCATGCCGAAGTGGTGCGGGTGACCTATGACCCGCAACAGATCAATCTCGGGCAAATTTTACAGGTGTTTTTCTCGGTGGCGCATGACCCGACTGAGGTAAACAGGCAAGGACCCGATACTGGGACACAATATCGGTCATCTGTTTTTGTTGCGGATGAAGATCAAAAACAATATGTGGCGAACTATATCGCCGAGTTAAATGCGGCGAAAATATTTGATCAACCGATTGCGACGACCATCGAACCTTTGAAAGAATTTTATAAGGCTGAAGATTACCATCAGGATTATGCGCGGTTAAATCCGAACCAACCCTATATCGCCATCCATGACGCGCCAAAGGTCAAAGCGTTAGAGAAAAATTTCCCGCAACTTTATAAAGAGGATAAAGACATGTCCAAATTAAATGATATGCAGAAATATGTGACCCAGGAAAACGGCACCGAACCACCGTTTAAAAACGAATATTGGGATAATCATCAAGACGGAATTTATGTCGATATTGTCTCTGGCGAGCCATTATTTTCATCGACCGATAAATTTGATTCAGGCAGCGGCTGGCCAAGCTTTACCCAACCTATCCAACGCCAGAAATTGATTGAAAACACAGATATCAGTCACGGGATGAAACGGATGGAGGTCAGGTCGCCAAAGGCTAATAGTCACTTAGGCCATGTCTTTGATGACGGGCCGCGTGATAAAGGCGGGCTGCGTTATTGTATCAATTCAGCCTCCCTTCGGTTTATTCCGAAAGCCGATTTGGAAAAAGAAGGCTATGGTGCATACGTATCCCTGTTTCAATAAAATTTGAAATAAATTTATTCTTTTGTAAGGCTTAATTTCTGGGCTTGTAGACTCGCAAGCCCAGATTTTGCGTTTAATATGCTGCGCGGCAAAACATGAATTTCCGAATTTGATTTAGTTTTGTGATAAACTGTAAGTTGTGAACTAAAAAAATAAATAGACAGCGTTTATATTCAAATAACGGAGATCTAGAATGAGCAACCACACACCACATTTGCGCCACAGTGAAGAATATATCACCTTGATCAAGGAACGGTCGAAAAGTAAATGGTCGTTGCTCGCTCTGATGCTTACTGTTTATTACGGCTTTATTCTAACGATTGCTTTTGACCCCGCTTTACTGGGAACAAAGATCGGCGAGAGCGATACAAGCTATGGCATTGTTGTCGGTCTTGGCGTGATGCTTTTCAGTTTTCTGATCATGTGCATTTATGTCCGCAAGGCCAATCAGGTCTTGGATCCTTTGAGTAAAAAACTTCGCGAGAATGCAGTATCAAACGGGATAGGAGCTGAATAATGAATACAGGAATAAATGTTATAGCCGTCGGTATGTTTGGTGTCTTCGTGCTGTTGACGCTCGGGATCACCTATTGGGCATCGAAGAAGATGACCACCACCAAGAGTTTTTATTCGGCGGGCGGGAATATCACAGGATTTCAAAACGGATTGGCGATTGCGGGAGATTATATGTCTGCCGCATCTTTTTTGGGTATTTCCGCACTGGTGTTTTCATCGGGGTTTGACGGGTTGATTTACTCCGTCGGGTTTCTGGTCGGATGGCCGATTGTGTTGTTGTTGATTGCGGAGCCTTTGCGGAATTTGGGTAAATACACTTTCTCGGACGTGGCCTGTTACCGTTTGAAACAAAGGCCGACGCGGATTCTGGCGGCGTGCGGAACGCTCGCAACAGTTGCGTTGTATCTGATTGCCCAGATGGTGGGCGCGGGGAAACTGATTCAGGTTTTATTCGGGCTTGAATATAATTATGCGGTCATCGTTGTGGGTGTTCTGATGATCGTTTATGTGACCTTCGGCGGAATGATCGCCACAACATGGGTGCAGATTGTAAAGGCCTGTATGTTGTTATTCGGCGCAACATTGCTGGCGGGTATGGTTCTCTCCCATTTTAATTTTAATCCCGATGCGTTGTTTAGTGCAGCGATTGAAAAACATGCCAAAGGCGATGCAATCATGGCACCCGGTGGACTGGTGTCTGACCCTGTGTCCGCGATCTCGCTGGGGCTGGCCTTAATGTTCGGGACGGCCGGACTACCACATATTCTGATGCGGTTCTTTACCGTTCCTGATGCGAAACAGGCGAATATATCGACCCTCTATGCAACAGGATTTATCGGATACTTCTATATCCTGACTTCTGTTATCGGGTTTGGTGCGGTGGCCTTTCTGCTTCAAAATCCGGACTTTCTGGATGCGAATGGTAAGTTGGTCGGCGGTGATAATATGGCAGCCGTTCACCTGTCCTCGTTTCTGGGTGGGAATGTGATGCTTGGCTTTATCTCGGCGGTGGCGTTCGCGACCATTCTGGCGGTTGTGTCTGGGTTGACTCTATCGGGCGCATCGGCGATCAGCCATGATCTCTATGCCAACGTGTTCAGTGACGGCAAACATGACGAGAAAAAGGAAATGAAAATTTCCCGCTACGCAACCATTGGGTTGGGGGTTGCGGCGATTTTCCTCGGCATCGTCTTTGAAAAACAAAACGTGGCCTTTATGGTCGGGTTGGCCTTTGCGATTGCGGCCAGTGCCAACTTCCCGATTTTGTTCTTATCCATCTATTGGAAAAAACTGACAACCCGTGGCGCGGTTTTCGGTGGCTGGGCAGGGTTATTGACCGCGACCATTCTGGTGGTGATCAGTCCTGTTGTCTGGGTGGATGTGTTCGGGTTTACGACGGCGATCTTCCCGTACAAATACCCTGCACTCTTTTCAATGACGGTAGCTTTTGTGGGGATTTGGTTATTCTCCATCACCGATAAATCAGCCAGTGCCGTCAAAGAGCAAGAAGCGTTTGATGACCAGTATTTCAGGGCTCAAACAGGGATCGGCGCAGAGGAAGCGGCCAAACACTAACGAATTGCTTTTAAAAAAGGCGGTGGGATTTAAAAATCCTGCCGCCTTTTGTCTATTTTATCCACATAGGCCATTCACAAAAAGCCGCCTGTCCGTTAAACCATATATATGGTTGACCAGACACAAGTAAAAGACACAACAGAATCCCGCAAATTCCTCCTCTCCAATCTCTTGGTGGGCGGCGGGACATTGTTGTCGCGGGTGACGGGGTTCGGGCGCATTCTGGCGCTGGCCTATGCGATTGGTTTGGGGGGATTGAGTGACGTTTATAATACCGCCAACACCACCCCCAATATTATTTATGAATTAATGCTCGGCGGGATTTTATCGGCAACTTTATTACCGTCCTTTGTGCGGTCATTGAAACAGGATGATCATAAAGCCATCAGTGCGGTTTTAAGTATCACAACTATTCTACTCGCGGGATTGACGTTGGTGATGGTATTGGCTGCCCCTTTGATTATGCAGATTTACAGCGTGACCCGCCAAGATAACCCGCAGGAATTCGCGGCAGTCGGTACGCATTTTGTGCGCCTCTTTATGCCGCAGATTTTCTTTTACGGGTTGGTGTCGATGGCAACGGCCCTTTTGAATGCGCAACATAAATTTGCCTTGCCCGCTTATGCGCCCATTCTGAATAATATCGTGGTGATTGGTATTCTGGTCGCACTTCCGCACCTATTCGGGCATGGGGTGACGCTTGAAATGGCGGCGCAGAATGCAACGATTATCACCTATCTAGGGTGGGGGACAACGGCGGGAATTGCGGTGTCTGCACTCACTCTTGTGCCTGCGATGATGCGATCAGGCATCAAACTTGAATTTTTACCCGACTGGAAACACCCCGAAGTTCAAAAGGTTTTGAAATTATCGGGTTGGACATTGGGCTATGTCATCGCCAATCAGGTTGCCTTATATGTTGTCAGTTTGCTGGCACTGCATCAGGAAGGATGGATGACCGCCTATCAAACCGCCTTTGCATTCTTTGTATTGCCGCACGGGTTGCTTGCGATGACCATCATCACAACCTTTATGCCCAAAATCGCGCAGGACGCGGCCTCGGCTCACTTGGTGGATATGGCGGATAAGATGGTGCAGGGGGTGAAAATCCTCATGCTCCTGATGATTCCCGCCTCTGTCGGCTATATGTTGATTGCGACACCATTACTGATCACGCTTCTCAACCACGGGTCATTTACGGTTGAGGCCGCGCATTTAACGGGTGGCACATTATCCATGTTTGCGGTGGGGTTATTTCCGTTTTCGGCCTATCTGTTCTTGATGCGCGGATATTATGCGTTATCGGATACCAAAACACCGTTCAAACTGAATGTCGTTGAAAATATCATCAATATTGCGCTGGCGATCCCGCTCGTCAAAATGATGGGGGTGTCGGGGTTGGCGCTTTCTTATTCTCTGGCCTATTGCCTGTCTTCCATCCTGACATTTTATCGACTGAATAAACGGGTCGGGAATGGACTGGCGCGCCTTGAATTAATCACCTATCTCGGTAAAGTCATGGCGGTTGCGTTCGTGATGGCGGGGGCGGTCATAGTGACGTTGTTCGAACTCAACCACTTTGTCGAATGGCAACAAGTGACAGCCGCCGTTCTGGTCGGCGGTGCTGTATATGGCACCCTTGTTGTGATGTTCAAATTGGTTGATCTGAAGGCGTTGAGACGTTAGGGGTTATTCAAATCCCTCGCCCCTTGGGGGAGAGGGTTGAGAAGCCTTAAGCCGTAAGGCTTTAGGCGGAGCTGGGTGAGGGGGCTACTATGGTTCAAAAAACAAAACCTGTTGCCCCCCCTCACCCGACTTCGGCTAAGGGGCTTCGCCCCAAGCCTGCGTTGCCCTCTCCCCCAAGGGGCGAGGGATATTAGAGAATTTGTCCGTCTTTGACCATCTTGTCCACTTTGCGCAGGATCATGTTGCGTTTGAGGCGTGAGAGATAATCGATAAACAAAGTCCCGTTCAAATGATCCAGTTCATGTTGCAGGCAGTGGGATGTTAAATCCGATCCTTCCATCTCCTGAACTTGCCCCTTGAGGTCGATATATTTGACGCGCACGGTTTTCGGGCGTTCAACTTCGGCATATTGTTGGGGGATGGACAGGCATCCTTCTTCCATCACGCTCATTTCCTCAGACCGCCAAATGATTTCAGGGTTGATCAGAACCACGGCATCACGGCTTTGGTCGTTCTTGCGGTAATTGACATCCATCACAAACAGACGGTTGAGCATCCCGACCTGATTGGCTGCCAAGCCAATCCCCGGGGCGTCATACATGGTCTCGATCATATCCGCCGCCTGTTTTTGAATGGCCTCGGTGATGTTTTCAATCGGTTGTGCAACCTCTTTCAAAACAGGATCGGGAACGATAATAATAGGGAGTAGTGACATCAAATATTTTCCTTTTGCCCTTTGACGGAAAAACCATCATAAAAGAGCGATGAATTTAATTAAATCCATAGACATTTTTTGTGCGGTTGTCGATAATTTTGGTGACATCGGCGTTTGCTGGCGTCTGTCTCGACAATTGTCGCTCGACCATCATATCACAGTTCGCCTGTTCGTGGATGATATGGAGAGTGCCAAGGCGATTATGCCCGATGACCGTTCAGGCGTTGAGGTCATTCATTGGGTCAAAGACATCGACTATCATCAGGCCGCAGACATGGTGATTGAGGCCTTTGCCTGTCCGTTGCCCGATAACGTGATTGCGGCCATGGTTGCCAAAAAATCGGTCTGGATTGATCTGGAATATATCAGTGCCGAAGACTGGGTGGCGGGATGCCATGCCATTCCCTCCAAACATCCATCCACAGGCCTCACCAAAACACTGTTTTTTCCGGGCTTTGATGCACAAACGGGGGGTATTATCAGAGAAAATGGCCTGATTTCCCGCAGAAATGCGTTTTTAAATGATGAAAATGCCCATAATTTATGGAGAAAAGCGCATTTTATCCCTGAAATAGACCAAAAATATATCGATATCAGCCTATTTTGCTACAAAACAGCCCCATTAGATCAATTGATAGAACATTTGGGCGGGGCAGATAAGCCTATTCGCCTTTTCAGACCTGTTCGCACCCCTCAAAACACGCCCCAAAAGGTCGGATCAGTTGAAATCATTGAGATTCCTTTTCTGTCACAGGTGGATTACGACTATCTGCTCTGGACATGCGATTTTAATTTTGTTCGCGGTGAGGACTCGTTTGTGCGGGCGCAACTCGCCGGAAAACCCTTTATCTGGAACATTTATGTTCAGGAAGAAGCGGCTCATTTGGTCAAACTTCATGCCTTTTTAGAGAAAATTCGCCCTTTTTATGATGAGGCGAGTTTCGAAAGGCTTGCCAATTTGCATGATTTGTGGAATGAAGAAGGCCAAATACTGACAAAGCATAGTTGGGATGTTTGCGGGTTAAGCCTTCAATCTCTCGCTGGCTTAAAGTCAGGAGCGCAAAATTGGTCGGACTATCTGTGCAACCAGATTGATTTATCAACGCAGCTTCTGACGTTTGCAAACACTCAAATAACTAAGAAATAAAGGATATTCCTATGAAATTCGCTCAAGACCTAAAAGCCGGAAACGTTGTTGTCATGGATGGCGCACCAATCGTTATTCAAAAAGCTGAATATAATAAATCAGGCCGTAACGCTGCCGTCATGAAATTCAAATTCCGCAATATTTTGACGGGTTCGAATTCCGAAGGTATTTACAAAACAGATGAAAAATTCGAAGACATTATTCTCGAAACCAAAGAAGTCACTTACTCATACGCTGATGGCGATATGTATGTATTCATGGACGAAGAATATAACCAATATGAATTGTCCAAAGATGATATCGAAGGCGTTCTGAAATATCTGGAAGAACAAATGCCTTGCGAAGTAAAATTCTTCGAAGGGAAACCAATCTCTGTGACACCACCTGTGAAAATTGTTCGTGAAGTGATCTACACAGAACCAGCCGTTCGCGGTGATACATCTGGTAAAGTGATGAAGCCAGCTAAATTGGCATCCGGTTTTGAGATTCCTGTTCCTGCATTCGTTGAGATCGGTGAAAAAATCGAGATCGATACACGCACAGACGAATATGTTGCCCGCGTGAAGTAATTAGCTCTTTGCAAAAGATTGAAAATTTAAAAGCGCCCATTGATTGGGCGCTTTTTCTATGGGGATATAAATTTATCGGGGTTCTTGCGGTAATATCGTCCGCAGGCGCTTTCTAATTCTTCAATGACTTGCTTGCCCAGCAATCCGCCATCGCCCTTGATCCCTTTCATCACGATCAAGGTCAGGGTTTTTTCATGGGCTTCGATAATCTCCAAAGCATCCGGATTAAGTTGATTGATATGTTCCAGAAAGCTGAGCATGATTCCTGCCAACGTCCCAATCAATTCATATTTGAACATGGCACCGTTTGCTTTGAGTTCCATGATAGGCTTGATGAGTTCTTGGCGCAGAATATCAATTCTTTCCGGGTTTTCTCTGGACAGCTTGACTGTTTCCCTGAGGCTCAAAAGAATGGGTGTTGCAATTTCTTTGAAATCAACATTGTTATTTAAGATAACGTTTTCTGCTCTTGAAATGGTCACTTCAGGAATCTCGCCAAAGCCAGCTTTTTTTTGCAGCTTATTCTCAACCTTGATAATTTTGGCTTTTTTCTCACTCATAATTTTAACACTGATTTCTATTGATTTTGTTTTTTATCATCATAATAGGATAGCTCCCTATTCTATTATAATTTCCCATGGGTTTTGTTTTCCATTGTTGCTATCTGTCTTGTTGCCGCGAGATTCATCTTCTCGACGACGAGGACCCGCATAGTCATCTCCTTTTTTCCTTCTGCGGTTTGGGCCGAAAAAATGCTCGGTTTCCACAAAGTCGCGCGGGCGATTAATAATCAAGTTAATCCGCTTGGCTAAATCCCGCCCTGTAAATGGTTTGGTTAAAAATTCGGTTGCACCTAAATCTCGCGCCATTGTAACCCGTTGCATAGCACTATAGCCTGTCATCATAATGATAGGCACCAAACGGTTTACAGAGTCTTTATTTTTGCGCACCATACGAATAAATTCTAAACCGTCAACCGGCTCCATCAGCCAGTCGGTGATAATAATGTCGGGATTATGCTTTTGAAAAAGCTCATAGCCACGTTCGCCATTGGAGGCTTCATAAATAGTCCCAATACCAAATGCATCAAGAACCGAAACGATTACCGTACGCATTGGGTGCAAATCCTCAACGACGA
Organism: Alphaproteobacteria bacterium RIFCSPHIGHO2_02_FULL_46_13; assembly: GCA_001767915.1. GTDB lineage: Bacteria > Pseudomonadota > Alphaproteobacteria > Micavibrionales > Micavibrionaceae > UBA1573. Next base: position 33,795 of record MEMI01000004.1, on the reverse strand, counting down.
GAGCGCTAATTTTTTTGAGATTGAGGGGCACAGTATGAAAGCCTTAGGTGAATTTGTCGAAAACCTCCCCATCTTAAAATTGTTTTACGTTTTTTTCAATTGTCTATTCGGTCTGTATCCATAATAGCAATTAACCACATGCCTTCAAGCGCTTCTCAATCTATGGGAAATTATAGACAATTGCTGCGGAACACATTAATCTCGCACTATAAATGAATAAGCCTGAAAGTGAGATTCTTATGCGGTTTTGTCGGAAGTTTGTATGTGTTGCAATTCTAATGTGCGCTTTTTCTGTATCTGCATTTGCGGATTCTACACAGCCCGATGTTCCCCTTCCTATTCAAAATCTGGTGGCGAGCGGAGCGCAACTTCGCTATCTCGGTCAGGATTATGGCTTGAATGGGTGGCTCGTCCTGAAAAACGGGCAAGAGCAGTATTTCTATTCAACACCAGACGGACAAGCGGTGATGATGGGAATTTTGTTTAATAATAAGGGCGACACCGTGACCCTCAAGCAAATCAACGAGCTTCGTAAGAAGGAAGGGCCTGCGATTGACAAGCTGGCAGGTTTTGAGACCGCTCCGCTCGCCCCTCAATCCAAGGACGCACCTCAGGCCGTTCAGCCCTCAACAGTTGTTAGTCAGGATTTCACCAACCCCGAAGCGCTTTTGAAATCGGCTGTGAAGCCAAAGTCGGAGCAGCTTTTCGACGGTGTTGAAAGTGCCAATTGGATTAAAGTGGGGTCGGATAAAGCCCCCGTTATCTATAGCTTTATTGATCCCGAATGCCCGCATTGCCATGATTTGATTCAGAATATTCGCAAATCCGGGTATCTGGAGCAGGGCTTATTACAAGTCCGCCTGATTCCGGTGGGGGTTTTGACTGAAAATAGTTTAACTGAGGCTGCTTATTTATTGGCCGCTCCAGACCCACAAAAAGAATTATTCCGCCATCTGGATGGGGATAAAACCGCTTTGCTGGCCGATAAAACCGTCAATACCCAAGGTGTTCAACGGAATATCAAACTGATGCAGGATTGGAAGCTGGATGTCACCCCGTTTTCCGTCTATCGCGGACGTGACGGAAAGGTCAAAGTTTTACAAGGTGTTCCTGACGATCTTAAGAAAATCATCACAGAGTTGCGATAACATATAAAATCGGCTATAAGCACGTTCTAGGGTTACATATGGACACAAAATCGACATTTTTATTACAGGTTCTTGAGAAACTGGCGGCACCAATGGTTGCGGCTATCAGCGAAGTTTCTGTGAGGCAGGCACTTATTCCTGATCCGTCTTCCCCCGGCGCCATGCGCCCCGAGGCAGAGCAGGTGGCAGGGTTATTGACCAAGTCAACACAACTGAGTATTGGGCTCTCCAACCTGATGGATATGCGTCATACGGAAGAAGAGGCCGATTCCATTCGCTTGGCGCTGACCTCTTTGTCATCCCCCCTCATGTCCAATATTTATCGTTTGGCGGGACGCGCCCCGACTGATGCCGAAATTCAACGCATTTCCGATGCGATGGGTGCGGTTGTCAGTTATTCCGATGGCTATCGTGCGGCGTCCGACGTCAATGTCCGCATGGCACAAATTGATGCCGATTTTTTCCCGTCAGATGATGCACAAGTCTCATTGCTGTATATGAGTGCCTTGTTGCCTGTCGTCAATTCGATCATGGCTTATTCCTTTGGACAGCCTGAGAAAAAATTGGTGCAGGAAGTGACGGAGCGATTGGTGCGGGAATCAAAATTCCTCCGCGCTAAAATGTTCCCTGAAATTGAAGAGGGGCAAGCATCGGCAAAGGCCGACCTTGCACTCCTCCGCATGGCAGGACAAATTTACAGCCAATGTCATTTTGCCGAAATGGCAAAATTAATGGCGACCGAAGATCAGGTGCGCCAAGGCATGGCACCGACCATGACTGCGCTGTGGCAATCCTTTATTCTGCGCATGCAAATGCTCGAAATTCTGGGTGATGCATTGATCCCTGGGTTAAGACGCAGTGTGTCCGATATGGTTGGCACGCGGTCTGGCGGGGGAAGCGGTTCGGTGAAGCCTTCTGCGGCACCTCAACAGACACCGCTTGCGGCTGTTCCTCCTAATACCCCTCCTGCTGTTCCGGAAAATGCTGGTCAAAAACCAGCGGCAACCGGCCCTATGTCATTTTTTGTTAAGAAAAATTCAGCATAATCTATATACTCTGCAATAAGAGGTAAGGTTTTCAAAATGAGTAAAATTGTCGCGGCCTGTTTGATGTTAGCTGCCCAGACCTATTCGGTTCCACCTGCGGTTATGGTTGGAATTTTACAGGTTGAAGGCGGGGCTATCGGGCAACAGGTGCGAAACACCAACGGCAGTTACGATCTGGGTCCGATGCAAATCAATACGATTTGGGTGCCTGAACTTGCGTCCTTTTGGGGGGTTGAACAAACCACCGCCGCCAAATGGATCAGGGATGATGCCTGTACCAATATGGGTGTGGCCGCATGGATTTTAAGACGTCATATGGATGAAACAGGATCACTTTCAAAAGCAATTGCCAACTATCATTCCAAAACCCCGAGCCGCGGATATTCCTATAAGGCCAAGGTGGTCGAGGCGATGCGCCGTAACGGATTAATTCGCAACGCATCTAGGTAAATAATAATACTTAATAGTTGTTTGCGACCGCCCTTCGTCATATTGACAATCTTTTTCCTTCCCGCAGAATGTGTCAATCGTAATCTGATTCTCATGATTACACCCCCTACACATATTTTCTTTTGAGGTTTCCATGAAAAGTTTCGTTTCATTATTTTTGGCTGTGGCTTTTATATCTAGCCCAGTTTTAGCTGCAGATTCTCCGTTTACCGGCAATGTTGCCCTCACCACAGACTATGTTTTCCGTGGCATTTCCCAAAGTAATGAAGAGCCAACCATTCAAGGTGGCATGGATTGGACAAGTCCAGTTACTGGCCTTTATGCTGGCGTATGGGGATCAGGTGTTGATTTTGCGGACGCCACAACCGAGATCGATTTCTATGGCGGGATCAGCAAAACTGTTGATGATTTAACTTGGGATTTGGGCGCGATTTATTATTACTACCCAGGTGCTGATGATACTAAAAATTATGATTACTGGGAATTGGCGGCAGCTGTCGGATATGATTTCGATTTTATGCAAGCAACAGCATCCCTGAATTATTCACCTGATTTCTTTGCCTCCAGTGGTGATGCGTGGTATCCAGCCGTGAACGTAACTGTTCCGTTGCCTGAAGGATTCTCTGCAAATGCTGGTTATGCTTATCAATGGATTGATGATAACGCGGCCTTCGGTACAGCAGACTATGGCACATGGTCATTGGGTGTTGGTTACGATATCGAGGGCTTTAATTTGGGTCTGAAATATTATGATACTGACCTGAACGAGCCTTCTGAATGTGCAGACGGATGCGGAAAACGCTTTGTTTTCACTGTATCCCGTTCATTTTAGAAAAAGTTTGCAAAAAATCGTGGAGAGGGGTTATAGTCCTCTCCAATATTCATAATGTTTTTATCTAGGGAGTAAAAAAATGCGTTTTATTTTATCACTTTTTGTTCTGTTGGCTTTTGCGGCACCTGCGATGGCGGCTGAATTTAATGAAGGCCAAAAGCCTGTTATGATCAAAGGGTCAAAATCATACCAAATGCGTTACACAAAGCCAGTTGCATCACCTGCATCGGTTGAACCAGCAGCGGGTGTTGAAATGGATACAGTGAAATCAGAAAATACTTCTGAAGTTGCACCGTCCAGCGACGACAAGCCAGCTAAAAAAATCATGAGATTACATGGCAAAAAATAAGATTGCCGATTTATGCTTTATTCAGAAAAGGGGGGATTTTTATCCCTCCTTTTTTATATGGCCTCAATCATAACGGCGGCAAGCGCCAAGGGTGGTTCATCGGTGAGACTGAGATGAATAACGGCAGTTTTGCCGTGCGGAGTTAGGGATTGAAGGCGGTCTAGCGCGCCGCCTGATAGGGTGAGGGATGGCTTGCCATTCTCATCATTGGTCACCGCAATATCGCGCATATAAACGCCGTGGTTAAACCCTGTGCCCAACGCCTTGGAGCATGCTTCTTTGGCAGCAAAGCGTTTGGCGTAGGTGGCGATATGGGTGCCTGCTGATCTACGGCGTTCGGCTTTTTCAATTTCTGTTGGGGCAAAGCAGCGTTCAATAAAACGCATGCCGAAACGATCAAGGGTCTTTTCGATGCGGCGAATGTCAATCAGGTCGTTTCCTGTGCCGATAATCATGTAGCGTGTCTCGTGTGATAGTGGTGTTCGCGGCGATATTTTTTGCGTAATTTATCAACCGCGCGGTAACATAAAATATAGAAGATCGGCCATGAAAGCGCCATCAAAATAAATCCGCCCGTGATCCATGGGACGATCAAATCCATAGGGCGCTGGGTTATTTCATCCACTAAAAACCCCCATGTGACATCTTGGGGCATATCAACCATCTTTGCACCGAATAGATGAAAAGCGAGTTCTCCCGTTTTATAAGCGCCCCACCACATAATAGGGAATGTCCACGGCGAACCAATCAACGTTCCCACAAGGCTTGCCAACAGATTGCCGCGTGTCGCGAAGCTCAACAATCCTGCCCCGATAATATGCCCCCCGGGGAGGGGGGTGAAGGATATGGAAGCGCCGAACGCAAAGCCTGTGGCAATAGAGCGGGTCGATCCTTTTAATCTGATCAGGCGGAGTTGAACATACTGAAACATTCTTTTCCAACCCATAGACGGCCATAAAAGAGACATGGCTTTTTGTGAGGCGGAGAGGGGTGTTTTCCTCTTGAACATAATTTTTCTTATTCTTTCTTTATCTGCCCCGCGCCCGCTCGACACTTACAATCTGTGGAGTGGCGCGGAGGGCGGCGACGATATTGTTCAGATGTTTGGTGTCCGTGACCGATACGTCCAGATACATATCCCAGAAATCTGCACTGCGGCTGGTGATTTTCAAGTTGGTAATATTGCCGCCGCTTTTACCGATGACGGTTGAAATTGTTCCGAGTGCCCCCGGTTGGTTGTTGATGGTAATAATCAACCGTCCGACACGCGCATCTGAGTTATCGCTACCTTCGCCCCATGATACGTCGATCCAGCGTTCGGGCGTGTCTGCAAATTGTTCTAACGTTTCGCAATCAATGGTGTGAATGGTCACCCCTTTGCCCGTGGTCACAATCCCCACGATACGGTCGCCCGGCAACGGGTGACAACATCTCGCGAAATGCACCGCCATACCGGGGATCAGTCCCTTGATCGGCATTGGTTGTATTTTTCCGGAGCGATGTTCTTGGTTGTGTGCTTTGACCGAGACGATGTCATCAGGGTTATTGATCTGCTTGCCTGTTTCGCCTTCGGTTTTATGGGCGGGGAAGATGGCGCGGAAGACGTCACGGGCAACGATATTTCCTGCACCTATACCTGCAAACACATCATCGACATCTTTGCATTCGCGGAATTGGTCGGTGACGCCTGCAACGGCTTTCTCGGTAAATTCATAGCCTTCGGTTTTAAAGACTTTCTGGAGCATGGCGCGACCAAGGGTCAGGTATTCGGTGCGCTGTTGCTGCCTGATAAAACGGCGGATATGCGAACGGGCTTTGCCGGTGACCACAAACCGTTCCCATGTCGGAGACGGGCTTTGGGTTTTGGCAGTGATGACCTCGACCTGGTCGCCATTGTGTAATTTGGTGTTGAGCGGAGCAATCCGTCCGTTGATCTTTGCCCCGATACATCTGTTCCCGACGTCGGAGTGAATGGCATAGGCAAAGTCAATCGGCGTTGACCCTGACGGCAATTCGAACAAATCGCCCTTCGGGGTAAAGGCAAAGACATGTTCCTGAAATAACTCCAGTTTGGTATTTTCCCAGAAATCTTCGGGGCGTTGGTCTTGTTCCAGAATGTCCAGCAGTTCGCGGAGCCAGCGATATTTTTTGGCATCTTTTTGCGCGCCAGCCGCTTCGCCTCCCTGTTTGTATGACCAGTGTGCCGCAACGCCCAAGTCAGCCTCGGCATGCATCTGATGCGTTCTGATCTGGATTTCAATACGGTGATTTTTGGGGCCGATGACGGTGGTGTGGAGTGAACGGTAACCGTTCGGTTTCGGTGTTGAAATAAAGTCTTTAAACCGCCCTGGTACGACAGGGTAGTGAGAGTGGATAATCCCCAACGCGTGATAACATTCCGCCACATCATTCACCCCGATGCGGAAGGCCATGATGTCTGACAATTGTTCGAACGAAATATTTTTCCGCTGCATTTTTTTCCAGATGGAATAGCGGGTTTTTTCTCGTCCTGTGACTTCGGCGTCAATGCCTGCTTCTTTAATGATTTTTTCTAACTCGGTGATAATGACATCAACCAGATCTCCGCCCTCTTGACGCAGGAAAGACAGGCGGTTGGTGATACTATCCCGTGCTTCGGGGTTCATATAGTTAAAGGCTAAATCTTCAAGCTCTTCCTTGATTTTATGGACGCCCACGCGTTCGGCGAGGGGCACATAAATATCCATTGTCTCACGCGCGATGCGGAATCTTTTCTCGGGCTTTTGAATGTAATGCAGCGTCCGCATATTGTGCAGACGGTCAGCAAGTTTCACCAGCAAGACACGAATGTCTTCGGACATCGCCAGCAAAAGTTTTCTGAAATTTTCGGCTTGTTTGCCTTCAACGGTCTGGCTTTCGATTTTGGTCAGTTTACTGACCCCGTTGACCAACATTGAAACTTCCGATGAAAATTGTTTTTCTAAATCTTCGCTGGTGGCTTTGGTGTCTTCCAATGTGTCATGCAGGATGGCGGTGATAATCGTTGCCGTATCCATTTTCATGTCGGCCAATATCGATGCGACCTCGATAGGGTGGGTGTAATAAGGCTCGCCCGATGATCTGGTTTGTCCTTCATGCATCACGCGGGCAAATTCAATCGCTTTTTCAACCAAGGCTTGGTTGAAATCGGGATCGTAAGATTTCATTTGTTTGATAAGGGCTTCAGCCTGAGGGATCATTTTAGGGGGCTCGGGGGTCATCATTGTTAAGGTGTTATCACGACTATATCTTTATTTTCTTAAGATTTCCCCTCATCCAATAAGGCCTTATTCAAATTTTTTTGTAAAGATAAAAACTGGGCTTTTTCTGGCTCGGTCATCAGATCGAAGGGTAAAGGTTCGGCTTCTGCTGACCCTACAGTATATTCGCGGTTCACAAAATCATAGAGGGTTAAGGGTCGTCCGGTCTGGGGGTCACGTTGTTCGACCACCCAAACCCCGTTATTGGTGCAGCTTTGAATAATATAGCCATCAAATTTGGCAGGGGATTTGTTGATGTGAGCCATGCAGGATTTTGCTTCCATCACCCCGGGGCGCGGCTTCACGGGCCCTTCCGCACAGGCAGAGAGGAGAAGGGCAAAGGCAAGAAAGCCTAAGGCTGTTCCTGATAAATGGCCATGCGATGTTCGACCCCTGTTGCCCCTGTCGGCAGGCGCATCAGGAAGACACGAATATTGACGGAATGTTGTGTGTCGTAAGGAATATCGGTGCATTTTGACAAAGATTCTGCGAAACGATGGGCGGCTTCTATTGGCTCTGATTCTGTCATAGGACGCAGCAAGAGTAAAGCATACTCATTCTCTTTGGTCTGCGCGATAATATCCGATTGACGGCGGAGGTGAACCAAATGGTGCGCCAGTTTGGCGGACACGATATTGGCGTCATACGCCCCGGCCTCGGTTGTGATCTGGGTATAGTTATCAATGGTAATGAAAATAATATGGGACACTTCGCCATAACGGTCGGCGCGGTCAAGGCAGGACAGAAATAATTGGTTAAAGGCGGATTTCGCAATCACACCGCCCGCACTCGGGAAATCTTCCTTATCATTGGCCAGATGTTTTTGAAGACCCATCAGGGTATGTGCGTTGTCGATTTTATCGAGCATCAGATTCATATCCAATGGCTTTGACATAAAATCATTAAAGCCGGAAGTCAAACCATCTTGGAAAGTTAATGTCTGGGACATCAAAACCATATACACATTGCGGCGATTGGCGCGGCGCATACTTAAAACAGTGGGGCGCAAGGTTGTCAGGGGGGAGGGATCAAAGAAAATAACATCCCATCCATCGGATATGATTTTATCGACACCTTCGTTCTTTTCAGTGATTTCGACCGTGTGTCCCAAAGGCAAAAGCCGTGCTTTCAGCAAATTTGCGGTCACAATATCATTATCAATGACTAATATTTTCATAGTAAACCTAGCTCGACGTTTTAAATACGGGATGATAGACGTTCTCACGCCATGATGACTGAATTATACCAAAAGAAAAGACAAAAATAGGTTAATGCCAGATTGTTTATATGCACGGGATTTTTACTGCGTCAATAATTGGAGTTGGGTGTCTGCGGCACGAAGAGGGTAATATTTAAATTTTTTCAGATGCCCGTTAAGTTCGAAACCAGAAAGAGATCCTCTCTCTTGTCCAAGTTTAAGTATTGATGTCGCAAAGATAGATCCAGAATAGCTTATTCCGACCTTATGCCCATTGGTATCAGAAATTGCACCAAAAGAAGAATAATCTTTATATTTTGTCAAGCTAACACCCGCAGCGCTGTCAATTAAGCCTGAAGAACTATTGTAGTAATTGATTGGCCCTTGCAGATTGCTTGCATTTGTTAGTGCTAGGACAGCACTGGAAGAGGATGATTGATTTCTATCGAACTCAGTAACAGTACTTCCTGAGTCCTGAGTAAACCAAACCCCTATTGGTATTGTTAATCTATCCGCCACGCGTGTGACAGCGGTTGTTGTTGTAGGAATATAGGACGTGGCGAAGGCACCTTGTTCAATTTGCGCGCCCCACAAATAAAGCCCTGAAGATCCATCCCCCGCATACGAACTTGATCCCGTACCCCCTGTCGTTCGCATAATAAATTGTACGCGGGTTGTCGCGGTTGCGATCGAGTAAGTCAAAATACAACGATACCAGCCATTGCCGACATTCAGGATCATGGCGGATGACGTATATGAATTATTGCCTCCTACAAAGTCATAGGTACCTGTACCTAAGTTAAAGTTTGCATAGGCCGAATTACCTGATCCGTCATCGGCATAGACTCGTAACCACTGACGCTCTGCGGCTTTAGCATATACGCTAACAGTACGGGTTGTATTTGCTGAATAATTTGGCGTAAGTCCGACATAATGAAAAGTGCCCCCAGAGGCCTCTGTTATTTTCTCTGCTGTCATCGTTCCTGCAGGTGAAATGGTCACGTTCGGACTAACTGTTACTTGTGAGGCAATCCAGAAAGGATTATTGAATGCCTCTGAATCTTGCCAAAGGTTAGCTCTGCTCTCTTCAATCAATATCCCCTTTGCAGCATGGGTGATAGGGTCATAATCAAAACGGGGAACACCTGAGGCAGCAGTTTGTAGAACGCCTGCACTATCAAAATATGTTCCGACACTGGCGCGGCTAAATGTGCCCCCTGCGGCGGAGAGGAAGGAAGTGAGGTCGTTATAGGCTGTGCCGTTGAGGGTGTAGCGTCCATCGGCATCGGCCACAAAATCCATTCCTAAAGATGGGTAATTCACTTTGACATTGCTGGTGTTGGGTGCGGTGAATGTTAAAGGGGAAAGATCGTTTCCAGCAAGATCCTTGATCGTGCCGCCATTTAAATCAATCGACGGTGTCAGGGTAACACCGTCCAAATCCACATCGCCCGCCACCATTGTATAGGTGAAGATCAAAGTGGATGTGCCTGATCCAGAAGTATAGGTTGCGTAGCGCGCAACCCCGCCGACATCAATGGCAATACGGGGTGTGCCCGTCACATTGACAGCTTGGGACATATTAATGGTAAAAGGAATGGACGTTGCGGCAAAGGCAGGGGTGGCATACAGAAAAATCACTAAAAAAGTAACAATCAGTGACTTGCTTATTTTCAACATAAATTTTTCCTAAAACGGATATGCAACCCAAGTGATGTTAATGGCACAATTCTATAATGCAATAGTTTTTACAGTTTTTTCTGTAAAACACATGAAAGATGTTTGACAAGCCTGTCTGACTTGGGTAGATAATCCGCACCTGAGTTTTTTACCATCTATGGGTTGCCCTCATGGCGGAATTGGTAGACGCGCAAGTTTCAGGTATTTGTGTTCGAAAGGACGTGGAAGTTCGAGTCTTCTTGAGGGCACCATTATTCCGATAAAATAGATTGATACCCCCTAGGGATAGACAGAGTTTTATGTCTGTCGGTATCTCCTTTTTCAATCACAATATCCGATTTCGGGATTTTCCAGCTTTTGGAGAGAAGCGCAATAAGCGCTTCGTTGGCTTTTCCTTTTTCGGGGACGGTGGTGACGGAGACTTTTAAATAGGGTTGTCCGTCTGCGTCCTGTTTCCACCCGAGGATGGCATTCTGTGATGCTTTGGGGGTGATTTTGACCGCAAAGCGAATGCGGGGTTCATCTACCATGCGAATTGTTCTTTAAGGATACGTTCTTCTAACGAATGGCCTTTATCAAACAGGACTGTTTTGGTGATAGGGGATTGTGAAATTTCGACAGATACAACATCACGGATTTCAACTTCGTCTGCTGTCGCACTGACCGGACGGTCTTCGAAATCCAGAATATCAAAACGGATTTTGGCAGAGGACGGAAGAAGTGCGCCGCGCCAACGTCGTGGACGGAAGGCACTGATCGGGGTAAGTGCCAGAATTTCTGATTTGAGGGGAAGGATAGGGCCATGAGCGGACAGATTATAAGCGGTACTTCCCGCAGGTGTCGCGACCATCACGCCGTCACAAATCAATTCATCCATGCGGACGATGTTATCAATGCTGATACTGATTTTTGCCGCCTGACGCACTTGGCGTAACAAAGAGACTTCGTTAAAGGCAACGGCCTCGAATGTCTTTCCGTGAATGTCGGTGGCCTTCATGGCGAGCGGGTGAATGGTGACACTCTCCGCCTGTTCGATTTTCTCCAGCAAATTTTCAAGTTGTGGCGCATTCATCAGGAAACCAACTGATCCACGGTTGATGCCATAGACAGGAATGTTCCGTCCTTCGCTTTTGCGTAAGGCGTTCAGCAATGTTCCATCCCCGCCAATCGCCACAATGACATCGGCATTTTCAAGCTCCGTTTGCCCGAAGGTCGAGAGTAAGGCATTATAAGCCTTTTCTGCCTCGGGACTGGAACTGCTCAGGAAATGGAACTTGCTTAACATCCGTTTATGCCTGTTCTTTTTTCGGCACCAGATGGGCGTTTTTCTCCGCCCATGCGTCCGGCGCGTTTAAAAATTCTTCAACAGAAGACAATGTGGCTTCGTCAAAATATTTCAGTTCACGCGCAACCGCCAACACATGCCACCAGTCGGTGAGGTAGTGGAGGGTCATGCCGAATTCATTCATATTGTCGATGGATTTCTGGAAGATGCCGTAATGGAACACAACAAAACCATGTTCAATTTTTGCATTGGCGGCGCGCAACGCATCGATGAAAACTTTTTTGCTGCCACCATCTGATTGTAAATCTTCGATCAATACGACTTTCGCATTTTCCTGATCCATCACGCCTTCGATTTGTGCCATACGTCCGAAACCTTTTGGTTTCTTGCGGACATAAAGCATTGGTTTGTTGAGGGTTTGGGAGAGGAATGCAGCGTATGGAATACCAGCGGTTTCGCCGCCCGCCAGATAGTCCATATTTTCAAGCCCGACCTTGTCAGTCAAAATTTTTGCACCCATATCCATCAGGATGGTACGCTCGGCAGGGAACGAAATCAGGCGGCGGCAGTCAGTGTAGACAGGGCTGATGCGACCCGAGGTAAAAACGAATGGTTCGCGGGAATTAAATAATACCGATTTTGTATCCAAAAGGATTTTGGCGGCTTTTTTGGCAATCTCTTCAGAAGGGGCGCTGATCATCGTTTTTTCCTTATTCAAATGTCTTTTACAGGAATTACGATTAGCAGGTTGGGGGCTTAAAAAAAACCATGTTTTTATTCACATAATATATTTTGATGGTTGATAGAGGAAACTCTTGCGTTTTTGCGGCAGGATGACTATAAACTTCTTCAAAGTCACATCATAAAAAAGGATTTAATATGGCACGCGTAACCGTTGAAGATTGCGTTTTGAAAGTTCCAAACCGTTTTGAATTGGTTATGGTTGCCGCACAACGTGCGCGTCGTATTGGAACAGGTGCGGTTTTGACACTTGATCGTGATAACGACAAAAACCCTGTTGTTGCCCTTCGTGAAATTGCTGAAAACACTGTTGAAGTGGAAGCATTGAAAGAAGATCTGATCTCCAGCCATCAACGCGTCTTCCCGATGGATGATGATAAAGATGATGTGATCGAAGATATGCAAGGCGAAGAAGAATGGAGCGCCTTGGTTGCCGAAGCAAACGCAGGCTTTGGTGGTTCTGAAGATTTCAGTGATGATGACGATGACGAAGAAGCAGGCATCGAAGACATCGCCGGATATTCCAAAGAAGACGAATAAAATAAAACGCCCGCTGATTTAGGCGGGTTTTTTCTTAGTGTTTCTTGAGGTCTATCTTATAAACACCTTCAAAAACTTTAATCAGATTTTGCGCGTTATAAATCTCCAGCTTCTGGCGGAGGCGATAGATATGCGTCTCCAGCGTATGGGTCTCTGCATCATCGGCATAGCCCCAGACAGCCTTTAATAAATCTTTGCGCGGGATGCCTGTTTCTCTGGCCTCGAACAGGAAGCGGAGTAACAGTCGCTCTTTATCAGTCAGGCGAATGTCATCACCCGATTCAATATGCGTCAGAATATTCTCAGACGGAAAAAGCGTAAATTCGCCCAGATCAATATTTTCATTTTCATCTTCGATATGGGATTCGCGTCCCGATAACAGATAGCCAATTTTATCGATCATTTCACCAAGCCTGACCGCGCCTTTTGGAATTTCAAGAACGGGAATGGTGTTCAAATGATCCGGAATAACACTCCCCTGTTGCACGATCATCAGATGCGGCGGAAGGGACGCGTCCAGAGTAATAGTCTTGACCATGGATAATTGTTCCTCGATCAATCTGTGAAGGACAGGGTTGTCTATTTTTAACAGGACATTTTGGGTCGTCATGGATCATTGCCTTGGTCTTATATGATAGAATGACTTTAGCATAAAACTGGTACGGTGCTTGCAAAATATATCTCAGGAGATCAATTTTGATAAAATTTGCGCCCACAAAAGAGACTGCGTCAAGTCCACAGACCCCACAGGCCAAGCCATATACAATGGTTTCGGGGAAAAATGACCGTATGGCGGGAAGTATCCCTGTTTGGTCGGGGGCGAAGAGTTTCGCGGAAAATATTGCCGATGCGGGGGGCGTTGATGGCAAAGACAAGTCATTCGGGTTCTCCGATATTGTGGATATAATCAACCCACTGCAACATATTCCAGTGGTCAGTAACCTCTATCAATCGGCAACGGGTGATACGATGGGCGCGATTGCACAAATTGTCGGTGGCGCAATCTTTGGCGGCCCGGTCGGTGCTTTGGTGAGTACGGGGATGGTCGCTTATAAAGCAGCCAAAGAAAGTGAAGCCTCAGGTGATACCAACAATTTTTTGGACGGCACAACTATCGCCCTCGCCGATTTGCGCCAAGGGTATAAACCTTATAATTCTTAATTCTAAAGTGTGAAACCTTCGCCCAGATAGACTTTGCGGACATCGGCATTATTGACGATTTCTTCGGGCTTGCCTTCGGTCAAGACCATCCCGTCATGGAGGATATAGGCACGGTCAACAATCCCCAACGTATCACGGACGTTATGGTCGGTAATCAGAACACCGATATTTCTGTTCCGCAATTGTCCGATCAGGTCGCGAATATCATTCACCGCAATCGGGTCGATCCCCGCGAGTGGTTCATCGAGCAGAATAAAATGCGGGCGTGATGCAAGTGCCCTTGCAATTTCAACACGACGACGTTCTCCACCCGATAAAGCAATCGCAGGTGTGCGGCGCAGGTGAGAGACGGAAAATTCAACCAGAAGATCTTCAAGCAATGCTTCTTGATCTTCCAGATTCAGATCTGTCTGCGTCTGGATAATCCCTTTGATATTGTCTTCAACGCTGAGGCCACGGAAGATCGATGCCTCTTGCGGCAGATAGCCAATCCCCATACGGGCGCGACGATACATCGGCAATGTTGTGATTTCTTCACCGTCCAATGTAATGTCACCGCCATCAGGCTGGATTAATCCCGTGATAATATAAAAACTGGTCGTCTTCCCCGCCCCGTTCGGCCCCAGCAAAGCAACCGCTTCGCCGCGTTGGACATGCAACGACACATCGCGAAGGACAGGCCGCTTTTTATAAGACTTCGACAAATGATCCGCACGCAGACCTTTCCCGACCGATGACGTATTTTCACGTTTTAAAATTGTGCCCATTCGTCGTTAATCTTTCTTCTTTGTATTCGTAAAGAAAACGCCTTTGACGCGTTTGGAGCTATCGGCGCTGACCATTTTGCTGACATGGGTGGTCAGATCCATTTCGGCTTTATCGCCTTCTAAAATATTGGGGCCTTGGGTAACTTTGACCTGACCGATTAATTCAGCGGTGTTGGTAACGGCGTTATAGGTGGCTTTGTTGCCTGTTGCTTTTTGTTCGCTGCTGACAATCACGACATTGCCGTCGGCTTCGGCGTGGTCGAGGACGTTATTTTTTGTCCAGACTGTGACCTTATCGGCCTCCAGCGTATTTTTGCCCTCTTGAACAATTTTAGGACGTGTGCCCGACAACACGGCTTGCCCCGTGACCAAATCATAAACGGCCTTATCCCCCGTTGCGACATTCGCACCCGATGTCAGTGTGACGTTTCCGTCTGCAGTCAACAGGATGATATCGCTGGTGTTACCATTTGCACCCGCATAGGTGGCGGTGAGGGTATCGGCCTTCACCGATAATTCGCCTTGTGTGGCAACCGCTTTGCCGCGGGCGACATAGGTTTTATCGGTTTGATTCCATTCCAAGGCCTTATCGGCTGTGATCTCCAACGGTAATTTCTGATCCGCCGCAAATGCAGTGCTTGATAATAAAGACAAAAGAATAAAAAGCTGAATTTTCATGGTTGTTTATCCTGAGCTGGGGCTGGTGCGGTTGGATCTTCCTTGTGCAAAATCAGTTTTGCAGGACCGGTAAAAATAACAATTTTTGAATCGCCGTTGACGTTCAGACCGGTCGCAGTAATATCGGCCTGTGGCCCATGACCTGTGACAGGTGTGTCGGATGTGATGATCTGGCCTGTGACATCCACATTCATTTTTTCCGTCTGGATTTCATACCCGCTATTATGATGCACCGTCACATTCCCGTCGAGGGTCAGGCCTTTTTGTTCTTGTTGATATTGACCATTTGTCGCGGTCACCTTGACCTCACCGCCCGATTTCAACGTCATATCCGCCACAGGTTTTTGAAGGAGCAAAGTGTTCATGTCCTCCGCGTTCTGTGTGGCTTTGTCGGCGGTGATGGAATAGGGCTGGCCGCTATTATCTTGGGATTGGAATTTCGGGTTGATCAATTCATTCTGGCTGACGGTCTGCGGGGAAATTTGTTCGCGCGGAACGGCAGTCACAGGGTTATTGTCGCTTTTCCACGCCATGATGACTACAATGACGGCGAGCGCTGCGATAGGCAAGAGGAGGCGCATGCCCCGCACCATATTGCTATGGCGTTTTGATTTCTGGTTATTGAGTTGAATATTTTCATCGCTGCGGATCAGCAAATCAATATGCTCATCATTTTGCGGTGTCGTTTCAACCATCATCTGCTACGCGATCCCGGCTTTTAAAAGTTCCTGAATACGGATCAGGCCTAAAACATGTTTTTGTTCATCCGCAATAATCAACGAAGTAATCGGTGACGCGGCGGAATTCAACATGATGTCCAATGCTTCGGCGGCAAGGATGTTCGGTGATATGGTGCGCGGGTTGTGGCTCATAATATCGGATGCCTTGCGTGATAATAAATCTGCAGCCATATGACGTTTTAAGTCACCGTCGGTAATAATTCCCAACAGGTTCTTATCTCCGTCCACGATAATCACCGACCCCAGGTTTTTCTCGGACAGGGTAATAATCGCTTTGTCCATGGTAGTGTCGGCTGTGACGAACGGTAAATCATTGCCCTTGACCATCAGGTCGGACACCTTGCGCAGTTTCGCGCCCAATTTTCCGCCCGGATGCCAAACACGAAATGCTTCGGCGGTGAGGCCAGCACGTTCCAACAGCGCAATCGCCATCGCATCGCCTAAGCCCAACATCATCGTTGTCGATGTGGTGGGGGCTAATCCGTTCGGACAGGCCTCGGGAATTTTTGGGAGGATCAGTGCAATATCGGCATATTGTGCCAACTGGCTTTCTGGATTTCCCGTGATGGCAATCAACGGAATATGAAAGCGTTTGGCGTAGAGTGTCATATCGGTGAGTTCGGCATTCGTCCCCGAAAACGACATCATGATAATCACGTCATCTTCGGTAATCATCCCCAAATCACCGTGGCTCGCCTCACCCGGATGGATGTGGTAAGCGGGGGTTGCGGTGGATGCAAGGGTCGCCGCAATTTTGCGTGCGATATGTCCGCTTTTACCGATACCCGCCACAATTAAACGACCACGGCCTTTGTCTTTCATGGCCTGAATGACTTCAATCGCTTTCACAAAATTCTGATCAAGCGATTTTGCAAGGGCGTTCAGTCCCTCAATCTCGGTTGCCAATGTGCGGCGCGCCGATGACAAGTCATCAATAGCAGGCGATAGTTTTGTCACAGCGTCAGCCATTCTCAATTCCTTTATGAATTATGGGCGAAAATATCAATCTCCGGCCAGCCGACCAAATCCAGTTTGGCACGGTGGGGAAGAAATTCGAAACAGGCTTTCGCCAGTTCCATACGTCCTTCGCGTTCCAGAATGACATCCAGTTTTTCGCGAAGGCGGTGGAGGTAGAGGACATCACTCGCCGCATAGGTTTTCTGATCATCGGTAAGGGTCAGCGCACCCCAATCGGACGATTGTTGTTGTTTGTTCAGTTCAACACCTAACAAATCACTGCATAAGGCTTTCAAAGAATGTCTGTCGGTAAAGGTGCGGACAAGACGGGATGCAATCTTGGTGCAATAAACGGGGGTACAGGTGACACCCAGATAAGCTTCAATCGACGCCAGATCAAACCGTGCGAAGTGGAATAATTTTTCAATCTTCGGGTCACTGAGAAGGCGTTTCAAATTCGGGGCGGCATAATCGCTATTCGGGCCAAATTTGACCAAATGGGCGTTTCCGTCACCAAAGGAAAGCTGGACAAGGCACAACCGATCCCGCACAAGATTTAACCCCATGGTTTCGGTATCTATAGCCACCGACGAACCAAAGGGCAGATCGGCTGGCAAATCATTCTGATGTAAAAATATTGTCATACTTTGGAATAAAGCGTTTCGCGTTGTTTTTCAAGGAAAATGCCCGTGATTTTAATATATGGAAATTATTATTTTACTCTGTTGTCTGAATGGTTTTCGTTCACACAAAGGCACAAAGATTCCACAAAGGACACAAAGGTTTTTTATATTTATTTCACTCTAACCTACGTCAAATCAAATGCATATCAGAAGCGTCATTGCGAGCGACCGCAGGGAGCGTGGCAATCCAGCGGTTTAAGGTCGTCAAATGTTGGATTGCCTCGTCGACGTTGTCTACTCGCAATGACGTATCCGAACAACTTGAAAATCTTAGTGTCCTTTGTGGAATCTTTGTGCCTTTGCGTGAACGACTTTATAAATTTCTCAATTCATAAATAGTATTCCATTCTTCATCGGTTACCTGAATACGGTCCTGATATTTATGATTCTGATATTATTGTGTGATAAGTTGTAATTGGGTATCTGTCACGCGTAAGGGGTAATATTTTACTTTCTGTATCCATCCATCATAATAAGAGGCACTTCCGCTATTCCAGCGCCCTATGAGCAATTGATCAATTGTTGGTAGGCTGCCAGATGTGTCGAGTGATCCTAATACACCGTTCACTGAATTCCTGAAATTATTTGAGGCATAGGCAAAACCAATATTATTCAGGGTATTATTCCCATTGGATGCAGTGGATGTCTGAAACTGGGTTACACCACCAACTGATGTTAATGTTTCAATTGAAGACGTAGCTGTGCGTATAATCGTAATCCGGTTTGTAGATTGAGATGCTGAATTGTTCAGTGCAGCTATTCCAACTATTGCACTATTTGTACCATTTAATGCACTTACATATAATGTGCCTTCTGTCGCATTATTCCATCCAGATGTGGTGGGTATGGTTAAAATATCGGCGTTGCGGGTCGCCGTTGCATTCGTTGCTGTTGGAATATAGGATGTTGCAACTGATCCTTGTTCAATCTGTGGTGCGCCAAAGCGCATGGTAATATCACATGTTGTACCAACAGGAACAGCTATGTAGACCCAGTTCGAGGCAAATGCAGCTGTTGAGCCATGGGTCAAAGTGTTTGTTACCCTCCTTTGATAAGGCGATACTGAGGTAAGAGCTAACGCTGCGCTTGTTATATAGTTGCCAGCAGATGTCATCGACCGATTTTCAAGATTTGCACTGCAAGTTCCGCCCGTTGATGTATAGGACGTTACACCAAACCACCCAGAAGCAATTGTTACAGTCCCATTTGATACAGACATGTTATCACTAAGGATAGGAGAAAATACAAGATATGCCGCTACACCCCCAGTGTTGGTTACTTGCATACGAATATCAAGATAGGGAATCCCTATAGATGTTCCCGGGGTTAAAGATATGCTCTGCCCAGAGACACCTGATGTTGGGATATATACTGACCAATTTGTACCGGGAATGCTTTGACTGGCTGTATAAGTGGCTGTATTGATACCAGAAAAGACACTATTCTTAATGAAGTTGGTACTGTTTCTTTCAATTAAAATGCCTCTGGGAACCTGTGTTGTTGGGTTGTAATCAAAGCGGGGAATATCTGCTGCTGCCGTTTGTAGTGTGCCACTTGAATCGAAATATGTTGCGGTTGACCCTGTGCGTGTAAATGTTCCCCCAACTGCAGATAAGAAAGAAGTAAAACTATTATAGACAATACCGTTCAGACTATATCTTCCTGTTGAACTCGTTGTAAAATCCATACTTAGCGAAGGATAATTGACTCTGACATTGGTTGTGTTGGGTGGCGAGAAAGTGAGGGATGTCATGTCATTCCCTGCAAGGTCTTTTATCGTGCCGCCATTTAAATCAATTGGTGAAGAAATGACCACTCCGTCCAAGTCTACATCACCAGCAACCGCCCCATAAGTAAATGTAAGTGCGGATGTTCCTGTACCAGCGGTGTAGGTTGCATAACGTGTGACCCCACTAACATCGACGGCAACTCTCGGTGTGCCTGTCACATTGACGGCTTCGGATAAGTTAATGGTAAAGGGAATTGATACGCCCGCGAAGCCCTTGGATGGGAATGAAAGAAGTAGAAAAGTAGCAACAAGAAGGCCGAAGATACGGATTATTATGGTTCTTGGTAGAGGTGATTTCATAATAATAAATCTTTATCTTTTGTGGAGCGATTTTAGGCGATCAAAGCAACAAAGCCATATTGTAAGAGATATTTATAACAGATCTAGTCGTTTTTTTACAAATCTAGTGATTGTTTCCACCCATTTCACAAATAATATCCCATTCCTCATCGGTAATCGGCATCACCGAAAGACGGGATTGGCGGATCAATGCGATATTTTGTAAGCGCGGGTCGGCTTTAATATCGGCTAAGGTCACGGGGGTTTTGAATAGTTTTTTGCATTTCATATCGACCAATACAAATCGCGGGTCGGCGGGGTCGGGGTAATGTTCGTTTACCACTTCCATGATACCGACCACTTCGCGCCCGATATTGGAATGATAGAAAAAAACCTGCTCGCCGCGCTTCATGGCTTTCATGTTGTTGCGGGCTTGGTAATTGCGCACATCCGTCCACGGAGCAACCCCGTCGGATTTTAAATTATCCCAACCATAGACATTCGGTTCTGATTTCATCAACCAATGGGGCATTTTATTCTCCTTCCATGCGCGAAGGGCGATCTAAAATTGCGGTGACGGCTTCTTTCACCGACAGATTGTTATAAAGACAATCATAAACGCCTTGGACAATCGGCATGTCGATTTTGTAATCTTCAATCAATTTGATGGCGGCTTTGGCGGTGGTGATGCCTTCGGTGACGGATGTGCGGGACGCGATAATCTCGTCCATTTTTTTGCCCTTGGCCAGTTCAACGCCGCAGGAAAAATTGCGTGATTTCATACTGGAACAGGTGAGCATTAAATCACCAACTCCGCATTGCCCCATCAATGTTTCGCGCTTGCCACCCATGGCCATCGTTAAACGTGAAATCTCGGCAAGGCCACGGGTAATCAGAGCGGCACGGGCGCTTTCGCCCAGCTCTAGGCCGTGGGAAATCCCGCAGGCAATGGCAATGACGTTCTTAATGGCACCCGCAACCTGTGCGCCGATAATATCACCCGTCAGATAGAGGCGGAGGTTTTTTGCGGTCAAAGCTTGTTGTAATTCATTGCCGATTTTGGGGTCAGCACAGGCCAATGTCGATGCGCTCGGCAGACCTGATGCAATTTCAATCGCGAAATTCGGGCCCGTTAAAAAGGCGGCATTGGCCTTCGGACATTCTTCTGCAAAGACATCGGAGAGTAAGGAGTGACTTTCAATCTCGATCCCCTTGGCACAAATCACAACCGGTTGATGATCGCGGAGTAACGGCGCAATCAATTTCAAATTGGTGCGCAAATACTGCGCGGGGATCACATTCAAAATCACATCGGCCTGCACGGCCTCTGTAATATCTGACGTGATATTCAAATGCGGGTCGAGGTCGATTTTGGGGAGATAGGGAATATTCCGGTTGGCCTCGATCATCGATTGCGCCAACAATTTTTCCCGCGCCCATAAGGTCACCTGATGTCCTGCCTTGGCATAAACCTGGGCCAATGCCGTCCCCCATGCGCCCGCGCCGATCACTGAAATTTTGGTCATGATTGATTGTCCTTTAACTCTGCCAACGGCCAGCGAGGGCGGGCTTTCATGTTTAGTCCTGCGGTCTTTCCGGACTTTAATAATTCAATCCCTGCCCATGCTATCATCGCGCCATTATCAGTACAATATTCAAGCGGCGGGGCAGAGAGTTCAAAGCTATTTTCGTGTGCCGATTTGTCAAGCGCCGCACGAATAGATTGATTGGCAGATACCCCGCCGCAGACGATCAGGGCGGGGTTTTGTTTATCAGGATATGCAGCTTTAAATTTCTTCATCGCTTGGCCCGCACGGAACGCCAAAGTTTCGGACAGAACAGATTGTAATGAGGCCGCCAATTGTGCGAGCGATTCTTCGCTTTGCGGTTCTGCATCAATTGCATTTCTGACGGCGGTTTTTAAACCTGAGAAAGAAAATTCAATTTCTTTGCTGTGAATCATCGGAATTGAAAACGGAAATTTTATTTTTGCCGCAGGCAGATTTTTGCAACGGGCTGCAAGCTGCTCTAAATGGGGGCCTCCGGGGTATGGAAGCCCCATCATCTTTGCCGATTTATCAAAACATTCACCCACCGCATCATCGCGCGTTGACGCCCATAAATGATACACGCCCACATTTTCCGCGACCAGAATTTGTGTGTGTCCACCCGATACCAGTAACACCAGATACGGGAACGGAATATCTTTGATAAGACGTGGTGTAAGCGCATGCGCCTCCAGATGATTGACGGCGATAAAGGGCTTGTGATGGGCAAGGGCGATGGATTTTCCCGCCATCATTCCGACCATAACGCCGCCGATCAGACCGGGGCCACAGGTTGCGGCGACGCCGTCCAATTGACTAAAGTCAATTCCTGCCTGATCCATCGCGGCTTTAATCAAAGTGTCGATATGGTCTAAATGGGCACGCGCCGCAATCTCGGGGACGACGCCGCCAAAGATCTGATGATTCTTAATTTGGCTCAAAACCAAGTGTGACAGAACCTCGCGCTGGTCATTAATGACCGCGACCCCTGTTTCATCACAACTGGTTTCAATGCCTAAAATATTCATAAACCATCTTTACCCTTTAGGATGGCATCGGACAAGAGGGGATAAAAGCGGGCTTTTGGTTGCCAAACTTCTCTCTTTGGGCTATCCATAGGCTCGAATAAAAACTTTAAACATAATAATTGATAATGTCTCATAAACTCCGCATCGGGACCCGAGGGTCACAACTGGCTTTAAAGCAAACCAATATGGTTGCCCAATCTTTGCGCCACGCACACCCGTCCCTTGATATCGAGATTGTCGAGATTTTGACATCGGGCGATTGGAAACCATCCCAAGGTGAAACTCGGCTGATGGAATCCAAAGGCGGTAAAGGTCAATTTGCCCACGAAATCGAACAACGTATTCTGGCGGGCGAAATTGATTGCGGCGTTCATTCTTTAAAAGATATGCCGTCCTTCCTACCGCAAGGTTTAGAGATCAATCATTTTATGAAACGCGAAGATCCGCGTGATGTGTTTCTCTCCGGCAAATATAAAGATTTTTCCGAGTTGCCGGAAGGCGCAGTGGTCGGAACATCGAGCCTTCGTCGTCAAGCATTTATCCTCAATAAATATCCGCATTTGAAAATTGTACCGCTGCGTGGAAATGTGGCGACCCGAATTGAAAAATTGCAACAGGGGCAAGTCGATGCAACCTTCCTTGCGATGGCGGGATTGGTGCGTTTGAATTTGACATCCCATCTCACAAAAATTTTAGAAGTCGAAGAATTTTTACCCGCCTGTGGTCAGGGAATTATCGGCATCGAAATTCGTTCAGGCGACACAAAAACATCGGGCTATCTCGACGCCATTTCATGCCCAACAACCACCTTGGTGGCTGTCGCAGAACGCGCGGTTTTACAGGTTCTTGACGGGTCATGTCATACCCCTGTGGGGGCTTATGCAACCCTTCAAAACGGTCGCATGAATTTGAAATGTGCGGTTGCCAAACCAGACGGCAGTTATTATCTGGAAGACGCAATCGAAGGCCCTGTGACGAGTGTCAAAGACGCAGTCACAACAGGCCAAGTTTTGGGACACCGCATGCGCCCGAAATTACCTGAAGGTATTCTCTAAAATGTCCAAACTTGTTCTCATCACACGTCCGATAGAACAGGCCAGAGACTTCGCGGAACAGATCAGTACACTCGGGTTTACGCCGCTCATCCAACCCCTCCTTGAAATAGATTATTTCCCATTTTCTGTTGATGCGGTTATGAAGCCCGCCGCGATTATTTTATCCAGCCGCCAATCGATCCAGAATTTTAATTTGCCTCTTGAATGGCTTTCATTGCCTGTCTTCTGCGTCGGCGAAATGACCGAACATATCGCCCGCCAGAAAGGTTTCCTGAATGTGGTCTCGGGGCAGGGTGGGCTCGTGGATTTATTGTCCGCGATCACCGCCCAAATTCCCGCAGGTGGGAATCTTCTCTATCCGCGCGGTGAAGATGTGCGCCATGATCTTCAAATGCTTTTGCCTGATTATAAGATTCACGATGTCATCACCTATCGCGCCCGCCCTGTTTCGCGGCTTGATCCCGATGTGCTTGGAAAATTTGACCGGATTGATGTCATCACGCTTTTCTCGGTGCGGAGTGGCACGGTTTTAAGGCAGCTCATCCATGAAAATGGCTTGATTTCGCATATCAAAAACATAAATCTCTTGTGTCTGTCTCCCTCGGTGGTAGAGTCTATGGTGGAAATGGGGTGGGGGTCATGTGTGAGCGCAGATTTCCCCAATCAAATGTCCGTTATTGAGAAATTAAAGTCCATTTAGACGAGAAGTTTAAGGAATAGTCGCAATGAGTGTAGAGTCGAATGCCGTTATTGGTAACGCGTCAGATATTATTGATCGCTTTGGCGGTATCCGCCCGATGTCCACAAAAACGGGTATTCCTGTCACAACCATTCAAGGGTGGAAACAACGCAATGCCATTCCCGCCAATCGCCGCAATGAATTGGTGGATGCCGCAAACCGTCACGGGATTAATCTGTCCTCCTTACTGGTGGATATAGCGGGTGAGAAAGAGACCCCCATGACCAATATGACTGAGGCAGAAGAAAAAATCATTCAAAAGAAAAAAATTCAGGAAGCCATGCGCGACCCTGAATTAAGACCTGCTGGCAACCAGACAACTTTACTTGCGGCTGGTGCATTGATCTTGGTTGCGGCTGTATCTGGCGTGGTTCTGGCGATGGTGCCGCGTGTCAAGGAAATGACGGCTCAAGACCTTCGCATCAAAGAATTAGAAAACCAAATCACCGCCATGCAACAGGCGCAGAAATCGGTTCAGGAATCTTCGTCCCCTGATCTCACTCAAAAACTCTCGGTGCTAGAGGGAAAAATCGGTGAATTATCCGAACAGGCCAAATCTTATGCGGCGATTGCCGAAGATTTGAAAACCGGAACAGTGGCGCAACGCCTTTCAAAAATCGAAGGTCATATGGGGACATTGTTACAACAATCTAATTCCCTCGGACTTCAAAGCGTTGTCCAGAAAATTCAGGGGTTACAATCCTCTCCGAATGGCGCGGGGCAGATTCAAAGTTTGATGTCGGCCTTTATCGGATCAACCCAAGGGGCAACAACCGAAGATGTGACGGCCAGCTTTGCGGCACTCAAAGAAAGCAATCCGCAAGTTGCCGAAACATTCAAAGATGTTGCGCCAGAGGATATGAAAGCGGCGGTCATGCTTCTCGGTATGACACAACTGCGCGACTCTCTCGCCCGCGATAACAAATCTTTTGATCAGGATTTACAAATCCTCAAAATGACCATGGCCAAAGATAACCCCGAATTACAGGCGGCGATTGATCGTCTGGCACCTAAAGCCAAAAGCGGTGTGCTGACCCCCAATGGTCTGTCTAAAGAACTGCGCGGCTTAACAGGTGAAATTGTGTCTGCGTCCCTCTCCGGTCAAGATGTGTCGATTGAAGATAAAGCCAAGGCGCGTTTGAACAATGTGATTAAAATCGAAAAGAACGGTCATCAGCTTTCTGGTACACAAACCCAGATTACGATTACCGAAGCCCAGAAAAAACTGGATGCCGGTGATGTTGAAGGGGCGGTTGCCTTGCTTCAACAAATTCAAGGGCCAGCGGCAGAGAAAACGAAACCGATTATTGATGCCGCCCAAACCACTATTATGGCCTCACAAGTTCAACAATTGATTGGTACGAACCTCATTCAAACACTCAAAGGCATGGGGCAAAAAACCGCGCCATATACCAATGGCTCTGCGGGTGGAATTGGTCAGATCATCAACCAAGTGAAAACCATCGGCTCTCAGGTCGGGGGTAACCCATAATGTTCCGCGCACTCTGGTATGTCGTCAAAGTTCTTGTGGTTGTGGGTGTTGCTATCTTTCTGCTGGTGCAACCGGGTGAAATTGTCATTGGTTGGAAAGACTATCAAATTACCGTGCAACTCGGCTATGCCGCTGTTGCGTTATTGATTACCTTTGTGCTGATTGCTGGTTTCTCTGAAATGCTGACCCGCCTTTCCATGTGGCCTGCCAGCCTAGCACGCGCGCGTGCTGAACGCCGCCGTACCAAAGGCTATCGCGCCCTGATGCAGAGTTTAAGTGCCGCCGCAACAGGTGATCAACAAAATGCCTATTACCTCGCCCACCGCGCCCAGAAATTTTTGCCCGAGGAAGAATCGGGCTTGCCACTCCTCCTACAGGCACAGGCTATGTCCAAAAAGGGCGGCGATGTTGATCAGGATGAACCTTATAAAATTCTGATTAAAAATGCGGATACCGCACTTTTGGGGATTCAAGGTCTCACGCAGAATGCCATCCTCGCGGGCAATTTTGAAAAGGCACTTTTACTCGCGCGTAAAGCCTTTGAAGAAAACCCAAAAAACCTCAATCTTGTCAAAGCGGTCTATGATCTGGAGGTCAAAAACAAACTCTGGAACGATGCGCTTGTGACTTTGGACAAACATAAAAAAACGCTGGGCGATGTCGCTGACCAAGACCGCAAAGTGATTTATATTGTCCTTGGCGATATGGCGAAAGATCAAGGCCGTCCGGATGAGGCCGCAGCCTTCTATAAAAAAGCCTATAAAGCCGACGATGAATTTATCCCCGCAAATACCAGATATATCCAATCGCTGATGGATACGGGTTCAAAACGCAAAGCGCTTTCTCTTCTCGAAAAATCATGGAAACGTGAAGCGCATCCTGATTATATCCCTCTCTGGAATGCTTTGGTGCCTGAACAAAAGGCTGGAAAACCAAATGTGAAATTCCGTTGGTTCCAATGGATCGCCGAATTTCATCCGCAGTCTGAGGTCGCTCAACTGGCCTTGGCAAAAGTCGCGATTGAAGAACAATTATGGGGCGAGGCCAGAATTGCTCTGGTTCAGGCGGAAAAGCTCGGCAAGAGTGCAGATATTTATAAACTCTGGGTCTTACTCGAAGAAAAAACAACCAATAAGCCTGAAGTTATCCGCCAATGGCTGGATCGCGCCTATCAAGCCGACCCAAGTGGCGCATGGGTTTGCCTCAAAACAGGGCGTCAGTTTCCTGCATGGCAAGCAATTGTCGAACCGGAAAATCTCTTCAACACTCTGGTCTGGATGGCGGACGGAGTGGCCAAATCTAAAATATCTATTTCTGGTGTTTTAGCAGCGTCATCATAAATCCGACCCCTGCCAAAAACCCACCAATATGGGCAATCCACGCAACGGACGATCCGTCCGGTGCGCCCATTAATCCCATCAGGACGGTAATGCCGATATAGGCAATGATGACAGGCATCAATCTGCTTTTATCAACCGATGGCCCGCTTTGGCTCATGACCACAATCATTGCGCCGAAAAT
Source organism: Alphaproteobacteria bacterium RIFCSPHIGHO2_02_FULL_46_13 (assembly GCA_001767915.1). Taxonomy (GTDB): domain Bacteria; phylum Pseudomonadota; class Alphaproteobacteria; order Micavibrionales; family Micavibrionaceae; genus UBA1573. The sequence continues at coordinate 6,812 of MEMI01000004.1, read as the reverse complement.
GCCGCTAATCCCGCCCGATGCCCCGATAATCGGCATGGTGGATGCGGGGTATAAGGCCAGATGGGCAAAGGCCGCAAACAAAGTTGTTCCAACATAAATCATCAAATATTTTTTGATGCCGATTGATTTTTCCAGTCCGCTACCCATGGCGACCAACATCAATGTATTGAATGCCAGATGCATCCATCCCGCATGAAGGAATGAAAAACTAATGATGGAGAGGGGCGTCCACCAATAAAACGGCTCTGTCCCCGACCAATGGGCTGGAATAAATCCACCGAAATAGGCCGCAATGTTCAAGGCTTCGGGCTCGAACGTATTGGTTAGTGCAAAAATCACCAAATGAATGGCAATCAAAAGACCCGTCAAAATTTTGGTCACAGGCGGAATATTAAACATCGGCGGATGCTTGGGCGGCTTCACTTCCGGCGATCTTCGCGGCT
>MEMI01000004.1:0-6362 GCA_001767915.1 Alphaproteobacteria bacterium RIFCSPHIGHO2_02_FULL_46_13 | reverse complement strand
TTTTATTATAATTCAAATAGTTAGATGGTCAACTCCGTTATTTTTTTTCCTCTCAGCCTGTCCTCTCCCATATCTCTGGATTTACCGCACGATTTCCGCTACAAATCGGCTATGAGCACAGAAAATCAAAATACCCCCGTGAATTCCGTTATAAGCCCTGAAGCCGCACCCGTTGCGAAGCCCGAAGAAAAAGAGACAATCGGCGAAGTCGCGCGAAGCGGCATGATCGCCATTGTATTGGCCTTGATCGTGCGGACATTTTTGTTTGAACCGTTTAATATTCCGTCTAGTTCGATGGTGCCAAATCTTCTGGTGGGCGATTATTTATTTATATCGAAATATTCATACGGCTATAGCCAACATTCTTTCCCGTTTGGGATTGCGGGTTTCGAAGGTCGTATTGACGCGAAACTTCCGAACCGTGGTGATGTGATTGTTTTTAAACTGCCGACCAACACCAAGATTGATTATATCAAGCGTTTGGTGGGAATGCCGGGTGATACCATCCAGATGATTAATGGTCGTCTTTATATCAATGACGAAATCGTCCCGCGCAAAGCCAAGGGAATGACTGAATATAAAAAAGAGGGCGGCCTTACGCAAAAGGTCATGGAATATGTTGAAACTTTGCCGGGCGGCACAGAGCATATTATCTATGAAGAATCCGACCAAGCGCCATTAGATAACACCGAGAAATATAAAATCCCCGAAGGCCATTATTTTATGATGGGCGATAACCGCGATAATTCACAAGATAGTCGTGTGCAGTCGCTCGTTGGCTATGTGCCATACGATAATCTGGAGGGTCGTGCGGAATTTTTATTCTTCTCAACCGATGGATCAGCACAAGTCTTTGAATTCTGGAAGTGGCCATCCGCCACACGTTGGTCACGCCTGTTCAGCAGCATCGGTAATGGCAAGGTTCTCGAGGCGCAGAAATGACCGAGACCCTGCATTTAGATGGTCAAAGTGAACGCGATGTCGCCCTCGCGGTTTTTCAGGATAGGTTAGGTTACCATTTCACCAATCCGGAATATCTGGAACGCGCTTTGACGCATTCCAGTCGCGGTGTTGAAAATTATGAACGCCTTGAATTTTTGGGCGACCGTGTTTTGGGGCTGGTCATCGCCGAAATTTTATACCGCACGTTCCCGTTTGAGAAAGAAGGCTCTCTGGCACGCCGTCATTCGGCCTTGGCCTGTACCGAAACCTTGGCAAAAACCGCGCGGGATTTAGATATTCCAACCGTGGTGATTGCTTCCTCGGCGGAACTGGCATCAGGCGGTAATAAACAGGATAATTTACTGGCTGATTGTATGGAGGCCATTATCGGCGCGATCTTTATCGATAAAGGTTATGTGCCGTGCCAAGAGGTGATTACCTCCCTCTGGGGCGATAAAATCTACACTCTCTCGCAACCGCCCGTTGACTCGAAAACAGCACTCCAAGAATGGGCGCAGGCACGGGGACTACCTATCCCTGTCTATGAAATTGTTGAACGCTCTGGTCCCGACCACGCGCCACAATTTAAAATCAGGGTCACACTCAAAGATATTGAACCCATGGAATCAACAGGGTCATCACGCAGAGTCGCAGAAAAAACTGTTGCTCAGGTGATGCTGGATAAATTGAATTCTGAAAAGACTTAAGGAGATTCATCATGAAAAGTCTTTCAATATCGGTTAATGGCGCATTGCAGGCATTGAAGAAAGAATCCCGATTTAATCAGAATGATTTTGCTTATTTAATTCTGACGTTAATTCTACCCATTGGTTTTATCGCATTTATTTTATTTGATAAGTCTCCTGCTAATCTTGAAGAATTTATTTCACATAGACATTATGGGCATCATTACTGGGTTCTTCTGCCAATCATATTTATAGCGCCCATTCTAATAAAATATATTCGCAAGAGAATAAAAAATTCTAAAGAAATGATGGCTTTCTATGAAGATGTGTCTTCGGTAAATCTGGATTTAAATGAAGATGGGATCACAATTCCAATATTAATTATATTGGGGAATATTCCCAAAAATAGTCCTTTAAATAACTTGGAATCTATTAATTCTAATGTAACTTTTGATAAAGATTCTTTTATCACAAAAAAGGCATTTAAATCATCTAGTATGACTATTAACTGGAAAGACATCTCGAAATGGGAATCTGGTTATATCCCCGATAATAGATATACAGGTGAGCGGGCGATAAGATATTTTAAAATAACTACGGAAAAAGAACAAAATATCGCAATCAATAGAAATTTTTTCAAAAATGATGAAGAAAAAGCTTTGATTGATTTTGCTCGCCAGTTCGTAAAAATTGATAAAAATATTTATATGAAATCCAAAAAAGAGCGGAATGATTTTTGGTTTCATATCATAGGGAAAGGCATAGTAATACTATTGTTATTAGCTTTGCTGATTCCTTATCTGTTCATATTTTTTAAAAAATATTTTTAACCTTGATACTCTTTTTTATATAGAAAGTTTTTTATGACTCTTAATACAAAAACAATATGCGGATCAGTTGCGATTATCGGCGCGCCGAATGCGGGTAAATCGACCTTGGTCAACCGAATGGTTGGACAAAAAGTTTCCATCGTCTCCCCTAAAGTGCAGACAACGCGCAATCGTATTTTAGGGATCGCTCTCCATGAAAATGCACAGGTGATCTTGATTGATACGCCCGGTTTGTTTGCACCAGAATCGCGTCTCGACCGTGCGATGGTATCGGCTGCATGGACAGGCGCGTCCGAGGGTGATGTGATTGCCTATCTCTTTGATTCCAATAAAAAATCAATCAATGCCAATGACCGCAGAACGCTCGAGAAATTATCCGAACAAGCCCAGCATGTTCCTGTCGTCCTCGTCCTCAATAAAGTGGATTTGATTGAGAAAACAAAGCTCCTCAGATTGACCGAGGAAATGAATGCGCTCTGTCCGTTCCGTGATACTTTTATGATCTCGGCTGAAAAGGGTGACGGTGTTCAGGACCTTCTGAAATATTTTGCAAAAATCCTGCCTGAAAGCGAATGGATTTTCGACGAAGACCAAACAACCGATATGCCGATGCGATTACTGGCGGCAGAAATTACACGCGAGCAAGTGTTCAATCAACTCTACCAAGAAATTCCGTACGCCATTACGGTTGAAACCGAAACATGGGAAGAGTTCGATAATGGGGATGTGAAACTCCAACAAATTATCCATGTTGAAAAAGATCAACAAAAAGCAATCGTCCTCGGGAAGGGCGGCGAACGTCTTCGTGAAATCGGTGAACGTGCGCGCAAAGAATTGGCAATTATTTTTGACCGCAAAGTCCATTTGAAATTATTCGTCCGCGTGACCGATAAATGGAAAGACGACCCGCTCTATTATGCGCAATGGGGTCTAACCGACGGTAAATGAGTCAGCAATTGACTCGATTGACTCTGATTTGACTCATATTGACTCCGATTATGATGTTGGCTGTGGATAAAAACACAAAACGAATCAGTGATTCTTGTGGCGCGAATCAACTTCGCGTTAGGATGATTATAGATCATAAAATTTCTGGAGGAGATATTCATGGGCTGGACCGACGAACGGGTAGTGTTGCTCAAACGACTATGGGTTGAAGGCAAAACTGCTGCCGAAATCGCCAAGTTAATTGGCGGTGGTGTCACAAGAAACGCTGTGATTGGCAAAGCGCACCGCCTGAAATTATCAGGCCGCATTTCTCCGATACAAGAGAATGCCATGGGCGGAAGAAGTGGGGGGGCTGGTACTGAAACAAGTGGCACACGCACCGTCTCTGCACCGCGTAAACCACAAAAGACAACCATTGCAAAAGTATCAAACCGCGAAATCATCGCGCCTGTACAAATGCCGGCTGTTCAAGAAAACTATTGCTTCGGCGATGGTGTTTCTTTGGTGGATCTGAAAGAACGTATGTGCCGCTGGCCAATTGGCGACCCGAAAGATGACGGCTTCAAATTCTGCGGCGGCCCATCTGAGGAAGGTATCCCATACTGCAGCCACCATGCGCGTGTCGCATATCAGGTTGCAAATAAAAGCAAATTGCGTATCGAAGAACTCTCAAAAATCGACGCAGATGTCATCCGTAAAAAAGTGACAGCATAATTTCAATAGAATTCCAAAAGGGGCGGTTTATACCGCCCTTTTTTATTTCTTCACACTCATCGTCATTCCAGCGAAAGCTGGAATCTCACTTCAACGGCATACCGCACAACCACCTTCGTGATCTTCGGGTTTCAAAAGAAATTATAAACCACAGAGTAAAAATAACTTTGTGTCCTCTGTGCCTTCCTCTGTGACCTCTGTGTTAAAAACAACTTACTGGATCGCTTCGCTGCACTCGCAATGACGGTCATAAAAGAAGAGCTTTATAGTTGTGAAGTATACCGTTCCCCAGCAATCCCTTGACATTTCAGGATTATTATCCTATTATAGACTCTATATCATCCCACAGGAGTCCCCCGACATGACCATATCCCCTCAACCGTCCCGTAAGCGCAGAGCAAGCGGTTGGACGGACGAACGCCGTGCCAGACACGCCGCCGCCATGCGCCAATGGGCGCCATGGACTAAATCCACAGGGCCGCGCACGCCAGAAGGCAAATATATTTCCTCTTTAAACGCATTGAAACATGGAGTCTATTCACGCCCTGCGCGGCAATTTTACCAACATCTTCGCGTTTTTCTGCTGTCCTGCCGTGACACACAGCAAAAATCTTTGCATTTTTGGCGGAACGAACTATTGAAGAAACGGAAACTGGTGCGCCTCAAAGGCACTCTGAAACGTTGTTTTAAGAAGTGGAGCGTGCAACCGGCACCCATTTTCGCCCCAATCCTCGCCATGCCCAGAGGTGATAGGCGGCACCGGTGACACAATTGACAGTCGCAATCGCAATAAAGATTCCGGTGACACCACCCATGGCATGACCGATAAAGACAGCAGGGATGCAAAGGACGATCATCTTCAAGAAAATCATGCCGGCCGATATTTGCGGCTTGCCGATGGCGTTGAAAGTTGATCCCCATCCGTGAGACAGGTTGCCGAGGAAATAAGTCATCGGAACAATCACCAGATACAGAACAAGATTCTCACGCACCGCAGGATCATTCGAGAAAATACGCGCAATCGGATGGGCAAAGAATGAAATGAATAATGCGGTGGTCACCGACCAGATCACTGAAAAGCTGATGGCATATTTGACGGTTTCCTTGACGCGGTCAAGTTTTCCCGCCCCCCAGTTTTGCCCGATAATCGGCCCCATGCCGATGGAAAGTGCCATGAGGATGATCAAGAGGAAAGCCTCCATCCGCCCCGCCGCGCCATAAGCCGCAACGGCCTCCGGCCCTGTCTTTGAGAGCAGGTGATTGACGACCGACCCCAATATGGCGGGTAACAGTCCTGTAATACCGACGGGCAGGGCAATCACCAAAATCCGTTTCATTGAATCTTTGAAATTGATCAGGTTTTGAATATGGGCAAAATCAATGATGCCGCGTTTATGCATCAATATTAGAACAGCAATCATCGCCACGATATTGGCAAAGATCGTTCCGATGGCCGCCCCCATTAATTCCATGCGCGGCACACCAAATAATCCGAATATCAGAACAGGGTTAATCAGGGCATTGAGAATAGCCGCCGCCGTCATAATGATGGCAGGGGCAACCGCGTCGCCCGATGCTCGCAAGGTTGCGTTTCCGACAATCGGCATGCTGACAAAAAAGGTCGCCAATAAATAAGGCACCATAAAGGATTTGATCAATTCCAATTCCTCGGGCTTTGCGCCGACGGCATTGAAAATAGGCTCGATTAAAACCAGCCCCAATAATCCAATGACGATGCTGACGATCAATACGATCAACAGGCTGTGGGATGCCACCCGTTTCATGTCTTCGGTACGCTTTTCGCCGATCATCCGTGAAATAACCGATGATGCGGCAACCCCGAACCCGATAAAGATACTGAAAATTCCGTAGGTCACTGGGAAAGTATAGCTGATCGAGGCTAATTGGAGTGTGCCAAGGCGCGAGATATAATAAGCATCGACCAATTGAAAACTGATGAGCGCCATAATCCCCCAAATCATGGGGATGGTCATGCGAACCAGATGGCGGGAAACAGACCCTTCGGTCAGATCATATTTTGCGGCACTACTCATGGTATGATTTATAAGCTTTGGGGCGCAGAGAGCAAGAGGGAAAAGAAAAACCCCGCTCGATTTCTCGAAGCGGGGTTTTAAAAGATTTAAGGCTAAAACTTAAGCAATAATTTTAGCAACGACGCCTGCACCGACGGTACGACCACCTTCGCGGATCGCGAAGCGGAGACCTTCGTTCATTGCGATTG
>MEMI01000003.1:24494-33616 GCA_001767915.1 Alphaproteobacteria bacterium RIFCSPHIGHO2_02_FULL_46_13 | reverse complement strand
AGTCGCGTAAATCCGTGCGTTTGCCGAGGGGGGGAATATCCATCCCTTCGGTTGAATGAATGACTTCTTCAGGGAAGAAGGGGCGGAGGCCTGATTCATAGAGAGCCATTAAAGAAATGGCTTTCGGATCATTGGCTTCTCCAATCACTTCGGTCACGCGAACTTTTTTGCGAAACTCGGTGCGCGATTGTAAAATTTCGGCGACCACAATCTGGTTCGGTTTTGCGCCGTGCAATTCGGTGGACGGCAATTCAAAATCATGTTTGGCGCGGCGGTCAATCGGTTGGAGGATATATCCGCCCTTGATCTGTTTAATAAAACCGACAACACGAGTTTTAACCTCGTCCACTTTTTTGAGGACTGCGGCTTCGTACACATGAGGTTCGACTTTGCGAACGCGGACGAGGGCGCGGTCACCGACTTTTAAAGCGGGGCGGGCGCGTTCGGGAATAATTTCAATGCGGGGCGGGTTGCCTTGCACATCTTCTTGCCATTCGGCAGGACTTGCAAGCAGATCACCATCAATATCAATTTCGCTGATTTCAACGACACAAACGGTCGGAAGGGCGTTGGCGATTTTATAGGATTTGCCGTCCTCACGGAGAATAAGGCCATCATCCTCCAATTCACGGAGCATGGCTTTCAAGACTTGGCGTTGAGCCTCGCCTTTGATTTTGTATATTCTACAGAGATCGCTTTTGGATTGGGCTACTCCTTCTTCTTCAAGGAGGCGGAGTATTTGTTCTTTATCAGGAAGTTTCATAAGACAATGATAGCAGGATTCTAACCCTGCTACCATAGCTATATTTATCAACGGGTTAGTATGGTTTAGTTCGCAGCAACAGCTCCACGAAGAACTTCCTCGGTTACTCTCGCTCTCCGTTTCATTTGTTCGAAATTGCCGTGGCCTGCTCTGAAATGGCCTTCGGTGGTGGTGGCGGCGCGGTAATAAAGCATCAAAAATACGCGAATGGCGGCGGTGAGCGAGGTGTCATCATCTTTCCTCATGGAAATCAACGAGCATATGTTATGGATTGTCGTTGATTCGCGGGAAGCAATGTCTTTCAGGGCATCCCACATTTCAGGCTCGAGCCGGATTGAGGTGCGGTGACCGCGGACGGTAATGTTTTTGCTGATCAGGCTCGAGCGTTGAACGCTTGGGCAGTAGTCATCGTCAGGAATATTGTAAGTTGAAACTATATTTGTCATGTTAACCCCAGATTTAATGTAAGAATACTAATACAACCATTAATATACATTAGTATGTTTGAAAACACAACCTAATGGTGTATATTTTTGATAACTTTACATTTTGAGGCTAAACGCTATCTTATTTTCTTGAGTTTATAGAAAAAGAGGATGGAAAAATGGCTAAAGTTGAAGTGTATAGTACCAATTACTGCCCGTATTGCGTGCGCGCCAAACAATTACTGGATGCAAAAGATGTTGATTATACGGAAATTGATGTAACGGGCGATGATGAAGCCAGAATGGCTTTGGTTGAAAAATCAGGCGGGCGTAAGACTGTGCCACAGATTTTCATCAATGGGCAATCCATCGGAGGATATGATGATTTGCGCGCCTTGGAAGAGTCGGGAAAATTAGACGGTTTATTAGGTTAACACACACATGAAAATTGCCATCATCCAAATGACCAGCGCGGCAGATGTTGTCGCCAATATTGATTATTTAACGTATCAGATTCGTGAGGCGGCATCAAACGGTGCTGTCTTTATTTCAACCCCTGAAAATTCTGATTTTATGTCAGAGGATGAAGTCAAGCGCGATGCCCATATGTTTGATGAGCATGACCATCCGTTTATTGCCCATTTCAAAAATCTGGCAAAGGAATTAAAAGTCTGGATTCATTTGGGATCAATTAAAATCAAAAGTGATGATCGTAAAAAATATAATAGGTCTTATCTGATTTCTGATGAGGGTGATATTGTTGCCCATTATAACAAGATTCATTTATTCGATGTGGATTTACCAAGCGGTGAAACCCGCCGCGAAAGCTCAAGCATCAAGGCAGGCAACAAAGCTGTCGATGTACAGACGGAGATTGGTCATTTTGGAATGACGGTTTGTTATGATATTCGTTTCCCGCATTTATACCGTACATTGGCTCAAGCGGGGGCGCATATCTTATTGGTTCCTGCGGCGTTTACCGTACCGACGGGGGAGATGCATTGGGAAGTTTTGCTGCGCGCGCGTGCGATTGAAAACGGGGCGTATGTGATCGCCGCTGCACAATGTGGTGTGCATGATGGGGGGCGCAAAACATACGGTCATTCGATGGTCATCAACCCATGGGGCAAAGTGATTGCCGAAGCAGGGAATGAGCCAACAATTTTATATGAAGATATAGACCAAAAAGAAATCGCCAACTTTAGGTCGGCGATTCCGTCATTAAGGCATGATAGGGATATTACTTAACCATTTGTTGGTTCTTTAATGTGATAAACCACAGTTGCACGCTCTGAAGATTTCTTTGGAGGTACGGTTGTCACTTCCAATAAGCCTTGTTGTTGCAGAATAGTAATATTTTCTGTCAAAACACCTTCTGGAAGATTAGGGTCAAGAAGCTCTTCAATTCTTGTTCTATCAAATGGCTGTTTGAGCGATGCCAGCAGACATTGCTGACCTTTCCCACCTTCGCGTTTACGGATTGTCATTATTTCTCCATATAAATATATTTGTATGACCCCACAGCTTCTATCGTCTCATACTGCTGCAGTGCAAAAATTGTTAAGTTATATTTATTATAATTCACACTTGTACCCCTTATGGCATAAACAAATGGCATGAGTCTAGAAAAATGAGGGGTGGGGTATAACCTATTGAAAATACACATTTCTGTTTCAGATTTTGAAATCTCTGGTTATGATTTCATAAATCACAACAGCGAGAATCATTTATGGATCAAATTTATATCGGATCAGTCACAGGCGCGCCGGATAACAAGATTAACCTGAACCTTAACCGCGCCAATCGGCATGGGTTGATTGCGGGGGCGACGGGGACGGGGAAGACTGTCACGTTACAGGCACTCGCTGAATCTTTCTCGGCAAACGGGGTTCCTGTTTTTATCACCGATGTGAAGGGTGATTTAAGTGGTCTTTGCCAGCCGTCCGCGATGCAGGATTTTTTGGTGAAGCGTGCCGAAGATATCGGATTAAAACCTTATATTCCTGCCGCATGCCCCGCCATATTTTGGGATTTATATGGGGAGAAAGGGCATCCTGTGCGCACCACCATTTCCGAGATGGGGCCGTTGTTATTATCACGCTTGATGGAACTCAATGATGTTCAGCAAGGGATTCTGGATGTTGCCTTTCGGATGGCGGATGACCAAGGATTGTTGTTATTGGATTTAAAAGATTTGCGCGCGTTGCTGAGCGAAGTCGCGGATAAGGCCAACGAATTATCCAAAGAATACGGCAATATTTCACCGACATCTGTTGCAACTATTCAGCGGTCTTTGTTGCGGTTGGAAGAACAGGGCGCAGAGAATTTCTTTGGCGAGCCAGCGTTAGACGTGCGTGATTTAATGCGCGTGGCCTATGACGGGCGCGGGTTTGTCAATATTTTGACGGCAGATAAATTATTGATGGCGCCCAAATTATACACGACTTTTCTATTATGGTTGCTGTCAGAACTTTTTGAAGATTTGCCTGAGGCGGGGGATTTGCCTAAGCCAAAACTCGTCCTGTTTTTTGACGAGGCGCATTTATTATTCAACGATATTCCGAGAGCGTTGTTGGAAAAAATTGAACAGGTTGTTCGGTTGATACGTTCAAAAGGTGTCGGCGTTTATTTCATTACTCAAAACCCGTCCGATATTCCCGATGTTGTGTTGGGGCAATTGGGGAATAAGGTTCAGCATGCGCTGCGTGCTTTTACGCCCGCCCAGAAAAAATCAATCGGGGCGGTGGTTGACGGATTCCGTGCCAATCCCGATTTTGATATTGAAACGGTAGTACAGGAATTAAAAGTGGGGGAAGCATTGGTATCTTTCCTCAATGATAAAGGTGACCCTGCGGTGGTGGAGCGTGTTCTCATCCGTCCGCCATCATCCTTGCTGGGCATGGCGTCGCCCGATGTGATGAAAACATTTATCCAGAATAGCCCTGTGGCGCAGAGTTATAGTCAGGTGATTGACCGTGAATCCGCCTATGAGATTTTAAAAGGGAAGTCAGTAAAAACCCGGCAATTGGAGAATAACAGTCCGCAACGTCAGGCACCAATGCCCAGAGAATCCAATCGTCAAGGGATGGGGGAGGCGTTGGCCAAGTCGGTTATTCGTGCCGTCGGGTCACAAGTCGGACGCCAGATCGCCACACAAATTATTCGCGGTGTTTTGGGCGGTCTGACACGGAGGTAATATTTTTAATAAATATATATTAGCATGATCCCAAAATTTGGACGCGTCTGTGTGGTTTCTCCCTGCCTCCCTAAAGGGCAGGGAGGCAGGGAGAGGGAAGAATTTTTCGCTATATATCAATCCGACTTCCCAGTTCTATGACCTTATGGCTTGGGAGTTTATAGTATGCAACGATGCTTGATGCATTTCTGGTCATTAGGGCGAAGACATGCTCTCTCCAAAGTGCCATACCCGGAAGCTCTGTTGGAACGACAGTTTCACGTCCTATAAAGTAACTGATGTCACTCATCTCCATATCGAGGCCATGGATGTTTTCTTTGGCCAGAACCTCTGGCACATTTACCTCATCCATAAAGCCGTAGCGAATGGTGAAGCGATAAAAATCATGCCCCAGATTCACAATGCGAACCCTTTGGTCTTCTTCAACATAAGATTTTTCTTCGATACTGACATGCAAGAAAATATTGCGTTCATGTAGGACTTTATTATGCCGTAAATTGAGCATCAGGGCATTCGGTATGCCCTCGCTTAAGTTAAACATATAGATTGCAGTGCCAGGAACTTTCGGGAAATTCTCGCAATAATCCCTGAAGAAAATATCTGTCGGCATTGAGATGGCGCGAATACGCATGAGTACAAGCTCCCGTCCGCGTTTCCATGTAACAAGGAGTATAAATAGAACCAACCCGAGCGCCAGAGGAAACCAACCACCATGAGGAATTTTAGTGCAAGTTGACAGGAAGAATGCAAGGTCAACTGTTAAAAGAATAGAAATGAGAGGAACAATCACTTTCTTTTTCCAGTTCCACATTTTGGACATCACAATCGCCAATAAAAGTGTGTCGATCACCATTGTTCCAGTGACCGCAATGCCATAAGCGTGAGCCAGATTACTGGAGGTCTGGAAAGAGAGAACAAGCATATAAACGAAAATAAGCAACATCCAGTTGATAAAAGGAATATAGATCTGTCCGATATGTTTATCATGCGTATGGATAATTGACATGCGCGGTAGATAACCGAGTTGGATGGCTTGTTTTGTAACTGAGAAAGCCCCTGTGATAACAGCTTGGGATGCAATAATTGTTGCAAGGGTTGCCAGTATCAGAAGTGGCCAAGATGCCCATTCTGGTGCCATCATATAAAATGGATTCACTACACCTTCAGGATGGGCGATAATATATGCCCCTTGTCCAAAATAGTTGAGCATCAAGGAAGGGAAAATCAGACCCACCCATCCCAAACGGATAGGAAGCTTCCCGAAATGTCCCATGTCGGCGTAGAGAGCTTCCGCGCCTGTAATCGCAAGTACAACGCTTCCTAGTAGTAGGAAAGCAACTGTTGGCTCATTTATAAAGAGGGAGATTGCGTACCACGGGTTAATGGACAACAAAATTTGAGGATTTTGTATGATATGGCTGAGGCCAAGTACAGCAATGGTTATAAACCATAGGCAGGTAATCGGCCCAAAGAACTTTCCAACAAAACCCGTTCCTGCTTTTTGGACAGCAAACAAAAGAGCCAGAATAAAAAGTGTAATTGGCAAAACCCAATGAGAAAGCGCAGGGGCAACAACTTGCAACCCTTCAACGGCAGATAAAACAGAAATAGCCGGAGTAATCACACTGTCGCCATAGAAAAGCGAGGCCGCAAAGATTCCCAAAACGGGGATGAGCATTGCTGACATCATAGTGTTTTTTGAAAATCGGCTTGCTAACGCCATCAAAGCAAGGCTTCCGCCTTCACCTTTGTTGTCTGCACGCATGATAAAAGTGACGTATTTTATAGTGACTGTAATAGTCATAGCCCAAAAGATAAGGGAAAGAATGGCCATCACATGGGGAATATCCGGTTCCATCTGACTGGTGATGAATGATTCTTTAAACGCATAGAGGGGGCTTGTCCCAATATCTCCAAAGACAACGCCGATTGCCCCAACGATTAATTTTACAAGATGATTTGTTTCATGGGTAGGTTGAGGCGTGTTTTCTGAAGACATTTTGATCTACTTTGGCATTTGGTTGCGTAATATCTGCGGTCAAGAGGGTCAAAAGATTTTGACTATGCATAATATATCGAAGTTGCGTTGCGGCAAAGTCTTTAATTCAGGTTTTCCAGCATTAGGAGGCCAGCGTTTCAACAATATTGGGCGCGTGGGCATTTTTCTGTTTGCCTGTGTACCATAATGCCAGATAAACCAAAGGCCAGCATTGTTGCGCACCCTCGGGCGTCGGCATTAATTTCGGGAGCAAGGCCAAGTCCGCTTTGGTGAGCAATTCCGTGAGTAACGGGTGATGCACCATAATATCGGATAGATTTTCCGCATCCGCCGCAAGCCATTCCCCCACAGGGAGGGTAGATGGTTTTCTTTTTCTAAACGTTGTTGCGGCAGGCAATTTTGTATCGAGCCATTTTTTCAAAAGATAGTTTTCTGTACGTCCCTGTATTTTTAAATGATCGGGGAGGGTAAAGGCAAAATCCGCCATGGGCGCATCCAGAAAGGGTGTACGACCTTCCAGCCCATGTCCCATCAGGCATGAATCTAATTTAGGCAATAGGCGGTTCGGAAGATATTCTGCAATATCTTTTGCCTGTTCACATTGCAGATGTGACCAATGCGGGGAAAGGGGGATGGTCGATGGTTGTTTGCGCCAACCCGTCCACCAGTGTTTGCGGTATCGGTGATGTCCGCCGAATAATTCATCCGCACCTTCGCCGCAGAGGATGATTTTCTGTTCCTTGGCGGCGATGGAAGCCATTTTCCATGTGGGGAGGATATCAAGGTCTGCAATCGGGGCATCCATATAACCCGCAATTTGGGGCAGCAGGGTGACAAAATCTTGTCGTCCGAAATGAATTTCTTGAAGGTCGGCATTGGTCGCCTTTGCGATTGTGCGGGCATCATCCAAGTCAGGTTGTTCAAAATAGCTTGTATAGGTTTGAATGGTTTTCCCGCGCTCGCCTAACATTGAAAGAACTTGTAAAATGATCGCCGTATTCACGTCACCAGATAAAAAAACGCCATATCCCGCATCTGACCTGCAATGGTCATCAATTGAATCCAGTAATGTTTTCTCGAGATGCAGGAGCGCCGTTGTTTCATCGTCCACCCGTGGCGGGGTATGAGAAATTGCGGGGCGCAATGATGATGATATTCTGACACCGCGTTCATAGATAATCCGCTCACCCGCTTGTACCCGTTGAATGGCGGGATAGGGTGTTTCAAGATTGCCGATATAATGACGGGTGACGACAGAATGTAGCGCCCGAATATCAAGGGCATCGCTTGCATAGCCAGATTGGATAAGGGCTTTGGGTTCGGATGCAAACGCCGTATGGCTTGGCATTTCTGTGAGATAAAGCGGTTTGATGCCAAACGGGTCACGCGCAATGACCAGAATGTCTTTCGCAGGGTCATATAAGGCGATGGCATACATACCGCGCAGATGGTCAATAAAATCTATGCCATAGGTATCATACAACGCCAGAATGGTTTCGGCATCTGATGTTGTTTTAAATGGATAAAGGTCTTGGAGGGAGCGGCGTATTTCGGAAGAGTTATAAATTTCACCATCAAACACCACTGCGCGTTCTTTTATATCAATCATAGGTTGATGGGCGGTATCCGCATCGGTGATATTCAGGCGCGTATGCACCAGCCCGACAGATTGATTGGAATAAGTCCCCGCACCGTCACGACCGCGGGAATTGAGGGCGGTCAGCATTTTATCGAGGGCTGCCTGATGAGGGAATCCGCCATTTTTAATGAAAACTCCGCCAATACCACTCATTCTTGCTTGCCCCTCGCATTTTCAGGGAGATTATCAGAAGGGGGCGGGCAATGGAACTCTTTATTATTCAAATGGTTAGCGTACGAGTATATTGATGTATATACTCTTTAACATCCGCGTCTTAACAATTTGAAATGGAATAGATATGATTCAGAAGAAATTTACTCTCCTTGCTGGCCTTGCCGGTTTGTTGACTGGCGTGTCTGCATTCAGTTTCGGGAGTATGGAGGTTCTTGCGGCGGACGCACCAGCTTCGACTTCGGCACCTGTCACCACAGGAGTAAGTGCCGCTAACATTTCAAGTATCAACCGCAATATTTATAAAAATTACATCAGCGTGTCGTATGAAAATGATTTGATCGGCAGCGGGTCTGATCAAAATTATACGAGCGGTGTGCAACTTAATTATTTCAACGTGGAACGTAGACCTCCCGCTATTATGAACACCTTGGCGGATTCATGGCTGGGCTTTGACATCGGGGAAGCAACCGCGACGTCCTATGCCATCGGTCAGAAGATTTACACACCGAAAGATATTAGCGACCCTAATTCCCAACCGAACGACCGTCCTTGGGCGGGGTGGTTATATGGGTCGGTTGCTTTGTCCAATGTGTCTAAAGATCATGTCGATAGTTTCGGGTTAACTTTGGGGGTCGTGGGGCCTGCATCCCTTGCCGAACAAACCCAGACATTCATTCATAAAAATATTACGGACTCGCCCGAACCAATGGGGTGGGATCATCAATTACATGCTGAACCTGGCGTGATCTTATCATGGGATCGGCGCTGGCCTGTTGTTCTGGCGGCTGAGGTGGGCGGCTTCCGTTTGCAAGGTGAACCGAATGTGAGTTTGGCATTAGGGAACGTGAATACTTTTGTCGGCTTTGGCGGAACATTGACCTTTGGTCCGAACCAGAAACAATTACAGGATACGCCGCCGCGCATCC
>MEMI01000003.1:12911-24451 GCA_001767915.1 Alphaproteobacteria bacterium RIFCSPHIGHO2_02_FULL_46_13 | reverse complement strand
CCGCCATGAGCGGAACCGGATATTTTGATACACCGGCAAGTCGTGATTATGATTGGTATTTATTCACAGGTGTTAATGCCCGCGCCGTTGCCCGTGATATTTTTCTTGATGGCAACACATTCCGCGATAGCGAATCCGTTGATAAGAAAAACTTTGTGGCGGATGCCAATGCAGGGGTTGCGCTTACCTATGGTCAAACCAGATTTTCTTATACACTTATATACCGCACTAAAGAATTTTATGGACAGGAAGATCCATCCATCTTTGGGTCTTTTACCGTCACAAGAAGATTTTAAAAAGAAAGCCCTCGATCATGTCGAGGGCTTTTTTTAATTCATATTGATCAAATTATTTCGCGGAACTGAGCAACATCCATTTCGCCTTTTCTAAGGCGGCGAGGCGAGAGATCATCAAGTCAACGGTGACATCATCTTTTGCTTGATCGGCAATAGATTTTGCAGATTGGCAGGAGGCGATCACAATATCATGCATGGCAACAAGGTCTTTGACCATGGCGGTTGCGCGTTCATCTGCCTGAGGGATCGATGCAATTTTTTTGATCTTGGCAGAGGGGTCAAAAGAACTGGCTTCCGTGAAATCAACATATTCACCAAGCGCACGAATGCGTTCGCCGATCACATCAAAGGATTCAAATAATTCGTTATATTGTTCATCAAACAGATGATGCAACCCATAGAAATGTTTTCCTTCAACATTAAAATGGCAATGATGGGTCAGGTGGTAGAGGGCGTGACTGTCGTTGAGAACAGTCTGTAGAGCCGCTGCAACTGAACCCTGTTCAGGATTTGTTTTGATGGATGATATTTTATTCATAATCTTGTTTCCTTTTGCTGAAATGCTATTTTCTAAATTGAACAACAACGCGACGGTTTGTTGAGAGTTTGGTGTCGTCAGGAGTAGGGACAGCCAAATCCTGTTCACCCAATGCGGATTCGTTCAGGTAGAAACTGGACACATTACGGCTTGCCAGTGCTTTTGAAACGGTATCTGCGCGTTTGGCGGAGAGAGCCTCATTATAGGCGGCTGACCCTGCTGTATCTGTGTGGCCAGTCACCGTGATTTGTCTCGGATGGCTTGTATTGACATCTCTGATCAATGTTTCAATGACTTGTTGCTGGGTTGGGTTAATAACAGATTTGTCAAAATCAAAATAAATTACATAGGTTGCATAGACTGGCATCAATGCCGAGCTTTGATCCGGTGTTGTGATGGCACCTTCAACGCATCTGTCATTTAATAAGACGGACGGAGTCGGTTTATATTGCTGGCATGGTTCGCGGTGTTCATAGTTTTTAAAATTTCTGATTTCCAATGGGGGAGTCATTTTTTGATAGCCCATCATTTCAGCATGAGCCAATGTCGGAGAGATAATCGCGCAACAGGCCAAAAGTCCTGCTAATTTAGTTTGATAGTTTTTCATTTTTAATCCTTTGTGTTTTGTTTGATAATTTATAATTATTTGACGATTGCGCCAGCGGCTGTGCCAACACCCGCGCCAATCAAAGCGCCACATGTGACGCATCCGCCAGTTGCGGCAGCACCGACAGCGCCAACGCCAGTACCAATTGCGGCGCCAGAGACCATCTTTTGTTGACGATCATTCATATTGCTGCAGGCTGTTAAAGAGATAATAACGGCAAGCATTGCTGCATATTTGGTGATGTGTGTGGACATGATTTTCTTCCTTTTTATTGTGATTCAGCATATTCTGACTGAACTAACCTTTTATAGACTGTTTCGTTCCTTATTATTTACAGAGGTGATTTCAGGTCTCGCGTTTTTGCGAGAGCTTTTCATTCTTTTGATATGCAATAATAATTTTTGCAGAATTTGGTCGCTGGCATAATCCAGATCCCTGAAACTTTCATAGAGATAGGCAATCCGCTCATCCCGCCATCTTTTTAAAAGAAAAAGGCGGCGTTGAAAGGGAAGCGCAACATTTTGTGCAAGCAAGATCGGGCGGTTATCATAGAGACGTTCCAGCTTATGGAGATAGATATATTTGGGTGTATTATCCGAGGTAGATGGGGGGATTCTGAACATGGCTTGGTCCTCCTGTTCTTCGGTCAACTGCCACCGATCAAAAAAGTTCCCCCAGAAGAAGGTTCTGGGGGAGGTTTTTAAGGAATAATATTTCGGATTTTAATTATATCTTTTTTCAAGGTTTACTTTTGGCTGCACTTTGGCGGCGTAGGCGCGTTCCCATTCATCTTTCTCAATCAGATTATTATGATTGATATCCATGGCTTTCACCTCTGATCCCATGAAATCGCGTGGGGACAGGCCATCCATGTCTTTATCAAAACGCATCAGGTTCGAGCGTTCCAAAAATTCTTCTTTGGTCATAGTGATTTTTTCATCAACGCCGTCACCATTATAGTCTGTATAGGTCAGTTTTGTGGCTTCCATCGGAATGACGGTATAAACGCTTGGGGCATCATATTCTTTGTTGTCGATGGCACCGTTACCGTCTTTATCGAATGCGTCAAACAGAACGTCTCCGACTTCCCTCATGCTGAGAAAACCATCATGGTTCACGTCAAACGACATGAAATCAACGCGTTTTACATTCGGAATGTCTTTGTTTTCAACGATAGTTGTTGTTTTGACCGTTTCTGCGTGTGAAGAGGCAGTGTGGGCTGTGAGCGAGGCCAAGGTCATCAATGATAGACCTGCAATTTTAATATTCTTTTTCATTTCTTTTCTCCTTTTGAAAAATCTAAGCCGCAAACAAATTAACAGAGGAATCGTTCCATATTTTCTGTATTGCCTTGGAAGTAAAGGTAGAAGAGGCAAATGTTACAAAATAGAAACATATTTTTTCAAGATTGATACATTGATGAAATCTGGATTTTACATTCGGATTGTATGTTGTGTGTATCAAATGAAATGCAATTATATAAGGAGTTAGCTATGAACCTCTCAACACAGTACGACATCATGAACAGTAATATTCAGTCCGTATCCCATCCGTTGGTTGCTGACATCTATGTTAAAAGAGAATATGTCCGTGGGAATCCGGCCTTATGCAATGATGTGTTAGTGATTGAAGCCAATTTTTCCGACAGCAAAGCGGATTACCAAGTGTATAGCGCGAAACTTGCAGAGTTATTGATGGCTCTCCCTTCCATTCGTGATCAAGTGGAAGATAGTGTCGGCAGCATTGACCGTGTGGATATTAAAACACACTAAAATGATGTATTTGAAATAGTCTGAGCTTGAATGATTTTGGAGGATATGAAGATGAACTTGATTGTTGAAAAAATAGATTCACAAGAAAGCAATTCTCTATCCTCCATTCATAAAATCAAGGATGATATTATCCTCTCTGAGCGGGTCAATGTTTCCATGAAGGATATTTTTGATCTTACCCGCCAAGAGGGCGGAGACATGATTTTGATTGCGGCGCTGTCATTGGTTATTATTTTACCATTTGGTGCTGTGCCCGGGATTCCGGCTATAGCAGGAATCGCACTGTCTTTATTATTTTTGAATGAATTGGTTTGGTTTTATGAACTGAAAATTCCTCGGCTGGCCTCTAAGGTTCGGGTGAGTAGACATATGGCGCTGAAAGTTTTTTCGGGGATAGATATATGTTTTTCTAAGGTTGGTGCCCACGTGCATGAAGATAGATTGTCATTTTTGAATTCTGGTCTTTCCATTCGCATCATTGCCGCTTTGGGGCTTTTGCTATCGGTCAGTATGATCTTACTGGGGTTTATTCCGTTTGTTCCAACCTTGCTGATGTTGCCTGTTTTAATGTTTTCAATCGGACTGATTGTTAAAGACGGGCTATTTGTTGCGTTTGGTTATTTATCAGTCGCCATTCTTGCCGTTTTGGTCTTATTGGTAATGATTTAATGTGTTTTATGATCTGATAGGAATAAGCATTTAATGGCCTCTTTCTGTAATTTGAGAGTGTCGTAGAGTTGTTTCAATTCAGGCCGCGAGATCAGCATATCTTGAACCTTACAAATCCCATCCGCAGTCAGTTCCCCGTCAAGAAATGCCTCTATCATCAAAATATCAGGGGTTGATAATCTCATTTTTTTAACCTTTCACCCCTCAAACTTATTTTATGTATTTTAGTTCCTTATGACTGGGAACTTGTTTGAAGGTGGTTGGTTTGATCATCATGTAATAGTAGTGAAGGAGATTTATGATGTTGAATTGGGCTTTAACCTTTTTGGTGCTTGCGTTGGTAGCCGGCTTCTTTGGCTTTGGCGGAGTGGCAGCGATATCTGCAAATTTTGCGCAGATTTTGTTTATCGTTTTTATCGTTTTGTTTATAGCAAGCGGGTTGTTCGGGTTCTTACGGGGACGTAAGCCGCCGATTTCTTAAAGAATAAGGGTGTTTGAGTAATGTGAATTCATCGCTGTTTTTTGACGGCGATGAATTTGTTTGTGCGAGGTCAAGTCAAAGTGTATAGTTTTTTCTCAACTTACAGGGATGTTATGATAAAGAAAAACACTACAAATTTATTTGTGGCCTCAGCAATTTTTGTGGTTGCTTGCCTCGTCTATCTCTATGTTTTTATGCAGTATAACCGTGTTCAGGTCCTTCATGAACGGGAATGGGTTCTTCAATCCAGAAACGTCATTCTGGTGGCGGAAAGTACGCTGGGAATCTTTGAGGGGACTCTGGCCGAACAACGCGGGTTCTTTATCACGGGAGACGATAAATTTGCCCAGGAATTCAACGCGGATAAGGAAGATTTGATTCAGGCAACCCAGAAATTGGTCGATATGACGACTGATAATGAGGTGCAGAACGGGAAAGCCTTAAAGCTCAAAGAGATTGCCCAGAACTATGTCGATTATTTGCAATTCCGAAAAGATAAGTTTTCAACCCTTTCTGATAAGTCCTTTTCGAATATTGAACAGCTTAAATCATTTAAAGATGGTGTTCAGAAGATTGAAGATTTGCACGACGATTTCTTTAGGGTTTCCGGTGATCTTCTGGACGAAGAAAATCGACTATTGCGTGAACGCGTTCAATCCGAAAGTGAGAGGAGGGAGCAGTATAATAACAATTTTATCTCTTCTCTGATTGGCGCTTGTGTTTTTATCATCTTGACCAATTGGGTCATTTTTACAATGCAGCGCAGACATTTGACAGAGAATGAACGGCTGCAAAAGATCGAGGATCGTTATAGTGTGGCGGTTAAGGCCACCAATGACGGGGTTTTTGATTGGAATGTAAATAAGAAAGAGATTTTTCTATCTGCGCAGGTTTTTGCGATGTGCGGGTATGAAAAAGAAAATTACGAGGGGTCTTTGTTGGGCTTGACGATTTTCCTCAAAGGAAAAAACCCGTTGGATTATATTCACCCTGATGATATTGAGCAGTTTAAAGGGCGTCTCAATTCCTTTTTGAATAACGAGACATCTGAATATAATAATATCTTCCGTGTGAAGCATAGTAACGGGTATTGGGTCTGGATACATGCTCGCGGTGGCGGGCTGTATGATGAGCAAGGGAATGTCATCAGGCTGATCGGGTCGCATGTGGACATTACCGCGCAGAAACAATTGGAACAAAGATTGCGGAATGAGCGGGAAGAGGCCGAAAATTCAAATAAATTGAAAATGGATTTCTTGGCACATATGAGCCATGAGATCAGGACACCACTCACGACCATTACTGGTGTTTCTGAAATCCTGCAGCGGCAATCACAGAAATTTGATGAACGGGTTCAATCATTGGTCAAAACATTAGTTGTCAGTTCTGCAAATTTACGCGATTTGATCACGGATATTCTCGATTTCTCCCGCATTGAGAGCGGTGAAATTACATTGAACTCCGAAGGCATTCAGGTTGAAAAGCTGTTCCAAGAAATTTTAAGCATCATGTCGGTTCAGGCCATTGAGAAAAACATTGATTTCATCAGTGAGCATAGCCCGATTGCAAATCTGGTCTTTGAAGGTGATCATGTGCGCATCCGACAAATTTTGATTAACCTTGTCGGCAATGCGATTAAATTTACGCAAAAGGGATCGGTGACCCTCCGCCCTCAATTATATGACATTGATCAAGAAGGTGAAATGGGGCGGTTAAGGGTTGATGTATGTGATACTGGTATCGGGATTGCCGAGGAAAATTATGGCTTGATCTTTGACCGTTTCCGTCAAGTAGATGACACTGTTTCTAAGGGCTATGGAGGCACGGGACTTGGGCTTCCGATCAGTCAGAAATTGGCCGACATTATGGGCGGGAGTTTGACGGTATCAAGTGTGGTCGGGGAGGGAAGTGTCTTTACTCTGGATATCCCTGTGCGCATTTTGAACATTGATGAAGTGGTGAGTGATCAGATGAAAGTTCAGTCTGATTTATTAAACATGAACTCGAATGTTCAGAATAGTGAGAAGAAAGTTCTGATGGTTGAGGATTATGAAGGCAATGTCATTGTCATTGGCTATGTCCTTGAAGAAATGGGGCTTTCCTATGATGTTGCGCGTAATGGGCTGGACGCTTTGGAGATGTTTAATTCTGCGAAGTATAATGCCATTTTGATGGATGTGCAGATGCCCAAGATGGACGGCCTTACTGCTACCCAGAAAATACGAGAGATTGAAAAAGATAAGGGGCTCGACCCAACCCCTATTATTGGGATGACGGCACATGCGACTTATCAAGATATGGATAAATGTCTGGAGGTGGGAATGAGCAGTTATTTAGCCAAACCAATTCGCCAACAAGAGCTGTGCGATCTTTTGAAGAAGCATGTGGGTATTTAGGGCCTAATATCATTAAAAAAATCCGGGCAGTTTCCTGTCCGGATTTTTCATTTTTACCTTACACCTAATGGACGGATGCGTTTGACACTGCTTTTAGTGTGGTCACACGGCTCTGTTTCTGATTGTCATTCCCGGACATAATCGCCATCAGGCTCTCCCGCGCGCGGGAAAGACGGGATCGTACTGTTCCGACCGGAATGCGCAGGTGTTTTGAGGCTTCTTCGTAGCTCATTTCATAAGCGCAAATCAGCATCAGAATCTCGCGGTGTTGGGGGCATAATTCCTCCATCGCATTTTGAACTTCTCTAACCATGACTTTATCCTCTTGAGTGGATTCAAATTTCATTTTCAAGATTTCTGGCTCGGGATCGTATTGGCTTTCATAGCGCACTTTGTGTTTATAGGTTGTCGCAAATGAATTATACATGATGCGGGATAGCCAGCTGAATGCCTTTGTACCTTCTTCGAAGCTATCTTTGTGAGATAAGGCGCGAACTATCGTTGTTTGAACCAAGTCATCGGCATCGCTTTTGTTTTTGCATAATTTTAATGCAAAACGATTGAGACCTTCAAGCTCGGCAAATAAAGCGGAATTCGTTAACATTCTGATCTCCTTAGTAAGATTTTTTCTGTACCTAAGAATGAGATTAGCTCTTGTTTGTAAGGTGATAATTTCAGCTCTGTATCAAAGGTGAAAAAAATTGTTTCTGTTTTGTAACAAAGCGGCTATTGTAAAGCCTCAATCAGGGAAAAAGTGGCGATATGGACAAAGCAACCATCTTAAGTGTTGATGATGACGAAGGCTTACAACTGGTTCTCAAAGAATATTTGGAATCAGATGGCTATAAAGTCCTTCGGGCGCATAACTTGAAAGAATTTGCAATGTGGGCGGAGCAGGGCGAATCGATTGATCTCGTTTTGCTGGATCTGGTGCTGAATGATGCCCAAGGCCTGTCCTTGATCCAGACCATCCGCGAAAAAATAAAATCTCCTATTATTATTGTGAGCGGTAAGACCGACACGACTGAAAAAATCGTGTGCCTTGAGATGGGTGCAGATGATTATATCACCAAGCCATTCGAGATGAGAGAGCTGTCCGCAAGGGTAAAGGCCGTTTTGCGGCGTGCGTATCCAGAAATTGATAAATCAGTTTCACAAACGATGGCAGAGATTAAGACCAGCGGTGAAAAAATTTATTTCGAGAATTGGTATCTCGATTGTGGGCAATATCAGCTTTATGATCTGAATGATAATTCAGCCGAATTGACCACAGGAGAATTCAAATTATTAGAGACACTTGTCTTATCCGCCAAAAAGGTTGTTTCGCGGGAACGCTTGTTTGAAATTACCAGAGACGGCGCAAATTACGATTCTTATGATCGCGCCATTGATATTCAAATTGCACGGATTCGTAAAAAAATCGGTGATAATTCCAAGGATTCAGAGGTTATTAAGACGGTGCGCGGTGTGGGATATATGTTCTGCGCCACCATTAAGAATAATTAAATCCTCTTTTATTGGAACGAATACGCTCTTCATATGTTTGATAGTCCTAACATGTCAAATATATGAAGGAGATCATTATGAAAGTAGTAACACCATCCGTTGAACATTACCCATCTGTTGAAAAAATTTCCGATTCCATCGGAACCTTGAAAGAGGGTGTATCTGAATTTGCAAATCAAGTGAAGGCCGAAGCGGAAACAACTGCATCGCGCATGAGTGTCACAGCTCTGGAATTCCTGAAAAGCAAATTTGCTGATTTCCGTTCTGAATTCTCTAGCGATTTTGGAAAAGTGAAATCCTATGTTCAGGAAGAGCCTGCCAAAGGTCTTGCAATTGCTTTTGCAGCCGGTGCTCTGGCAAGCATTCTGCTCCGTCGTTCATAGCTCTCGGAGGAATAAATGTTAGCTTTGCTACCTTATATCGAAAAAGCTATGTTGGTGGCAAATCTGACATCTTCCGGATACGGTAGCCGCAAATCATCACATGAAGATCCGCTTTTCTGGATTGTGATTGGTTTGTCGGTTATATCGTATTTGTTGATTGTTGCGGGATTAGGGCTCTACCTTGCCGCACATTATGAACTACCTATTGCCTTGATGGTGACGGGGTTGGTTATATTGTTTACCGTTTTGCTCGTGCTGGCCATCACGCGCATTTATAAACGGATACGAAGCCGCAGAATTGAAAATAGCATGAAATCTATGGCCGATGAGGTCACCAAAATTATATCAAATTTGGGTGATGATGTTGGCGGTGCGTTTAGAGATAATGCAGGATTGGCAGCTCTGGTTGTTGCCGGACTGGGCTTCTTGGCTGCGCGCAAAATTTTTTAAAAATTCAATGGAGATTAAATAAATGAATAAGAATGCATTATTATCTGTTATCGCCGTGGGCGTGATCGGAATATTCGGGGTTCTGGCTTATCAAGAGCATGAGCGTAGTAAATCTCCGGTACAAAAGATTTCCGAAGGTGTCAGTGAAGCCACGGAAGAAATCAAAGACGAAATTGATGACCATACAACAAGCAAATAATACATAGAACCAAGAGGAGATTGAAGATGAAAAGTGCCCTGATGTGGATCATTGGTATACCGATTCCTGTTATTATTCTTTACAATATTTTCTTTTAGAAAGAGGCCTTCGGGGCTCTTTTTTTATTTTGGAACTTTATAAAGTGTTGTGGGTTAGGCAAGCAGATTGAATATATGAAAGGAAAATTAACATGGATTCAAAATATTATATTTTAGCTGTTTCAGCTATCGCATTGCTTCAACCATCAGCATCATTTGCTGATTCAATGAAATCATCGAATGAGACTCGGGCCGAAGCGGCAAGCAGTGGTGATATTTCAAAGGATGCAAAAGCAGCCTGGAAAGATATTAAACATGATGCAAAAGAAGCATCGAAAGAAATTAAGGCATTCTTTGTGGGGGAAGATGAAACTGTTCCCGCGAAAGAAATGTCATTCGTGCGCGCATCCTCTGCGTCGGGAATTATCGGGGCTCCGGTTTATAACGGTAAGAAGG
The DNA here is from genome assembly GCA_001767915.1 of Alphaproteobacteria bacterium RIFCSPHIGHO2_02_FULL_46_13. Taxonomy (GTDB): domain Bacteria; phylum Pseudomonadota; class Alphaproteobacteria; order Micavibrionales; family Micavibrionaceae; genus UBA1573. The sequence goes on along the minus strand of MEMI01000003.1, from coordinate 14,660 downwards.
AACGTGTTGGTACGGTAAAGGATATTATCGTCAATTCGACAGGTCAAGCCGACATGGCCGTCATTGCTGATGGAGAATTCCCCGGCTTTGACGGTAAACTGGTCGCATTCCCGTTTGCTGATATTTCCAAACAGGAACCAAGCGGTGACGTGATTGCGCCAATATCTGAGGCTTCTATCAAAGCAGCAGCAGAGTTTGCTTATACGCCGGATACAGGAAAAACGACTGTTCGTTCTATTCCTGAAGGCGGATATAGCGTCGCCAAAATTCTTGACGGAAATATTCTATCATCAACAAAAGAAAAAGTTGGTTCGGTTGATGATGTTTATTTCAAAGGTGGTAAAGCCAGCATGGTCATTATCGGATTTGATAAAATAATGGGTATGGGCGGGAAAAATGTTGTGGCTGACTTTGGCCCGACGACCATCGTCAGAGACGACAGCACACTGGATATCCAACTGTCTGCCAAGCAATCTGCCTCACTTGCGAAGTACAAAACTGTAGTCAGCAAGTAGGTCGGTATGAGGTGTGGACTGATGATAACAGCTCACATCTCATTTTAATCACTCAATCTATAACCATATAGGAGAAAATTATGAATACAGATATTATCGAAGGAAATTGGAAAGTTCTTAAAGGCGAAGTCCAGAAAAAATGGGGCAAACTAACCAATGACCATTTGGATCAAGTTGAAGGAAGCCGCACAAAACTCTCTGGGCTCATCCAGAAAAACTATGGTCTGGCAACCGATGTGGCAGATAAACAAATCGCCGAATGGGAAGCTGAACGTGAAAAAGCCGAAAAAAGCCCGTAATGACGCGGCATAATATTGGTTTCATAAACGTGTAATTAAATTGGGCGATGTCATGAAAATGGCATCGTTCTTTTCTTGGGTAAAATGAATGTCTTCAATATTTATATTCGGGGCGGGCCTAGATAAGAGTAATTATCCCAGCCAGTCTCTGAATTTTTTAAAAAATGCGAGAGGCTATCTATAAGGATAAAAATGTCACCGAAATTCATCTGGTTGATGATGGTGGATATTCTTGGTAATTTCCTCTCCACAATGGGATACCAGTTTAATGTGACCTATGGGACGTTTTTTATTACCAAAGCAACCTTGACAGCAGAGGGATTATTAGAAAAGCAGTTGAAAAGCCAGCAGATTCTGGCGGAAACCAAATTGTTACCGCCCGTATTAAAATATGAAAACTATTTTGATGTTGCGGTGCAATGCGGGTGGGAATGAATTAATCTCAATTTTTTATAAAGTTAATGAGTTTTTGAACAAAGAAGTGGCATAATGGCTTGAAGTCATTATTAACCTACGATTGCATTGGAGGCTGTTATGCAAGTTGAACGGATGATGTGGACGAAAAAGTCCGGTTGGAACGCGCAGCCAAGAATGAATGATGCGCAACTTGTTCTTTATTTTGGTGGCCCAGTCCCGCTGAAAGAAAATGATTATTTTCTCGAGCTCCAGAAATTCTATTCAAATGCTCATATTTTGGGTTGTAGCACAGGTGGCGAAATTTACGGGGCTGATGTTATTGATGATAGTGTTGTGGTGGCCGCCATGCGTTTTGAAAAAACAACATTGCATGTGACATCTACAGATATTGATCAGCCAGAAGACTCATTTGAGGCAGGACGATTTTTAGCAAATCAACTGAATAAGGAAGGCTTGAGTAATATATTTTTACTATCAGATAGCACGCATATCAGAGGGAGTGAATTGGTGCGGGGGTT
>MEMI01000003.1:0-12902 GCA_001767915.1 Alphaproteobacteria bacterium RIFCSPHIGHO2_02_FULL_46_13 | reverse complement strand
TGTTGGCCTGAATGAGCGTGCAAAATATAAGCGTATAGCCGCCGTTGGGTTTTACGGATCTTCTATACATGTAAATTATGGTTGCGTAGGCGGGTGGAGTCCTTTTGGTCCTAAAAGGACAATCACGAAATCTGAAGGCAATGTGCTGTATGAACTTGATAACAAGCCGGCACTCGATCTTTATAAACAATACCTTGGCGAGGAAGCTGACAAATTACCCGCAAGTGGACTTCTTTTTCCATTGAGTATTAAGCCAACCCAAGAATCCCAACGCGAAATTGTACGCACGATGATGGCTATTAATGAGCAGGATAAATCTATAACTTTTGCAGATGAAGTGCCAACTGGTTATATCGCACAGCTTATGCGGGGCGATTTTTCACTCTTGGTTGACGGGGCCTCTAAGGCTGCCGGGCTTGCTCAAGCAGGGCATGCTAATTCAAGTATTGCAATTCTTGTGAGTTGTATTGGAAGAAAGTTACTACTGGGCCAATCCATATCAGACGAAACCGAAGCGGTCGCAGAAGTTTTTGATCACAAAATCCCTACCATAGGGTTTTATTCGTACGGAGAGATATGTCACGAGCAATATACGGATGAGTGCAGTCTGCATAATCAAACCATGACTATTACGGTGCTCTATGAAGATTAAATTGCCTGATAATTTAAATCGTCTGCTTGTGCGCCAGCTGCGAAAGGCTGGCTCTGAAGTAGGGGATATTAACTTTGAGACTCTCATTGAGATGGTGAATACCACATATCATGAGTACGACCAGATTCGCAGCATGAATGAACGTGCCGTCAGGCTAATGTCTGATGAAATGGCGCAGCAGAATAGTGAGCTTGAGGAGCATAGAAGAAATTTAGAAGCCTTGGTTGCCGATAGAACCAAAGAGCTTTTCGAAGAAAAGGAGCGTGCAGAGGCCGCCACAAATACAAAATCAGAGTTTCTGGCCAATATGTCGCATGAACTGAGGACGCCGATGAATAGTATTATCGGTATGTCTAGGCTTCTTCTTGATGATGGAAAATTGGGGCGGGACGAAATTGAGATGATCGATATTGTTTACAAGTCAGCAACCAATTTGCTGAATATCGTCAATGATATTTTGGATCTATCAAAAATCGAAGCGAATAGCGTTACTTTAGAAGAAATCCCATTCTCACTCGAGACGGTTGTTGGGAATGTTCAAAACTCCTTGCTTCAGATTGCTAGCAAGAAGGGTATCCTGTTGGAAAAAATATGGCATTGCGGTCATGTTCCAAATCTTCTGGGGGATCCGGTGCGGGTTGCGCGCATTCTTACAAATTTAGTTGGCAATGCATTGAAGTATACCGAAAATGGTTTGGCCAGTATTGAAGTGAACGCAACAGAAATTGAAGACGGGAAGCTATTGGTCGATATAGCCGTTATTGATACAGGCATAGGTATTGAAGAAGATAAATTTGAAAAAATTTTTGAAAAGTTCTCTCAAGCTGATGCATCGACTACGCGTAAATTTGGCGGGACGGGTTTGGGGCTTGCTATTACCAAACATCTGGTTGAATTAATGGGAGGTAGCATTACCGTACAAAGCACCATGGGGGTTGGGTCAGTTTTTCGCGTTAAAATACCTTTTCAGACGACCACATTATCCCCATCATTGGATCAAATTTTTCTTATACAATCTGATTCTAATCCGCATCTGTCGAATAACAAAGTATCCTCTGTGAATGCTCGGGTATTGGTCGCCGAAGACCATCCTCTTAACCAAGCTTTCATTGCACGCCTTTTAAAGAAAATAGGCATTGAGCAATGGACGCTTGTTCAGAATGGGCAAGAGGCCATTACGGCGGTTCTGGCGGAGAATTATGACCTGATTTTAATGGATTGTCACATGCCTGTCATCAATGGGTATGATGCCACTCGCGAAATCAGGGAAATTGAAAGGCGCGGACAAGAAACGCATACTCCTATTATTGCGATGACGGCGAATGCTATGGTGGGGGATAAAGAAGCATGTCTGGAATGTGGCATGGATGATTATATCAGCAAGCCGATCAATTCTGATCTGTTCAAAAATGTGATTTCCAGGTGGATTGATCTGGATGTACCGAAGGCTAATACTGTTGGCTATATGCAGGAAAAAACGATAGTAAGTGCCCCCAAGTTGCAAGAGATAATCGATAGTATGGTTGTTTATATTAATCTTGATTTACTCAAAGATATATCAGAGGGCGATAAAGATATTGAACGAAAGTTGATCAATTTATATCTCAAGGAGAGTGATTCCAGCATCATGGAGTTGAAAAAATATTGTGTTGATGGTTTTTCAAATGAATGGGTAGAGATTGTTCATAAACTGAAAGGCGCAGCCTCAAATGTGGGGGCAGAGTTGCTACAAGATCTTTGTGATGAGGCGCAGGATATGGAAACGGCTACATTGGAGCAGCGCAGTGCCATATTAGAAAAAATTGTACTGACCTATGATAAAGTGAAAGATGCTTTGAATAAAGAGCTAGCCTAACCACAGAAGATATCTATTGCTTCTGACCGCTGTTTAGTCCCCATTTTATTCTAAGCCAGATGCGCTCATGGATGTAATAATCAATGCTCAGCAGTAAGTGCAGGAGTGTTGCAAAGCCCGTCGATTTTCCGATGTCTCCCGTAAATAGATACGTCCAGAATATTGTGAAAATCCAAGCTGTGATCCGATAACTAATCATTCTGGCTAAAGTACGTTTTCTGGTTTCGATCATATTTATCCCCGTTTTAATCTGGAAGGCGATATTTTAACTAACTAAATGCGTGTGCAATGAAGTTGTTATTTTAGGAGGCTGGCGGTGGATGTAGTCTATCGATAAAAATTCTCATAGGCAATCACGGTTTATCTGGGAAAATACTGGGAATTTTGCGAAAATACCGGCATATATTTTCTCAAAGACCTGAAAATAAGCCCTGCCATTCTTTTGGGGGGGGTATTTGAAAGAAGCTCTTATAATTTGTTGATTCTGGCGTGTTATGGACAGTTCTCAATAATCCAGTAATGTCATCCTTTTCTATCTGACGAAGCAGATTTCGCCAGCACCGTTCAGCGCAGCCAAGTCACATTAGGCTGATTTTATAATGATGTAATAAAACAGAATAATAATGCTGCCCCCGAAACGCTAAAATTTCTCTGACTGGTCACTCTTTGGGTGGCGGCCTCGCGGAGTCGGTGGGGGTAAACGATAACTATCATACAATAAAATCAGAAGTTGTATGGTAATTTTACATTATTGATATGAATAATATTCCACCATGGTCGGAACAAACCATGGCGATACTGTGACGATGGAAAGTGCGGTGAGCGGTTTTGGGTCATACGGATGGATCGGGTTTGTGTCGGGCTTGGGCGATGATACGATCACGATCAATGATGATTATACCAAGGCGGCTGTCGTCTATACGGGTGGGGATGATGTGATCTACGGCCATTTGGAACAATTGTCATTGGCTCCTGATATCGAACTGCAAGACGTGTCTGTCGGGTCTATCACGGTGTCAGGATATGATGTGGAGACGGGGGCGGTGTTATATTCTGCTGTCCTCAGCATTGCGGGTCATGGAAGTATTGCAGTTGAGAATTTTGCGGCAGATAATGGTCTAGGGTTTCAAACAATCCAGATCGTATTGCAGAGTGAAGCCGGATACGTGGATGTATCAACAGACGGCACGATGACACTGAGCGCAGAACCTTTGTCTTATCCTGTCTTGATGGGCGGCGATGAAGTCCATTGGGGACATTCACGGACGATGGTGGGAACAGATGCGGATGATGTTTTGTCGGGTGGATATCGTGATGATGTTTTATTCGGATTGGCGGGGAATGACACATTATCGGGTAATCTAGGGAATGATACACTTCATGGTGGTGACGGAGACGATACCATTTACGGAGACGGTGGCGATGACCTGATCTATGGCGAGGCAGGAGCAAATATCCTTTATGGTGGCGCAGGGGACGATACATTCTTTATGCAATTCGGGTCATCTGAAACGGCAACAGGTGGGCAGGGAAATGATATTTATAAAATTTCCAATTACACCAACAACGTTGTGATTAATGATCATGTGGGTGCAAATATCATTACATTTGACAATGTGATTGCCTCACAACTGACATATAAAATCGAAGATAATGATTTATCTCTGTACAAGAGTAACCAAAAACTGGCGAGCATTACTGGGTATAAAGATCATTTCAGTTTTGTGTTTCAAGATGGAGAGACACTGACATCACAGGAGTTTATTGAAACATCTTCAGTATATATTCCACCTGTCTTTATTCCAGTTGTAACTTATCAGGGCTATGGACTGACAGCCTATGCAAAGACGGATGATAAGACCTATGAATATTGGTTAAGCCCAGGAAATGACACATTCTGGGGGTCAAGCGTCAAAGATATAGTCCGGGGTTTCGAGGGAAATGATCTTTTCTTTGGCTTTGCCGGGGATGATGACATTGATGGCGGGACTGGGCGCGATGAAATAAGCTATTATTATTCAGGATCACGCATTAACGCAGACTTGGACAGTCATATCATTCTGGATGGCAATGGTGGTGTTGATACGGTTACAAGTATTGAAATTGTTTATGGCAGTTTCTACAATGATACAATCAACGGCGATGAAAATGCTAATTTCCTCTATGGTAATCCAGGAGACGATATTATCAATGGTCGTGATGGGAATGATGAACTATATGGTGGATTTGGTAATGATGTTCTAAATGGTGGTGCAGGCGATGACCTTATTTTTGGACATGCTGGAAATGACCTCATAGATGGTGGTGATGGGCAAGATGGTGTGAGTTACTATTATTCAAGCTCCGCCATTACGGCAGACTTGGCCGCTCACACAGTGATGGACGGCGAAAATGGTATGGATACCATTAGCAATGTCGAAATAATTTATGGTAGTGCCTTCAATGATCTTGTGAAGGGAGATGAAAATGCCGATACCATCTATGGTAATGCAGGGAGTGATGTTCTTATTGGAAAGGCTGGCAATGATACAATTTATGGGGGGGATGGTGATGATACCATTGATTGCGGTGTAGGGGATGATGCATTATTTGGGAATGCCGGGAACGATACATACATATATCTAAGTGGTGCGGATAGTATTACAGATACGTCTGGCACGATGGATAAGGTTGTGTTTGATTCCTCCCTTTCAACAAATGATGTTCGTATTACTGGTAATGTTCTTTCTTTCATTAATTCCACTAACAGCATTACATTTGATGATATCACACAAATTGAAGCATTCTCATTTTCTGGTCAGTCAGAGATGACGTTAGCGCAGTTGCAGGCTTATATATCTGCACATAGTGGGGGCTCTAACTTTGTAGCAACAGCGCCTGTGGAGAATTTTGTAGGTGCTGGGCCATCGGATACAGTTGATTATAATGCGTCAACGGCTGCTGTTTCTATCGATCTTTTGAACAACGCGGCATCAGGTGGATATGCTCAAGGCGATACTCTAACATCCATTGAGAATATCACTGGATCAAACATTATATCTCAACGTGATACTATCTACGGGAATGCGGCCAATAATAAGATTTATGGTCTTGCAGGGAATGATGTTCTTGAAGGTGGTGCTGGAGCCGACCTGATTGATGGTGGAGATGGATGGGATAATGTTCGTTATACACGATCAACAAGTGGCGTATATATTAACCTAGGTACTAATATCAACACAGGGGGCGATGCCGAAGGGGATACACTCTTTAATATCGAGGCCGTCGTAGGTTCAAATTACAACGATACATTGATCGGTGGTAACGGGAGTGACTATCTAGCTGGAGGGAATGGTAATGACATCCTTATCGGTGGGAAAGCTGTTGATTCCCTGAACGGTGGAAATGGTGCTGATACATTCCGGTTCAGAGCTGTAGACCTAGACGGAACTGCAGATGGAATCTCGGACTTTAATATCAGCCAAGGTGATAAGATTGATCTGAAAGATTTGTTCTTTGGGTATAATCCGTCCACCAGTTCTATTACTGATTATGTTGAGTTCAGTACATCAGGTGCTAATACGATTGTCAAAATAGACCGTGATGGTGCTGGAACAGCCTATGGATGGCAGATATTAGCTCAGCTGGACAATGTAACTGGACTGACTGATGAGCAAGCTCTCTTCAATAGCGGTAACCTCATTATGCCGGATGCTGTGACAACATCTCCAAGCCTTACCATTAACGGGACTTCCGGTAATGATACTCTGATGGGTACGACTGCCGATGAAACCCTGAACGGATATGATGGCAATGATGTTCTGGTAGGTGGAGCAGGAGCCGATATCCTCAATGGTGGTAATGGGAACGATACTGCAGATTATAGTGGTTCTCTATTGAAAGTGACAATCGATCTTCAGAATGGAACGGCGTCAGATGGGGATGCTCAGGGGGATACGTTGATCTCTATTGAGAATATCATAGGTTCAAACCAGACATCTCAGCGCGATACAATCTATGGTGATGCACAGAATAACCATATTTATGGCCTTGCAGGGAATGACATCCTCGAAGGTGGTGCTGGAGCCGACCTGATTGATGGTGGAGATGGATGGGATACTGTGCGCTACACACGGTCAACAAGTGGCGTAAATATCAATCTCGAGACGAATATCAATACAGGCGGCGATGCGGAGGGTGATACTCTGTTCAATATAGAAGCTGTCACTGGTTCAGGCCATAATGACATCCTGATTGGCGGCTTAGGTGATGACTACCTTGCTGGTGGGGCTGGGAATGACATTCTTATCGGTGGCAAGGGTGTTGATGCTCTGAATGGTGGAAGTGGAGCTGACACCTTCATGTTCTTGGCAAAGGATTTAGATGGTCGTATGGACGGGATATTTGATTTTAATGTCAGCCAAGGTGATAAGATCGACCTCAAAGACTTATTGTTCGGATATGACCCTGTGTCAAGTGCGATTACAGGCTTTATCGAGTTCACAACATCCGGTGCTAACACCATCATTAAAGTAGACCGCGATGGAGCGGGAAGCAGCTATGGATGGCAATCTATAGTACAGTTGGACAATGTGACTGGGTTGACTGATGAGGCTGCGCTGAAAGCAAATGGAAATCTCATCGTAGCTTAATTTTTCCAATAGTTTTCGAGGATATCGAGAATGGCTATTTTTCTGCATGCTCGTATAATTTCCAAATTGTTAGTAAATAGAATAGATCCAAGAGAAGCTTGATTTTTTCATACTGGCTGTTATCACATCAGAATTAGTTTTAACGCCATTATATCTAAGGGCAGTGCACTGTTCCTGTTTTTTATCTATGTGACAACATTGACCAGGAGGGGGGGCTTTTTCTGCATCCCCCTCCATGAGCGGTAGTTTCATGTTATTTTTCCTACATATTCGATGTAAGGTCATAAACAATAAGGATGTTTTCTAATTCTCACTCATCTCTGGGACCATTCTTAGTGCCATATAATACGCTACGAAGCACATGTTGAAAGCTGAGTCTAAAATTAGGGTAATATCGTCGTTTTTACATTTTATTGACTCATTTCTCAAAAAATCCATAGATTTGACAATATTCTGTATTGAAGAAAAATCATATTTTTCTGTTGTATCTAATGGTTTTTCTGTTGTGTCTAATGGGGATATTTTTTGAGATGTTTTACGCATGAGTTGTTTCCTTTTTTAGTTGTAAGTTTTTGAGCGGTTGGCCTGATTTTATAGGCTGTATAAATCTAAATGATGCAAATAGTTCTTTTAGAGATATTGTTGGTTCGTCATCTATAATTTTTCTGAGATGCGGAAGATTGTAATAGGGCACAGAAGGCCAAGTATGATGTTCATAGTGATACCATGCATTATGAGGTGACAAGAGTGCCCGCTCTATATAGCTGAGGTGTGTCTTATGTGTTCCATCAGTTCCTTGGTGCTCTAGCCAAGTCCTTAATCGGAAATACATCATAAAAGTGGTAATAAGTGATACGTACCAAAGTACAATCAATGGCCACAGTCCGAGTAGTAAGAAAGCGATAATAAAGATCGCATGGAATATGATTATTTCTAAATAGGTTCTTTTGTGATCTGGTTTTGAAAATTTAACGATCATTATGAAGTCAACCAGTGAGTAGCCAAATATATCATACACTGCTAGGCGAGCTAGTTTTCGAAGAGTTATTGGTAAATCCCATTGAGGTGCTCTTGATGACCGATGGATTAACTCGGGATCTTGGGATGTATTCATATATCTATGATGTTGGGAATGTAAATTTCTGTAGCCGGTGACTGATAAGCACAAAGGAAAGAAAAGAAAAATATTTGAAAAAAGATCATTCCATCTTTTGGAAGTAAAAAGTGTGAAGTGGCTACCTTCATGTCCTAAAATAGCCAAGGCATGCTGTTTGTTCCCAATAATGAGAGCTGATAGAAAATATATAAAAATGTTTTCACTTACGTATGACATATACATGCAGAGTCCGATAATTGCCCAATCAAGAGATACGTCTAGAATCGGTCTTGTAATGCTTTTGCGCGAAAGGATCTGGAGATCTACTTTCGATAGGCGCGTTTTTTTTGTGGTCATATTGCTATCTCCTTTGTTATTTAAAATAACAAGCAACAGTCGATGTAACCACTACTTAGCTAAGTAGGTTACCTCATTGGTAATTTATGGTGATCTTCCAGTTAGTGCATCGCATAACAAGGAGGTTGCTATGTCTCAGATTCAGGTTTTAACTAAGAATAATTCTTTAAGTGATATTTTGAATGTTTTGGAGAAAGATGGGTGTGTGGTCATAGAGGGCTTAATAGCCCCCAATAGCTTTAAAAATATTCAAACAGAATTAAAAAATTTGCTGAAGGTTACGGCAGATTGTAGTGGGGATTTCTATGGGTATAAAACAAAGAGAATAAGTGGGCTAGTTGAAAAGTTGCCAGAGGGCAATAGTCTGATCGCGCATCCTACTATTCTGGCGGTCATGGATCACTTTCTTCTCCCCGGCTGTACTGATTATCACCTCAATCTAACTCAAGCTATTAGCATAGGCCCTGGAGAACCTGCTCAAATCATTCATCGTGATGATGCTATGTTTCCTTATAAAGCAGAGAATAGCGAGAAAATGATGAATTGCATGTGGGCAGTAGATGATTTTACCATAGATAATGGTGCTACTCAGCTTGTTCCTGGAAGCCATTTATGGGCCGAGGAACGAAATGCTACACCGGAAGAAATTACTTATGGCGTTATGAAAGCTGGTTCCGTCCTTATTTATTTGGGGTCTTTACTTCATAGTGGTGGAGCAAACCGGACTTCTAATTATCGTACTGGTATTGTTTACAGCTATGCTCTGGGGTGGCTGAAGCAAGCTGAAAACCAGTTTCTTGCAACGTCACGTGAGGTCGCTTCCAAGCTTCCCGATACGATGCAAAAATTGCTTGGGTATTTTGTGCATAAGCCAAACTTGGGATGTGTGGATGGTTTAGATCCCAAATGTTTGCTCAGTGATATAAAGGAAGAAACTGTTTTCACAGAATTTCTTCCTGATGAGGTTGTTCCGATATTACGGGAATATCGGGCATCATTATAGAAAGAATATACCCAATTAGGACACAATATATCCTTTCGGATATATTGTGTCCTAATAATTTAGTTGTTAGCCTACAACTTTCTCAATATATAGCTTATTAGTGGTGGGGAACTCAAATTGGCATACAGCTTTGAAGACTATGTTGAATCGACAAGAAATCTGACAACTGAGGAAGAGCTCTTCTCAACTTTTTTAAAGGCTATTGAGAAACATGGCCTTAATCGAGCATTGTTTTGCCTTGCAACTGATCATAATGATATAGGACAAACGGCAGGTACTGGGATCATTCACAATTATCCATCAGATTGGATGAACTATTATTTTGAACATCAATTTGACAAAATAGATCCGGTCATGATTTACGGCTTGAATCAAATAAGTGCATATTCTTGGGATATTATCCCGAAAAAAATGATACTTGATAAAAAGCAAAAAAATTGTCTCAACTTTGGACAAGAGGCGGGCTTACAGAATGGAGTTTGCACCCCTCTCAGAGGTGCAAACAATCAATTGGCGGGGATTAGTCTTGCCTCAAGTGAAAAGAATGATAGCTTTGATGGGAAGCTTGATCTTATCACTGCCTACTGCAACCACTTCTATATTTCATACAAGCGCTTGCACGAAGGAAAAACAGAGAATGTTTCTAATATTTCCTTGACGGACAAAGAGCGCGATATCTTGTCTTGGGTTGCTCGCGGCAAGTCAGATCCAGATATTGGAGATATACTCAATTTAAGTGAGTTTACAATCAATTATCACATGAGAAATATTTTTAAAAAATTTAATGTGAACAGCCGTATTACAGTTGTTGTAAAGGCTGTCTCCTATGGTCTTATTTCATTCTAAACCACTTGAGTGAGTAGTTCTTCGAACTCTTATTTCCTCGCATAATCTCCCTACAACAGGAGATTTTGAAATGATTATTTGTTCAACTTATAAAAATCTACATACTACGAATACCGCATTTATATCTCAGTTTAAATTAAGGCATAAATGCTTTTTGCAAAGACAGTTTTATAACGTCTCTGAGTATGAGGGATTAGAATATGATCAATACGATACCCCCGCAAGTGTTTACCTGGTTGCTACAGATGAAAACGGACATGCACTAGGCGCTAGTAGATTAACTCCATTGAGCCATCATTCTATGCTTGCTGATTTATGGCCTGAAATGGTGGATGATCAGAGTATCTTCACCTCTCAAGTTGCTTGGGAAGGGACACGTTTTTGTATTGATCATCAGCTTCCTCCGGAATTACGCAAGAAAGTTAAGGATGAACTGGTTCTCGCATACTTGGAGTTTGGTCTTATCACTAGGATTGATAAGATCATAGGAATTATGCCGAGTCTTGTTTTAAGGCATGTCTTTTCTGCATTAGATGTTGATGTAATTAAAATAGGGCGTCCTCTTCAAATTGATGGCAAAAGAATACAAGCAGCGTCAATGCGTATCACGTATGAACAGCTTATGCGGGTCAGGAAAAAATCAGGCCGATATGAAAGTATTCTCCATTATCCTCGGAACTCCATAGAAAATTCATTTCATTTTGGAAGTTTAAGTGCTGAGACCTGGTCGGTGGATAATAGACTTGTGCAAGCGATTTAATCTTTAGTAGGAGAAATAATATGAATTTGTATGGTTTTTTCTTAGTGGTTTTCTTTGTGGTGACAATGGGGGGAGCATTTGCACGCGGTGTATATGATGAACCTGAAAGCAAAGAATATACATTATGTTACTCTGCATCTATGAAAGAAGTCAGAACATGCATGATTCCTAATTTAATCGGAAGCCCGTTTAGATAATGATTTATGCCATTGCTTTATCAAGCTGACATATAAAATTTCTTCCTTTGGGAGACAAAGATATTAGTTTCTGCCTATTATCGAAAGGATTAAGATCAATCTGCAAAAGATTATAAGCTTCCCCCATTTGACGCCTATTTTCTAAGGCACTTATAATCCGTGAGGTTGTTGAGAGTGGAGATCCTATTTTTTGGCTGATGTCACTGATACTTATCCCCTCATTACATGAAACAATAATTAGGCACCTAAGGTATTGCAAAGGGAGGTCGGGAAATGAGCTATGTGTATAGTCACAAAGCTTAAGGGCGTAATCCATATTCTGATAAGACATTCGTATATCCTAAAAATTAATATTTTATTTGTGTACTTATACTGTTGATTTACGTTAAAGGCCAGCACTCATTTTCCAGATAAAAGTGCTGATTGTTGGGAAAAGCTTATATGAGCTTTCTTACAGTAGAGTTAATATATAAAATAATTCATATATTAGAAATAATGAAATTATAAAGGGTAATATATTCATAGTATGCACTTTTGCATTCTTGAAGATTATGGGATATAAGTTTCTCGCAAGGAAACAAAAAATGAATGCAAAATCAGATTTTGAAACTGTATCACCAGAAGTAAGAGCTCAAGAGCTTGTTTCATATCTTGAGCAAAAATTGTCTCTGCCTACTGATATTTCAGATTCCCATCGTCCTCAAACATTTCAAAATGAAATAGAAGAAATTTTCACGACTGCAGAAAAAACCCTAAAAGAAATAAAGGGGCAGAATGAGTGAAGAGCTAGACATATATAAAACGGCCCAAATTTATGTTGATCAGTATGGTGATGACGCTCTTTTCAGGGCGATGGGGCGTGCTGAAACATATCGTGAAACCGGAAATCAGCAGGAAATGATTCTCTGGAATAAGATTGCCAATACCATTCAATGGATACAAATGCCTGCGGGCTCTGTCGATACAGCATGTCACTAAAAAACTTTCTTCTCATTCTTTGTTTTCTGATTTTGCCACTCTCTGTAGAGGCAAAAGAAATCAGTTCTCCTTGTGAAAATGAATCCGAGTTATGTTCTTCATTAAGGGGGGTGATCAAGGATAAACCAAACCAAGTTTCTCTGAAGTTTGAACGGGTTGTCGATGGCGATACGTTTGTTGCAGGTGGACGCATGATACGTGTCTGGGGAATAGATGCACCTGAAAAAGGCTATCCTGCCTATAAAGTATCAAGCTGGTTGTTACAAAGCTTGGTTGATGGTGAGATTTTAAATTGTAGGCTAATTGATACAGACAAATACAAACGAGATGTGATGCAGTGTAGAGCTGGTGATCTTGATGTTGGAGCCACTATGGTGAAGTTCGGAATGGCTAAAGATTACCGGAAATATAGTGGGGGCTATTACAAGTCCGAGCAAGAAGAAGCAAAAGCGAATAAACGAGGCATATGGGATACTTCCATTGATAAAGCAATGTTGCAACAAAATAGAAATGTCACAGATTGAGCA
>MEMI01000002.1 GCA_001767915.1 Alphaproteobacteria bacterium RIFCSPHIGHO2_02_FULL_46_13 | reverse complement strand
AGATGCAGTCGCCATCGGGTCTTTGGTCAGCCCTGTTCCCTGATTGTAATTCAGATCAGGACGGAAACCTGTGGTCGATGATGTCACACCTGTTGCCGTATTAATACCCAATTCCTTCAGAACAGTTCTAGAAACTTCTAAAATCCGAACCCGCAAAGTCACTTGTTGCTGACCACGCACTTCAAGCAGATTTTCAATCATGGAATCGACATTCTTGGCATCACCGCCCTTACGGACATCGGACATATGCGCCGCCACCAATTTTGCAATCCGTTGTGCGGCAACGGGGGTTGAGACCGTCCCCATCAATGCAACCTGATTCCCGACCACATGAACCGACACCCCTTTTTCCTGAGGGAACACAGTATGGATCAGGTTTTCAATAATACTCACATCAATACTCACATTGACGTTCAAATTTTTAAGGACATTCCCCGCATTATCCAGAATGATGATATTCGTGTCGCCGAGTGTCGATCCGACAATATAAAGTTGATCAAGTTGCAAAGCAGATACATCAGCAATTTTCGGGTTCGCCACCATAATATCGCTAACCAATTTTGGTAATTTATAAACTTCGGCCTTCCCCAGCGTCAGTTTCAACATTTCAGGTGCAGCAACAACATGAGCAGGAAGTGCCGCATGCGTTTGTGGCGCGCCAACAACCGCCATCGGCAGAAAGAGCAATCCGCCCAAAACAACAGCTCCGCATGTTTTACGGAGTCCTGTTGATAAAACTGTGCATAAACTTTTTTTGTTCATTTTTGACAACTATTTATATGACTGCCTGTATGCGGCAAAAGAGAAACTCAGGGGAACTAACGACGAACGGTAACATTTTCTATTTCTTGGCCATTATAGACTCTCACAATATCGGACTTTCCGCCAGCATTCTTTTTCATTTTTCCTAACTCCTGAAGAAGATTGCTAACCTGAACATCCGTCGTAAAATTATGCTTGCCTCTGTCTTTGTGACTATCATCACCCAGCGCGCGAAGACTGAGTGACAAGTCCCCCATTTCACTGGCGAGAACCAATTTTTCTGCACCCGCCGCATCGACCTCAAGCGTGACAGTACGACCAACTTTAGCCTTATCATCCGCCTTACTGGAATTCTGATCGATGGCGAGCACATTTACATTTTCCAAAATGGTCTGTGACGCATGCTTATCAACTTTACCCGCCGCACTATCGGCCTCATCGCCATTTAATTTAATCTGATAAGAAAGGATCACATCCACTTTATCCCCTGGGGAAATAAAGCCGCCGACCATGGATTCAGCGGACACTTTAATCGCCATGGCACGCATACCGGGTTCCATCGCGGCAGCCAGAACATTGCCCTTACCTGCGGCGGTCAATGCTGATTTTAATAATGGCTCACCTGCACTCAAATCTCTGCGCACTTTACCTTGAGCAGAATCAGTCACAGATTTTTTTCCTTCACGGATGATCGCGCCCGCAAAAACAGAATCCTTTGGCCATTCCTGCCATTTAAAATTAGAATTTGTAACATTAGTACCAGCAGTTACAGCTTGGGACGCGACGACAACTTCCACCATATTGGAATTTTTTTTACCAAAACTTGCCTGCACAATTAAGGCCACGACAATCGCAACCAAAAATCCGCCACCCAATACGATTAAGATATTCTTATTCATGATCTCAATTTGCCCCAAAAGAATTAACAACCGCTAAAGAGAGTTTTCAGAAAAACATTTCCCACTTGGTAACGCTAAAAAATCCCAGATAAATAAATGAAACCAACGCACCCGCGGCAATTGCAATTCCATAAGGAACATTGCCGCCACCCTTCTGCACGGAATCAATCCACCCACCTTCGGGCGGAGATTGAAACGGTTTTTTCTTCTGTAAATAAAGCGAGGCAATCGCAACCACCCCGCCCGCCAACGACATATAAAACAGGAACGGCACAAGACCGCCCAAACCAACCCACAAAGCAACAGCAGTTGCAAATTTGGAATCCCCTGCCCCCAGTTTTTTGAGAGCGTACATAGCACTGGTCATCATCAACACCAGAAAAGCCGCTCCCAAATGCATCCCGATAGGCTTAAAAAAAATCTCCCGCTGACCTGTGAGTGTCAAAACACCATAAGTCACGGCAAATGCGCCAATAATGACGAGCGAATACATATTGAGAATCTTAAAACCCTTATAATCGGACTTAGCGGCCAACCCGCACATGCCAAGAGTTACAAAAACCCCAAATAAAAAGACCAATAAACCAATCATTTTGATGCGATGACCACGAACAGTGAAAAAATTTCTGAATTAAAAACCCGCCCCCCATAAATATAGCAGGGGCGGGCTTTAAACCTTAGTAGATAGACGCTCAGACCTATGGCGCTGGTTTAACTGACTCAAGTTTTGTGCCCATATCCGTGAAGAGCCCTGTCAATTGTTCACCAAAAATAACAACGGCGCCAGAGATGGCAAGAGCAATACCCGCCGCAATCAAACCATATTCAATGGCAGTCGCCCCGTCTTCTTTTTTACCAAAATCACTTGTATAAGCTTGAACAAAAGCTATCAATTTCAACATATTATTTCTCCTTCAATTGGTTTCCAGCAAGATTTATTTTTTTGCGTAAGTCCCTGCTTACATCTTCAGAATAGCTCCTTTAGGTTTAAAGGTTGGTTAATGATATTTCGATTTCCATATAAATTATCCATAAATTACAGCTACTTAGCCCACATCTCCTTCCCTACCTCTCCCTAGCCAATTGAAATACAACACTTTCTTATGTATCCAAAAGGGTTCAACTGTGGTGGAAAAGAGTGATTATTATCTGGAATCTGGCGCATGAATTGTGTATGGTCTCACCATAAATTCCCTAAAAAAATTTACGAAGTGATGATTTCATGACTCTGCCCATTCAGAATGAGACCGCAAAACCGTCCGTTTCGAATCGCAAAAAAGAGCTTTTGAATGAAGCACGGGCAGAAGCTTTGCGCGCGAACCTGAAAAAACGCAAAGAGCAAAGCACTGCCAGAAAAACCGAAAACCAAAAAGAAGAGCCAAAGAGAAGAGACTAAGTAAAGATGAGCAACGCCGTTTTAAAACCAGATACAGCAATTGATGCCCTCCCCGGGATTATGCCCGACCACTGGATTCGTGATCAATCATTAAACCACGGCATGATCGAACCTTTTGTTGAAAAACAAAACCGCGAAGTGAATGGCGAGAAAATCATTTCCTACGGCCTGTCTTCCTACGGCTATGACGCCCGTTGCGCCAATGAATTTATGTTGTTTACAAATGTCGATAACGCCCTTGTTGACCCAAAAAATTTCTCAAACCAAAGCTTTGTCGAACGCTCTGGTGATGTCTGTATTATTCCACCAAACTCATTCGTCCTGACCCGCACCGTTGAATATTTCCGCATCCCAAAAGATGTGCTGGTTGTGTGCCTCGGTAAATCAACCTACGCAAGATGCGGCCTTATCGTCAACGTCACCCCGCTCGAACCAGGCTGGGAAGGCCATGTAACATTGGAACTCTCCAACACCACCCCGTTGCCCGCCAAAGTCTACGCCAACGAAGGCATCGCCCAATTCCTGTTCTTCAAGGGATCAAGCGCCTGCGAAGTCCCCTACAATGCCCGCTCAGGCAAATACATGTCCCAACGCGGTGTCACATTGCCAAGGATGTAAATAAATCTTCGTGAACTTCGTGTTCTTCGTGGTTAAAAATTAAAAAAGAAAGTAACAACAATGACCAATGCCGCGCAACAAAAACCGCTCTTTGCCGACCAACCGGAATTTGCAACCATCGACCCGAATGCCATCATTCGCGCATCGGAACTGGATAAAATCCGTGTTCAGGGTGGGACGGTGTTGAACGGAAATATTCCGATCAGCGGTGCAAAAAATGCGGCCTTGAAACATCTCTGTGCCTCAATGCTCACAGGTGAGACAGTTCAATTCACCAACATGCCCTGCGGCCTGCAAGATATTCGCACCCTTGCTGCTCTCATGAAAGAAATGGGTGTCTCAATCGGCCTGCGGAGTGACGGCGTTGCCATTATCAATGCGGGCAATATCAATTCAACCGAAGCCCCTTATGACCTCGTGCGTAAAATGCGCGCCTCTATTCTGGTGATGGGCCCTCTCCTCGGGCGCATGGGCGAAGCCACTGTTTCTCTTCCGGGCGGATGTTCCATCGGCACACGTCCGATTGATTTGCATCTGGACGGTTTCCGCGCCATGGGTGCAGAAATCACCCTCGACGAAGGCTATGTGAAGGCCAAAGCCCCTGCGGGTGGATTACAGGGCGCAAAAATTCTATTCCCGAAAGTCTCTGTCGGTGCTACCGAAAACGTGATGATGGCGGCGACCCTTGCCAAAGGCGAAACCATCCTGATGAACGCCGCCCGCGAACCCGAAATCGTTGACCAAGGCGAAGCCTTGATCAAAATGGGTGCAAAAATTTCCGGCCTCGGCACATCCGAAATCCATATCGAAGGCGTACCATATCTGCACGGCATGACCCATGATGTAATTGCTGACCGCATCGAAACCGGAACATTTATGATTGCGGTTGCGCTGACGGGCGGCACAGTGCGCCTTCAGAAAACCCGCATGGATTTCCTGACCTCCCTCATCCTCCCGCTCAACCGCGCAGGGGTCACGATTGAACAGGACGGCGAAGACGTGATTGTTCACCGCAATGGTAAACCTCTTATCGGCACAGACATCATGACCGAACCTTTCCCGGGTTTCGCAACAGATCTTCAGGCTCAATTCATGACCATGCTGACCATGTGCGAAGGTGCGGGAATGGTCACAGAAACCATTTTCGAAAACCGTTTCATGCATGTCCCTGAACTGCAACGCATGGGCGCAAACATCACGGTTCATGGCAATACCGCGCTGATCCGCGGCGTCAAAAAATTAAAAGGTGCCGAAGTCATGGCCACTGACCTCCGCGCTTCTGTCTCGCTTATTCTGGCAGGACTGGTTGCCGAAGGCGAAACAATCGTCGACCGCATCTACCACCTCGACCGCGGCTACGAAAACCTCGTCGGCAAACTCGGAGCATGTGGCGCAACCATCGAACGGATTGAATCGTAAGAACAAACTATGGACGATAATACCGCCCTCAAACAACCACCGCCCCCGCATCACAGCGGGCATCGGGATCGGTTGCGTGAACGGTTTTTAAAAGGTGGCGTTGATGCCCTCCAAGACTATGAAATATTGGAACTGATTTTATTTCTGGCCTTACCGCGCCGCGACGTCAAACCCCTCGCCAAAAAACTGATTCAGACTTTCGGGTCATTCAATGGCGTATTCCATGCCAGCGTCCGCGACCTTGTGGCCTTCGGCCTATCCGAGACAACCGCGATTTCCATCAAAACAATCGAAGCCGCATCCTTCCATTTGATGAAACAAGATATACTTCACCAACCCGTCCTCAATAGCTGGACAAAATTGCTGGACTATGTTCAGGCAACCATGGCGCATGAACAACGCGAACATTTCCGCCTACTCTTCCTCAACAAGAAAAATGAATTGATCGCCGATGAAATTCAACAAACGGGAACAGTCGACCACACCCCCGCCTACCCGCGCGAGATCATGAAACGGGCACTAGAATTATCATCCACCGCCATCATCCTCGTCCACAACCACCCGAGCGGCGATTCCACCCCCAGCAAACCCGATATCGACCTAACCCAAGCCATAATGGCCGCAGCTAGACCATTGGGCATCACCATCCACGATCATCTTGTAGTATCTAAGAAGGGTGTGACGTCTATGAAGAATAAAGGGTTGATGTAGAAAAGCATATTATTTTCAATACGTTACCAAGAAAAAACCCCCTCAATTTCCAAAACAACATTTATCTTGCCGCCTAAAAGTCAGGGGTATATATATCCCACTCCACAACAAACAGGTATTTAAATGATATTGAGTATTACATCGGCTTTGGCGCTGTTCGTTTTGATTGCCCTTTCTACAGTTGTCTTTTTTGCGTCCAAGAAATTCAAGCTTCCTTATACAGTCCTTTTGGTTTTTGTTGGCCTTCTTCTCGTCCCGATTGTCAATCTGCCGTTCCTTAAAAATATTTTCGGCTTTATTGATGATATGGTTCTAACGCCGGAACTGCTCTTTTATATCTTCTTACCTGTGTTGATATTTGAATCCGGCTTTAACATGAATATGCGAAAAATGCTGGACAGCGCATGGGTGATTTCGCTTTTATCTGTTGTGTCGCTGATCGTTTCTGCCGTATCGATTGCAGGCCTTTTATATTTCATCATGCCGATGATCGGCATCCAGATGCCATTTATTGTGGCTCTATTGTTCGGTGCAATTATTTCTCCGACTGACCCTGTTGCGGTGTTGTCCTTGTTTAAAGAATGTGGTGTCCCCCGCAGGCTAGCCATGATTTTCGAAGGCGAAAGCCTTCTGAATGATGGAACAGCAATGGCATTGTTCCTTGTTATTCTCTCGGTTGCTCTAACAGGCTTCAACGGAACTGAAACTGTTCTGGGTGGCATTTTTGATTTTACCATGATGATTGTTCTGGGGATTGCGATTGGCCTTGCCATGGCCGCCCTTTTTTCAAAAGCGCTCGATTTCACGAAAAAGAATGAATTCGTGACCGTCACCCTGCTGATTATTTCTGCGCATATGGTGTTTATCACTTCTGAACTGATCAACCATTCTGGTGTTGTTCACGTGTCATCAATTATTGCAACAACGGTTGCCGCCCTATTCCTTGGTAATTACTCCAGAAATATTCTGCCACCAAAGGTCGATGAATATCTGGGGAAATTGATTGAACATATGGCCTTCGTGGTAAACTCCCTTGTTTTCCTGATGGCTGGACTTTTATTTGCAAGTTCAGGCGTTGATTTCGTTCACCTCTGGCTGCCAATCGTTATCACAGTGATTGTGGTTGCCTTATGCCGCCTGATTGCTGTCTATATAGTAACCAAACCACTCAATGCCATGAAACTGGAAAGTCCTGTTCCATCCTCATGGGAAAAATTACTGGCATGGGCAAGTCTGCGTGGCGCATTGTCGATTATTATCGTCCTGCTTATTCCCGAAGACTTCACGGTAGACGGTTGGACGTCGCAATACACCCCGCGCGACTTCCTTTTGGCGCTGACGGTCGGATGTATTCTGGCGACCTTGTTTATCAAGGCACCATTGATTGTTCCGATTATGAAGAAACTGAATATCAGTACCGAAGACCCGTTAAAAGAAGCCCATGCCGCAGACCTTGGCATCTACTTCCTTTTGACCGAGCGTTCACGCCTTCTCAACTTTAAGAACAAAGGCTTTATCAACGCTGAACATTATGATGTCATGCTGGCTCATGTGAACCAACAATTATCAGAGGCACAGGAAAAAAGAAAAAATCTGGTCAATCAACATGGACAATGTATTTTTGATCAATCACTCCACCTGTCCATGATTCATGTTGAAAAAAATGTGATTAAAAAATTGCTCGTGAATAATGAGGTCAGTGAGAAAACCTATCGTATAATTTATAGCAAGTTATGCCTGCAACAGGAAAAAATCGAACAGGCACAGCATAACGACATCGACCCGAAAGCCTATACCGACCGTAAGAATGTCTTTGACAGGCTGGTTAATCTAGTCCTGTCTCCGTTCGGGCAAGATACACCGGAAGCCCAATTGCAACAGAAAATGGAATATTACCGCGCTCAAATGATTATGGCACGGAAAGCCGTCCAAACCATTGAACATATGCAAACCACATTCGATGTGCCGACCTTCCTGCCAGAGGCTTACGAAGAAGTCAGCACAAGGTACAAACGGTATAAAGAACGCTCGGGCGAGAAAATGACAGCACTGGTTGACCTGAATAAAGACCAGTTATCCCCTTACCTGATGGGTCTTGCCGAACGTGCTTTGGCAGTATCGGGCGCGAAAGCCCTTGATTATCTCCATGAAAATGGCCTGCTCGACGAGGCATTAGAGCATCAGATTGAAGCGGCATACGCGCCAAATGGGGGGCATAAATAGCGGTCAGCCCTTGATTATTGGCCTCTGATGTCGTATCAAAGGCCATACAAAAAAGGATGATAAAATGATACCGCGCTATACCCGCCCTGACATGGCTGCCATTTGGGAAACCGATAATAAATTCCGTATTATGTTGGAGGTCGAGACATTGGCCGCTGAGATTCAGGAAGAGATCGGGATGATCCCGAAAGGTGTATCGAAAGCCCTGCGCGAACGCGGGAATTTCAATGCGGCGCGGATTGATGAAATCGAACGCGAAGTCAAACATGACGTGATCGCCTTCCTGACCAGCGTTGCCGAATTTGTGGGCGAAGAAGCCCGCTATATGCACCAAGGTATGACCTCGTCCGACGTCCTTGACACTACCTTTGCCGTCCAATTGCAACAATCCTCAGACATCCTCCTCGCTGATCTTGATAAAGTTTTAGCGGCGTTCGAAAAACGCATCCGTGAACATAAAGACACCATCACCATCGGACGCAGCCACGGGATACATGCCGAGCCGACAACATTCGGCGTGAAACTCGCGGGACATTACGCGGCATTCAAACGTGCAAAACAACGCCTCCTCACCGCGCGCGAAGAAATTTCCGTCTGTGCAATTTCAGGCGCAGTCGGCACATTCGCAACCGTCCCGCCAGAGGTCGAAGCTTATGTTGCCAAAAAATTAAACCTGAAACCTGAAACAGTTTCGACCCAAGTCATTCCGCGTGACCGCCATGCGATGTTCTTTGCAACACTCGGGGTCATTGCATCCTCTATCGAAAATATCGCGATTGAAATTCGCCACCTCCAACGCACCGAAGTCCGCGAGGCCGAAGAATTTTTCTCCGCAGGGCAAAAAGGCTCAAGCGCCATGCCCCATAAACGCAACCCGATTTTGACCGAGAACCTGACAGGCCTCGCCCGCGTTGTCCGCGCGTCCGTTATCCCTGCGATGGAAAACGTGGCTCTCTGGCATGAACGCGACATCTCCCATTCCGCCGTTGAAAGATTTTTTGCACCAGATACTTGCGTGACACTCGATTTCGCCCTCAACCGCCTCGCAAACGTCATCGAAAATTTACTGGTCTACCCAAAAACCATGATGGCGAATTTAGAACGCATGGGTGGATTAGTTTTCTCCCAACGCACCCTCCTCGCCCTCACCCAAGCCGGCATCGCCCGCGAAGACGCCTACCGCATCGTCCAACGTTCTGCGATGAAAGTCTGGGAATCCGACGGCAAATCCTCCCTCCGCGACATGCTGGAACAAGACCCCGACGTCACCTCCAAACTCGACAAATCCGCCTTGGATGCCATCTTCGATTTCGCTCCGTATGTGAAACATGCAGGAACGATTATTGATCGGGCGTTGAAGTAATGACAGAAAACAAACTAGAAAAGCTACAGATTGAGCTACATGAAGCTCATGATGAATGCCTAAAAGTTTTAAATGATGATATTGGTGATAAAAGTACAACACTATATCATTATACAAGTCTTGAGGCAGCATTAGAGATCTTAAAAAATGGAACATTAAGATTCACAGACGCAAGATACTGCAACGACCCAAATGAGATTATTGAAGGCTTAAAGATTTTAGCAGAAGTGCACATGGAATTACGCATGTCGCAAAAAAAAGAAGAGTTTCATTTCTTTCTTTTCATGGATGCAATGATTTGCACCCTAATTTCAACTTTTTGGGATACAAAAGATATACCTGAGACTTTCTTAAAAGCAACCTATGAAAATTTAGCAAAAACAGCGCTACCATCCGGCCTAAGAATACACCCTTCGTCAGCATATATCTGCTGCTTTAGTGAAAGCAATGACGATCTTCGCCAATGGATTCCCTATGCCAGAAATGGTGAGGGCTTAGGAATCGGATTCGAAGGTGTAAATCAAGAGCACAGCATTACTCTGAATAATACTTTTATTGTAAGAGTATCTTATGCAACAATAGAAAAAAAGAAAGAGTATGCTTATGCTATTTATAAAAAAGCCTGCGAGATCTTTTTAAGAACAGAACTGTCACTGATTGCCAGCCTTATGGTTGAGCTCCAAATACTTACAATGTATGATATTATTGCCTGTAAGTCAGAAAATTATAAAGATGAACGTGAATGGCGCTTAATCAAAATATGTACAAATAATATTCTTTTAGAAGAAACGTCGTTTATAAACTCCGGATCTATAATTAAGCCTTACATTGATATCCCTCTTAATAAAGATAGCTTGATTGATATTATACTTGGTCCAAAATCATCAAACTCGCTAAATCATATTTCCCTAAAAAAGATACTGACCAAATATAATTACAAAAAAACAACCATAAGCAATTCAAATGTTTTGTACCGTTAAAAAAACTTTCTAAATAACGCTCCTCGCAATGACAACAACCAATCACAAAACTCTTTGCGTCACTTAGCATGCTTTGCGTTAAAAAAGGGAGATCCTTCGTTTCACTCAGGATGACAAGGGAAGAAGAACTTAGTGAACTTAGAGTCCTTAGTGCCTTAGTGGTTCAAAAAACTTACTTTCTGGATCCCCGCCTTCGCGGGGATGACAAATAGGTAAGATGCGCATCGTAAAAACAACGCGAAACCACACATCTTATTCCGGAATTCTGCTCAGGCAGAAGGAACGGGCTTCTGCGACGGCAATAGATTGCGTCATTAAAGGATACCGCTCCAAAAGTTTTCTGGTCAGAACGTGTCTTTGTTCGTCAAAATCACACCGCGCCAGACCTACGGCTTGGAAAATGGTGGCCAGACAGACTCGCATTTCTGCTTGCAGATCAGAAAGCCTGTCTTTTTGTTCTGGAGTGCCTGATTTTTCGATGAGGGCGACGGTGTTAAAAACCCGCATCTCTATACCCTTATTTAATTGCATCCCACTCAAAAGATGTTTGATATAGGCAGCAGTTCTTTCTCGTCTTTCACTAGAAAATTGCGGAACTCGCTCATCTCTTTCAAATCCCCTCATCGCTGGTATCAAAGCTGCTCGATGTATTCTTCTCTTCATTCTCAATCCTTTTTCAATGAACGTCTTATAATGACAAATTGTCCCGTTGACAAATTAGGCATAATTTCCTATAATATAACTTGGCTCAACGCCCCTCCTGCGCCCGCAAAACCATTGCGGGCAAAAGTGCATCTCCTCATCTTTTCGGAATTTCGAGGGATTTCAAAAACAAAAAACGACAGAACGAACTTATAGATCGCCCAATCGAAAAATCACAAAACGAACTATTGAATACCCACTACCCCATTGAAACTAAACATAAAATTTAAGCCTCAATTGCCGCAAGCAACGCCGCCATATCGTCCGGCAAATCGCTTTCGAAGTGCATCTCCTCGTCCGTCCGCGGATGGATAAAGGAGATTTCTTTGGCGTGGAGGGCTTGGTGGGGGAAGGATAAAATCGCCGCTTTTACATCATCTTCAAAACCGGCTTTTTTGAGTTTCGCGGTGATCTTGGTGGTCTGTGCGCCATATAAAGCATCGCCGATCAACGGATGACCGATATGTTCCATATGAACGCGGATCTGATGCGTGCGCCCTGTCTCCAGATGACATTCAACGAGGGAGAGGACATCGCGGTAAGTTTCAACCACCGCATAATTGGTTGCGGCATCCCGCCCTGCATTACTATGCACCGCCATTTTCAAACGGTTGCTTTGA
>MEMI01000001.1:35156-41491 GCA_001767915.1 Alphaproteobacteria bacterium RIFCSPHIGHO2_02_FULL_46_13 | reverse complement strand
ATAAATTAATTTTCATAAATTTGTATCTAAAATTTATGATTTCTATTTATATTGATATTTCTCTATTTTCTAATTACCGAGCGCCGACTAAGACTTCGCGTTTTCCCACTCTGTTGGCAGGACTGACGACGCCTTCTTTTTCCATTTGTTCCATGATGCGTGCAGCGCGGTTATATCCGATTTGCAAATGGCGTTGAATAAAGCTTGTTGATGCTTTGCCTTCGCGTGCGATAATTGCCACGGCTTCGTCATACAACTCGTCGCTGTTCTCTCCACCATTCCCATCTTCGCCACCTTCGCTATCACCGAATAAATCTCCATCGGTAATGTCTTCAAGATAGGATGGCTCGCCTTGGGCTTTCAAATGGTTGACGACTTCTTGAACTTCGCTGTCGGCCACAAACGGGCCATGTACACGTGTTACACGCCCACCAGCCGCCATGTAGAGCATATCGCCCATACCGAGAAGTGTCTCCGCTCCACCTTCACCCAAGATCGTACGACTGTCGATTTTCGATGTGACTTGGAAAGAAATACGTGTCGGGAAGTTGGCCTTGATAACGCCTGTAATCACATCAACAGATGGGCGTTGCGTTGCCATGATCAGGTGAATACCTGCGGCACGTGCCATCTGTGCAAGACGTTGAATCGCATTCTCAACATCTTTACCCGCGACCAGCATCAGGTCAGCGAACTCGTCAACGACGACGACAATGTACGGCAATTCGGTCAGGTCGAGTGGTTGTTCTTCGTATACAGGTTTCCCTGTTTCGGCATCAAATCCGGTTTGAACTTTACGCATCAGGACTTCGCCTTTTTTGACGGCTTCCTTGATACGGACATTATATCCTTCAATATTTCGAACGCCCAGTTTCGACATATTGCGGTATCTGTTTTCCATTTCCTGCACTGTCCATTTAAGTGCCACAACCGCGCGGCCTGGTTCAGTTACAACAGGGGAGAGAAGGTGAGGAATATCATCATAGATCGAAAGCTCGAGCATCTTCGGGTCGATCATAATGAAGCGACATTGCTGCGGTGACAGGCGATAGAGCAATGACAAAATCATTGTATTCACCCCAACAGATTTCCCCGAACCCGTTGTCCCCGCGACAAGCAAGTGCGGCATTTTAGCAAGGTCGGCAATAATCGGATGACCACCAATGTCTTTCCCTAAAATCAACGGCAGGCGTGCGGTTGATTTCTCGAAATCATCACGTTCCATCAAATCGCGCAGGTAAACGGTCTGGCGTTTTTTATTCGGTAACTCAATCCCGATGACGTTACGCCCCGGGGGTACAGCGGCACGTACAGATACAGCCGACATTGAACGTGCGATGTCATCGGACAACGAGACAACACGCGAAGTCTTTGTACCCGGTGCTGGCTCAAGCTCATAAAGGGTTACAACGGGCCCTGGGTGAATGCTTTTGATCTCGCCCTTGACGTTATAATCATTGAGGACGTTTTGTAGAAGTTCTGCATTTTTGCGTAATGCAGACTCATCGAGCTTTTCTTCTTTGACGAGGGGGGGGGGCTCTTGCAGGAAATCAATGGACGGAAATTCCCAATCATTCTGATTGCGCAGATTGAGTTTGACCTGTTTTGATTTTTCTTTGACGTTGGTTTTTTGTACGGTTTTCTTGGGGGCAACAACCGCAATTTTTTCAGAACGTCCGCCGCGAACGTCTTCCTGTTCGTCGTCATCCTCTTCCTCAATGTCATCTTCATATTCTTCGTCGTCTTCGTCAGATTCCATTTCTTCCTCTGACTCGTCTTCTTCGATATATTCTTCTTTGGAACGACTGAAAATGCCTGAAATTCTGCCCCAGACAGAGCTGGCGCCATGAATGGTTGCAGCGCCTCCTGATAAGAAAGTCACCAGAACCGCTTCGCGTTCATTGCGTTTCAGGGCGATGCCAACTCCGGCCAGAATGACGCCTGCAATCCCAGCAAGTATCGCAATCATAATATGAGGATAGAATCCGATGACAGGACTAATCCATCCTGTCATAGTGTTGAGCGCCAATGTTCCGCCTGCACCACCCAGACTTGCATGAGAGCTCCAACTTCCAACGGGTATAGCAGCGCCTGCAATGCCCAGAAGAAGGGCGGATGATATAATCGCCAATGACCGCATCCAGAGTGATCCGAAATTCTCACGATGCCACAATCTGAAACCCCAAACGATAAAGCTAAAGGCAAAGACGAATGAACCGACACCAAAAATTTGAATGAGCAAATCAGATGAAGTTGCGCCCCATTGCCCCATCCAGTTCTGAACTTTCTCAGTAGAACCTGAAGTATTTAAAGACGGATCCCCTGAGTTATAACTGCTCAGGGATAACAACAAAAATCCCCCGAACGCAGCCATGGCGATAGAACGAAAGTCGGTCAGCCTGTGATCAAGATAATCATGCCATGAATCAGGCGTATATCTTTGAAGAATAGATTGTTTCTTAATGCGTATGTGTGCTTGGCGTGCCATGGGGATCAAAAAGGGGGGTAAAGTGGTGAGGCTTGAATTTTATGAATAACATTCTATCGAGACACGCTGATTCTCGCAAGATTTTGCTTAATATAAGATTAATATATTTCAGATAGTTTTAAACAGTATTTTTATCTCACAATTTAAAAAATCCAATGGAGAATCGATAATTATGGAATCATCTGACGCGTTGCCAGATAAAGCACATGTTTTAAATGAAAAGCATGCTAAGCCGCCTATTACCAAGGTCAGCTATCATGGAAAAGCAGGGCAAATTTTTCGTCTCCATTTGCTGAATTTATTGATGAATATGGTGACACTCGGTATCTATTCCTTTTGGGGGAAGACTCGGATTCGTCGTTATATGACATCTCATATTGCGATTCAGGATGACCGTTTCGAATATACAGGAACAGGAAAAGAGCTCTTTCTCGGCTGGTTGAAGGCCATGTTGATCTTCCTTCCATTATTCGTTTGCTTGGCTATTCCAGTTGTAAATATTCCTGCAATTATTGTTTTTATGGGCATTTTATCGGTTGCCCTCTATCTTGCATTACGTTATCGCCTTTCTAGAACAAAATGGCGTGGTATACGTTTTTCCTTGGCTGGAAGCCTTAAAGAATATTTTGTTCTTTGTCTAAAGCGAACATTTTTTAATATTTTTACATTAGGCTATGCGATCCCAAAATCCGATATTGCTATATGGTCATATATTGCCAACCATATGTCATATGGTGATCTGAAATTTTCTTATAAAGGTGATCACACCAAACTCAAAAAAATTCATTTGATTACAATGTCAATTTTTTATCTGTCAATTTGCTCTGCTGTTCTTCCTATCGTTTTCGGGGCTTCTCAGAATATGGTAGGAAGTAGTGAGCTTGAAGTTACTGGTACTGACCTATCTCCTTCAGCCGACGCCCCGATAGCCGTTGATCAAGTCTCGCCACAAGCTGGCTATGATGAGACTGAAGACTATACTACTAGTACTGAAGTTTCTCCAAAACGTGAATTTGACAGCAGTATGGTGAGTGGAATTTTGTTCATGTATGTTGGCTTGGGAATAGCCCTTTTTGCGCGCCTCTGGTATCACGCGGCATTGTGGCAGGAAAAATTCCGTGGACTTTATCTAGGTAATCTCCGCTTTAAGGCTGATGTCACCGGTGGCGGTTTGGCTAAGCTCTATATCATCAATATGTTGATTATCATTGCGACCTTGGGACTAGGCAAGCCAATTGCTGCAAACAGAACACTCCGATATTACGCAACCAATATGCGTATTGCCGGTGAGCTGAAAGATCTGGTGTCACAACAACAAGCTCTTCAACAGAAATCTGGGATGGGTGATGCTCTGGCAGCCGACGTTGGCTTTGATATGGGTTTATAATCGAAGGCCTGTCTAATGAATGATATACGACCCAGATATCTGGCGCGCTATCTTGACGGAGTGACATCGCAACCACGCGATGTCACTTTGTCTATAACAAATGACTCACTTACATTGTTGATAGATGGCGTATCTCTGGCAACATGGGCCTACAGCAATATCTATGTGAAAGAAGATTGGGTAAGTCCAATAGGTGGCACTCTGGGATATAGAGAAAATCCTGATGTCTCTCTGGTTATTTATCATGAACGTCAATTCATAGATATCCAGACAAGGCTATCGCGCAAGCATAAGGCGAGTTTTGTCATACCTGCGCAATATAGATATTTATTGCTTATGGGTGTGGCCGCGGTTGCGGCGGCCTATATATTATTTCCTGTGGTTTCCCATGTGGCAAGTTGGATAACATATCTTGTTCCTCAGTCTGTTGAAAATAGGCTGGGTCAGATTGTGGTTGACGAGATGGCTGATGAGTTCGAGTCATGTGATGACAAAGATGCTCTGGCAAGCCTTCAAAAAATTACGAAACGCCTAAGTCTTGCGACCATTGAGAAAAATAACGATCCGGAGATATATATCTTCATATCTAGCGAACCTAACGCGTTTAGTTTGCCCGGTCAAAAGATTGCTGTTCTCAGTGCCTTCCTGAATGAGGCAAGGTCTGAGAATGAGATTGCAGCAGTTATTGCCCACGAAATGGGGCATATGGTCAAACGTGATGCACTTGAAGCCTTTATTCAGTCGCAGGGGATTGGCATCATAGTAGGGCTGATAAGCTCATCTGGCTCATACGGCGGAGTTGCCGAATTTGTGTCATTTATGGAGAATATGAGCTATTCACGCCAAAAGGAATTTCGGGCTGATGAATATGGGGTAGAGCTGTTATTGAGAGCAGGTTATTCACCCGATGGGCTGTCTTCTTTTCTCTCCAGAATGGACAAGATGGATAATGGAATGATGGGTGAAGTTATTAAACATGCCGAATTTCTATCAACCCATCCCAATACTGAAGAACGTGTAAAACGGATCAAAGCATTTGGTGGTTCTCACGCCTATAAACCATCGCTGAGTGTAGAAGAATTCAAAGGCTTGAAAAATGCCTGTCTCTCAATACCATCTAAAGCGTTGAAATCAAAAGCCCCGCTGCCCCTGCCAAAATCAGAAGGCTCGCAGGAATAGACACATCATCCTTAACCTTCCTGACATAATTTAAACCAAACAGCCAAAGCGGCGTAAGCGCCAGAACCAAGCCGGGGAGCGACGGGTTGGGCGCAACGGACAATGCAAACACGCCTGTCAGCATCATACCGACGGTCCAGATTCCGCACCAGAAACTCCCCCATAGAAGATTCTTGTCCCAGAATTTTGTCGGGCGCCCACCCAGTGGTTTAGGAATCGCTGCTACCCATGCCGCAATCGCACAAGCAACCAGAGAGAGGAAAGTATAAGATAGAATGATTTGATATGTGTTATGGGCGCCGCTCAAAACATCTTTGGTCATTGCATCAATGACACCAAATGCAAGACCGACAGGCAGGACAACGATAAAACTATCCAGACCTGAATCATTATCACGCACTTTTTGAAAGGCGACACACACCAACGTGAATGATATGACGGCGATCAGAACCTGTAATGGGTTTTCTAGAATATCGGGGCGCAATTCGGGCTTCATCATCCACCATGTCATATAGGCAGAAAACGCGGACATGGGCAGAACCATAGATGACACGCGCCCTGTTTTGCGTGCGGCAAGATAGAAAAACATAATCATGCCCGCGGCGGTGACGATCCCGTCCAGTATAGAGACGATATAAAAATGATGTGATTTAGGCCATTGCATATAGGGGATGGCAGGTGACATTAAAAGTGCCGCAATCGTTGACCGCCACGCATTTAACATCTGGGCATTTAATTTAAAGATACGGTTAGATTCTGCGAGCGCCGCAGCACATAAACTGGCGCAAATTGCCCATAGAAACCATGTCATTCTAAATTCCCCTTATTTAAAATCAAATCACTTGATAACTATATGGGAAAATAGACAAAAAATATAGTGGGCTAAGCTGCGCTGGTTAAACGAATAAATACATCTTCCAGATCCTGGTCTTTGGTCGATAGATCGGTGATCGAAAGACCTGATGCTTGGATTCTTGATATGATCTGCCCTGCTGTCATGGTTTTAGGATCAAAGGTGACGGTAAATGTATCCGTCCCTCTTATTTTGATCGACAAATCCTGAAGCGAGGTGGGTATTGTGGAAAGATCACCCGCAACACGAATGTCCATTTCTTTGCCATCTACACGCGATAGCAAAGTACGCTTGTCTTCATCAACAATAATCTGACCATGATTGATAATGGCAATACGGTCACATAATTCTTCAGCTTCCTGAAGATAATGCGTGGTCAATAGAATGGTGACACCTGTTTTATTGAGGGCACGAACATTGTCCCATAG
>MEMI01000001.1:0-35132 GCA_001767915.1 Alphaproteobacteria bacterium RIFCSPHIGHO2_02_FULL_46_13 | reverse complement strand
ACCCGCCGTTGGTTCGTCCAGAACAAGGATGGGCGGAGAATGCACCATCGCCTTTGCCACCATCAAACGACGGCGCATCCCGCCAGAGAGGGAACGTGTATAGGCATTGGCTTTGTCCGACAAACCAACCATTTTCAAAAGTTCATCTGACCTGCGTTCTGCTTTTGGCACACCATAAAGCCCTGCCTGAAGGTCAAGAATTTTTTTAGGGGAGAAGAACGGATCGAAGTTCAATTCCTGTGGAACAATGCCGATATTGGCGCGCGTCTGGCGCGGATTTTCATCAATATCGGTGTTCCAGATACTGACTGTTCCCGATGTTTTCAAAACCAGCCCTGCCAGAATATTGATGAGGGTTGATTTCCCCGCACCGTTCGGCCCCAAAAGACCGTAAATCGATCCCGCAGGAATGGTCAGGTTCACATCTCTCAGTGCAATTTTCTCGGCACTTTTTCCAGATGCGGCATAAGTTTTATTGAGATTTTTGATGTCTATTGCGTTCATAGAGATGACTATAGGTCGTCACCTTAAAAAACCAAGAAGAATTTCGTCAAAATAATGAAATTGGAATACTAAAGCCCTATTTCATGGATAATCATCGGAATATTTATAATTTTCCCGGGCGTCTTACCGCCGATCATTTCAATGACATAGATATTGTCACCGCCGCGCATATATTTGCGCATCGGTTTATGAACAGTCATTCCTATTTCTTGAATACGACCGTTTTTGCTGACCAGAGTTAGCGAGGAATCATCAATGCTATAGAGAGCGTATTCAGTATCTTCGGCAATCTTCCCGTCATAGAAAAGATAGACGCGCCCATTGGCATTCACCGCCAAGTCGACATCCATAGATTTTTTAAGATGAGGCAAAACAGGTAATTCATCCACGGAAGGAAGATGATCAAGAGCGAGTTTTTTATGCTCGCCCTTAGGTTTTAAGACATCGATTTCTTGATCTTGTAATATCACATTCTAACCTATTGACCGGGGCCGCCCATTCTAGGGCCAGACGTGCCGACAGCCATTTGTGGTGTATTTGGTGCGATTTCCAGTTTGAGGTTGGGATCTGGTACGCTTGTAAACTCTGCAACGGTTTGTGCTGGGCTAGGTCTGCCGTTTAAGGGCTCAACAACTATCATGGAGGCATCTCGCTGACCTGCCGAAATCAGGGCGTTTGCTGTTAACGCTCCCCCGCCCAATATAATCATGGGGGTTGCATCGGGTATCGCATCACGAATTGTCGGGTTGCCCATTTTTCCTCATTCTCTATATACGCCTTGCGCATTATAGCTTGTATTCTAACAAAATACTTATGAATAAATGCTTAAATAGGTCAGGTATTTCCTGGATTTTTAAGGGGCTTGCGCTAGTTATGTGTGGGTTATAGGCTCTCCCTACATAGATTTTAAGGAATCATCATCATGACCAAAACCGCCGCTTATGCCGCCCAGAGCAAAACATCGCCTTTAGCACCGTTTTCGATAGAACGCCGTGCGCCCACTGAGCATGATGTGGCTATCGAGATTGCTTATTGCGGTATTTGCCATTCCGATATTCATGAGGCGCGTAATGAATGGGGCGGATCGGTCTACCCTCTTGTACCCGGACATGAAATTATCGGGCGTGTCCATGCCGTTGGGTCATCCGTTACAAAATATAAAATTGGTGATCTTGTTGGTGTTGGATGTCTCGTTGACTCCTGCCGTCATTGTTCGTCTTGTGATGAAGGGTTGGAGCAGTATTGTGAAAATGGCTGGACCGGAACCTATAATTCAGAAGATAAAAAATATGGCGGAAGGACATATGGCGGTTATTCCGAACGCATTACCGTTGATGAAAATTTCGTTGTCCGTATTCCTGATAATTTGGATACCGCCGCCGCCGCTCCGTTACTTTGCGCAGGCATCACCCTTTATTCCCCCCTCAAACATTGGAAGGTTGAAGCGGGTCAAAAGGTTGGTATCGTTGGCCTTGGCGGTCTCGGACATATGGGCGTGAAACTCGCCTCTGCAATGGGCGCGCATGTTGTGATGATCACAACATCACCGTCTAAGGCCGAAGATGCCAAAAGACTCGGCGCTGCCGAAGTCCTGATTTCCAAAGATGCCGACGCCATGGCAAAGGCCGCGAATAGTTTTGATTTGATCATCGATACAATTCCGGTGGGGCATGATCTGAACCTGTATATCAATCTCCTGAAACGTGACAAAACACTCGTTGTTGTGGGTGCGATTGAACCGCTTGATCCGATGCATGGTGCGTTATTGATTATGAAACGCCGCCATGTGGCAGGCTCTGTGATCGGCGGTATTGCAGAAACCCAAGAAATGCTCGATTTCTGTGGCAAGCATAATATCACCTGCGATATTGAATTGATTGACGCCGACTATATCAACACTGCTTACGACCGCATGATCAAAAGCGATGTGAAATATCGCTTCGTCATGGATATCGCTTCCCTTAAAAATCAAAAGGCCGCGTAAGCATGACGACTGAGACAACCCGCTTCACAATCTCCCGCACCTTTGATGCCCCGCTGGATAAAGTCTGGGCGGCATGGACGGATGAAGATCATTTAAAAACATGGTTCGGTCCAAAAGGTTGCCCGATCAAATCCACCAAGATGGATTTCAAGGTTGGCGGCGGTTTTCTCTATTGCCTCGGCACACCCGTTGGTTTTGATATGTGGGGCAAGTGGGTCTATCACGATATTCAACCGATGGAACGTCTGGTCTGGCAACACACCTTCTCCGACCCTGATGGAAAATCAATCACCCGCCACCCTTTCTCCCCCACATGGCCGCTGGAGATGATTTTGACCATTGATATGAAAGCTGTGGGCGATGATAAAACAGATATCGTTTTATCCATGGTCGCGGTGAACGTGACAGATATTGAACGTGCCACATGGGATAGCGGGTTCGCGGGGCTTAATCAGGGGTGGGGTGGGACGTTTGATTTGTTGGAGGAGTTTTTGGGGAGGTAAGCTGTAAGCTGAACTATATACCAGCTGTAAGGCTTCTCCAATATTCACTAAATAATCCAGCGCACGTCAAATCATTCCTAAACTCAATAGATGCCGTTTTTGTTTCTTGCTTAAGCATTGAGAATAACTCCTCTCGAATGACTTCACAGTCACTTTTGGAGATACCATATGCAGTTGCAAATACTCGTCTAGCTTTTGAAGGGTTTTCTGGTGCTATGAGTTCTAAATTCTGTCTATGAAAAGCAAAGCCGAGAAATACAATAATTTCTGCGTTTTCAATTAGGCTTTTTAATGCACCGATTTCTGATGTTTCGTGAATACTTTCATTAAATGTTTTAATGTCCTTTGATAGTGTAAGAATATCACATTTTTCTGAACCGAAGGGAACTTGCAAAAGATGATTGTGTTCTTGCCACGGTAAGTTACCGAGACACCCATATGGATGTAGAATATTTAGCTTATTCATAAGGTGTGATGCTGATTTTTCATCAATCGTGTAATAGTTTTGCAGTGATTCATACAAATAGTGCTCAACACAACGGTCGTAATTAAAATTTATGATAGATAGATTATCAAATATTTGTTCAATATCGCCATGAGGAATATTTTCTGTAAGAATTTTCATGAATCCAGAAAACCATGTGTTTCTTACACATTTAAAATCCATTTTTATTTGTTCATGCGCATAATAGATGGAGCTGGACTTTTCAGCTTCCAGAATACTGCTGACTATTCCAAGTTTGCCGCAAATTTCATGTTTTTTTTGACCTCTATAAGCATCCAAAAGATTGTCTATTGATATGGCTTGAGGCAATGCATCAGAAAGTTTTTGTGCTGCGTCTAGGTATGGTTTTGTGTCTATATTAATAAATTCTTCTATAACATGATTTTTTATGGCTTGAACAATTCGACGATCCCCAGAAATTTGCTTATTCCAGTCAAATTGAATATTCAATTTTTCGGCAATAATTTCTTTGAGACCTTCACCTATAGGAAGCCCAATTTCATGGCTTGCGCCAGCACCTAGGATAAAAACTGTTTTTGACCTGAACATTCTTCGCTCGATTAAGGTTGATAGAAATAGTATAGGCTATTTTGTCTTTTGTTAAGAAGGATGAGATTATTTTGGTGCGGGCTTTGCCCTGCCAAAATTGCAAACGCTAAACTTGCCTGCGGCTGCGTTAAGCTTTTTGTCGAACATGAGTTCTCGCATTCTATCCTCACCATCATTTATAAAAAAACGCCCCAAGAGGGGCGATTTTTTATAAATGGCGGAGAGGATGAGATTCGAACTCACGGTAGGTTTAACCCTACGCCCGCTTTCCAGGCGAGTGCCTTAAACCGCTCGGCCACCTCTCCGTATATCTGGAAACGGGGCAAGTTAACCTCTTCGCTTGTAAAATTCAAGTGATATTTAAAATGACGAATTGGTGTTTGACTGACGCCTGTGTGATTTATAAATTATTGTTTGTCATCAATTGGTTAGTCTGGGTTCAATAGTTCGTTTTTCAAAATTTGAAAAAGGTCATTTCACCTGATCTATAAGTTCGTTTTCTAAAAAAATAAAAAAACCATCTGTCTGACAAGCCAGATAATCCGGCACATATAACTATGCCCGCGCTTGTACGCGGGGATGAGAGAGGGCGATGAGCCTGAAGACATATTGGGATATATTTCCTAATATGTCAAGCCACATTCTTATTTCAGGATAGGTTCCAAACGACGGAGAGCCTCAATCAGCACTTCGGGTTTCGCGGCGAAGCAGAGGCGTAAATAGTCGTTAAACCCTTTGCCGAATGCTCCGCCGGGGGCGAGGCTGACACCCACTTCGTCAATCATCCGTCTGGCGAGTGCAAAGGAGTCTGTTTCGCCCTCTACCTTAAAAAACGCATAAAAGGCGGCGGGGGATTTGACCATAGAGACGCGTGGGAATTTGGAGAGGGCATCGACCACGATTTTTTGGTTATTCTTCCAAAGCTCTTTTTGACTTTGCAAGAATTCTTCGCCGTGGCGGAGTGCGACAATTCCCGCATGTTGGGTGAAGGTCGGCGGGCCCATGTTTTCGTATAAAATCACATCGCGGATTTTATCTTCGGAATCGCGCGGGCCGATCAACCACCCTAAACGCCATCCCGTCATCGCCCAAGTTTTTGAAAAACTATTGACCACATATAATAAATCATCATCTTCGGCATAGTCCAGAAAGCTTGGTGCTTTGGAAATATCGTGCATCGTCCGTCCGTAAACTTCATCGGCGATGATCCAAATGTCACGCGCACGGGCGAATTCTAGAACGGTTTTAATATCTTCGGCGGGCATCACCCAACCGGTCGGGTTGTTGGGGGATACGATCATCATGGCTTTGGTATTCTGATTCACTTTGCCAAAGAATTTTTCCAGATCCAGATGCCATTTCCCGTCAGTTTGTTCCATCGGAACGTCAATAATTCTGCCGCCTGCAAGCTCGGTAATCCCGATCAGGTTTTTCCAGATGGGGGTCACGGCGACCACTTCGTCACCTTCGTCCAGAATAGACATTAAGGCAAGATGGACGGCGTTTGTGCCTGAACTGGTGACCGATATACGGTTCAGCGGAATGTTATGCCCGTATGATTTGGCATGGTAGGTCGCAATTTCCTGACGCAATTCAGGAAGCCCCGCACCAAAGCTGTAGAATGTTTTTCCGTCTGCCAAAGATTTTTGAACTTCATCACAAATAAAGGCAGGAGTAGGGAGTGACCCTTCGCCCTGCGCCAGTGAAATACAATCTGGTTTTGATTTGCCGTAGCGGAGAAGTTCTGCGGCGACGTTCGAGCTCATCGTCTCGAAACAACTGCGATAAGGATTATAGGTACGAATTTTTGATGTCATAGTGGTGTGATCCGGTTACTTTGGATTTTTAGGGATGCTTGCGCGGAATAATGTGGGTGAGAATTCTATGATGCACGGCCTAAGCCGCCGCGCATGCGGCCCCTGCTGCAAATTGACTTGCGGCAGTTGATAAAGTGGAAAGGTGGGCGGCTTTTCTATTCATATACTCATGAAAACATAATTATTCTAAAACAGCAAATAAAAAATAGGATTATAAAAAACCCCGCTTTTGCGGGGCTTTTAACTTGTTTAGTTTTTGGCTTTATCAACCAATTTATTCTTTGCAATCCATGGCATCAATGTGCGCAATTTTTGTCCGACCTCTTCGATCGGGTGGTTGGCTTTTGCGGCGCGGGTGGCTTTGAAGTTCACTTGGCCATCTGCACATTCCTTCATCCACGCGCGTGTGAATTCACCGGACTGGATTTCAGCCAGAATTTTTTTCATCTCGGCACGGGTTTGATCAATGATAATACGCTTGCCGCTTGTATAATCTCCATACTCTGCTGTGTTGGAAATGGAATAACGCATGTTGGCCATGCCGCCTTCATACATCAAATCAACAATCAGTTTCATTTCATGAAGACATTCGAAATAGGCCATTTCTGGTGGGTATCCAGCCTCTGTCAATGTTTCGAACCCAGCAGTGATCAATTCACAAACGCCGCCACAAAGAACAGCCTGTTCGCCAAACAAATCGGTTTCACATTCATCACGGAAGGTTGTCTCGATCAGGCCAGAGCGACCGCCGCCAATCCCTGATGCATAAGACATCGCAAGGTCACGCGCCTTTCCCGATACATCCTGATGTACGGCAAAAAGGCATGGTACGCCGCCCCCTTTTTGATATTCACCGCGTACGGTGTGCCCAGGGCCTTTCGGGGCGACCATAAAGACATCGATGTCACTGCGTGGCTCAATCAGATTGAAATGGATGTTTAGGCCGTGCGCAAACGCAATCGCTGCACCCGCTTTGATATTATTATGAATGGATGTTTTATAAATATCGGCTTGGAGTTCATCCGGTGTTGCCATCATCATGATATCCGCCCATTTTGCGGCTTCATCCGGTGTCATGGTCTCAAACCCTGCGGCCTTGGCTTTCGCGTTGGTCGGGCTGTCTGCACGCAAAGCGATACGCACGTCTTTAACGCCTGAATCGCGAAGGTTGGCGGCATGGGCATGGCCTTGTGACCCATAACCGACAATCACAATTTTTTTGTCTTTGATCAAATCGGTCTGGCAATCTTTATCGTAATATACTTTCATTTTACACTTCTCCTCTTTTGGTTATTTCATTGCGGCTTCGACGGCATTGGTCAGGGCAACTTGGTCATCAACCGACCCGTAAATTTCTCCGCCTTCACTGCCGTAGGTCACGTCATCAATTTTTAACTGCACCAATTCGGCACTCCAAATGATATAATTGAGTGATTGCGTTTCTTGGAATTTGCAATTAAAGGTCTCGTCCGCTTCTTCCCCCGTATCCTTTACTTTGGTGACGGTGTTGATGGTCACTAATTTATATCCATCGGACATACCAAAGGATTTTGATTTGACGCTGTCAATCTGGCGGGTGAAGTCAGGTTTGTTGAGTATGACCTTAACGGCAGCTTCACACCCACGCGCCAATTTCACTTCGGCTTTTTCTTTTCCGTCGCATCCCGTCAGGCATAGAACACAACCTGTCATCAGAAGAATTGATTTTTTCATGGTCATTATATCCCTTTCTTTCCCCTTGCCATGGCGGCAATTCCTGTTCGTGATACTTCAATTAATCCCAATGGGCGCATCAGGTCGATGAATGCGTCAATTTTCTCTGGCGATCCGGTTAGTTCAAACACAAAACTATCAAGGGTCGTATCAACTGTTTTGGCGCGGAAACTATCGGCGATTTGTAAGGCCTCAATTCTTTTTTCTTTTTGTCCAACGACTTTCATCAGTGCCAATTCACGTTCAATATGCGCGCCCTCAAGGGTCAGGTTGGACACATAATGAACAGGGACAAGCCGTTCCAATTGATGATGAATTTGTTCAATGATATGCACTGTTCCCGAACATAAAATTGTAATGCGTGATAATTTTTTGGTGTGGTCAGTCTCGGCAACCGTCAGGCTTTCGATATTATATCCGCGCCCCGTAAATAACCCGACTACCCGCGCCAAAACCCCCGGTTCATTATCAACGATAATGGCAAGGGTGTGGGAGAGAATAGGGTCGGAAACAGGCGCCGCGCCATACACACTGATTTTATCTTGGAGAGATTTGCGAACCATTTTTGTAGTCCTTTCTAAACAAGTGTCTTATCGAATTTTTCGGCATCAGCCGATAAAATCATTTCGTTATGCGCCTTCCCTGACGGGATCATCGGGAAGCAATTTTCACGTTGGTCAACGCAGACATCCACAATGGTTACTTTATCGGTTTTCATCATTTCGGCAATGACTTTATCCAACTCGGCGGGGGTTTCTGCGCGCATTCCGATGCCGCCATAGGCCTCGGCCAACTTCACGAAATCAGGCAGGCTTTCGGTATAGGAACTGGAATAACGCTCCCCATGCAATAATTCCTGCCATTGTTTGACCATTCCCATCCATTGGTTATTGAGGATAAAGATTTTAACAGGGAGTTTATATTGAACGGCGGTCGACATTTCCTGAATGTTCATGAGGATCGATGCATCCCCCGCCACATCAACAACCAATGCATTGGGGTGGGCAATTTGCGCGCCAATCGCTGCAGGGAAGCCGTAGCCCATGGTGCCGAGGCCACCAGAGGTCATCCAGTGATTGGGTTTATCAAATTTCAGGAACTGTGCCGCCCACATTTGATGTTGCCCGACTTCGGTTGTGATAAAGCTTTCGCGCTTATCTTTGTTGATCGCGGCCTGTAATTTCTCGAGCGCATATTGTGGTTTAATAATATTGCCTGATTGTTTGTAATTCAAACATTTGACACTGCGCCAACCATCAATTTCTTTCCACCATGATTTGAGAGCAGAGGCATTGGGCGTATATTTTTTCTTTTTCCAAACCGCAATCATAGCGCGGAGTGCTTCGGTGGCATCCGCTACAATCCCGATATCCGCCCGCACAATTTTGTTAATCGAACTTGCATCAATATCGATATGGATTTTTTTAGAGTGGGGGGAGAAGGCATCGAGACGTCCTGTCACACGGTCATCAAAACGTGCGCCGATATTAATCATCACGTCACAATCATGCATTGCCCAGTTGGCCTCGAACGTGCCGTGCATCCCGAGCATCCCCAGATGTTGTTTGTCGGTCATCGGGTATGCGCCAAGCCCCATCAGGGTGGATGTGCAAGGGTATCCCGTCATGCGTACAAATTCGGTCAGTAATTTTGCGGCCTCTGCCCCCGCATTAATGACCCCGCCGCCTGTATAGAAAATCGGTTTCTTGGCATTCGCAATCATCTCGACTGCCGCTTCAATTTTCGACATATCGGGCATGGTGCGCGGTTGGTAACGGGTTAAATCGGTTTTTGCGGGCGGGGTATATGACCCTGGTGCGAATTGAACATCTTTCGGAAGGTCGATGACCACAGGCCCTGGGCGTCCTGATTTTGCAACATGAAAGGCTTCATGAATAATGGCCGATAATTTATTCACGTCCCGCACCAGATAATTCTGTTTGGTGCAATGGCGGGTAATGCCTGTTGTGTCGGCCTCTTGGAAGGCGTCCGTCCCGATCAGGAATGTCGGAACTTGCCCCGTGATACAAATCACAGGAATGGAATCCAGTAACGCATCGGTCAGACCAGTAACGGCATTGGTTGCCCCCGGCCCCGATGTCACCAACGCGCATCCGACTTTTCCTGTTGAGCGCGCATAGCCTTCGGCGGCGTGAAGGGCGGCCTGTTCATGGCGTACCAGAATATGTTTGATTTTCTTTTGTTGGAACAAAGCGTCATAGATGGGAAGGACAGCGCCCCCCGGATACCCGAATATCGTGTCTACCCCGTTATCGACCATGGCTTGAATGACAATTTCCGCCCCTGTTAGGTCTTTCTTGCCGAACACGTTTTTTGCCTCTGCAATCTTTTTCGGTGCGGGAGCTTGTTTGACCAATTTCATCTTTGGTTTTGCATTTGCCATTTTATTTTCCTCATAAAAAAACCCCGTATCTTTCGATCGGGGCGCTACGGTTTCAGTCAAAGCCTGATTTAGGCCATACCCCGCAACGCCGCGCCCAAAAGGAGCACGACCACACCCACCGCGAGAATCACGAAGGATTCTTGGGTATTTTGGGCATAAAATTGCGAAACAGCGTTTGACATGGAATGATTGTTACCCAGTTTTTGTCGCTTTGCAACAATTTTATTGACACATTACATAATGTTTATGTATGAGTAAAACTTAATAAAAAGAAAAATCAGAACAGGAAGGCCATAAAACATGAATTCTTCAAAAACAGCTTTGGAATCTGAACTTTCCAGCGATCAGCTTATCTCCCTTGGAAAAAGTCTTCCTTTGAATTGTCTCTCAGAGATTTTTGATAAGATTGTTCCAAGTTATCATACCCGTGTGGAGGCTCTTATT
Organism: Alphaproteobacteria bacterium RIFCSPHIGHO2_02_FULL_46_13; assembly: GCA_001767915.1. GTDB lineage: Bacteria > Pseudomonadota > Alphaproteobacteria > Micavibrionales > Micavibrionaceae > UBA1573. Next base: position 24,709 of record MEMI01000001.1, on the reverse strand, counting down.
ATTTTAGTGAGTTCACCTTTATATGCTGTTGTATCAGAATCGGAGCCTGTTGCAACAGCACTCTACTTGTGTGAGGAAATAGCAAAGCTTGGTGATGCACAAGAAATCGGACGATTCCCAAAACCACATCCTTTACTTGTTGAGCAATATCGTCTGTTAGAATTGGTGGAAGAAAAACGCAAGAGTCTTCAAAAGGCATTTCAGGCTAGAAATGGAAGTTCTTCAGAGGGCTATTCAAATGGCCTTTCTTGCCAGTTAAAAACTCTTGATGGAATTTTAGGGGATTTGCACTTAACAAATACTTCTGTGCAAGCGCTCCAACTGATACCTAATTGATAAACCTTTTTAAATGTTGAAAGATACTGAGTTGAGTGATCCTGAAAAAAATATGCCTAGCAATCCGATATTAAAGCAATTGGCATCGATTATTATAGATTTTTCGAGAGCTACAGAGGCTTGTTCTGATTCAGTCATCAGTAAAGGCTCTATACCGCCTGCGGTTACCAAATTAATTGCCGAACGTGGCACATCACAACTTTTAACAGATATTTTCGATTCAGGTTCAGCAACAAACCCCCTGATTGGAATCCCTGGTCTTGAAAGACTCCAAATTATTTTAGATGAGAAGAAAGGTGATGACCTGAGTCCTCTGACTGTAGCGGCAGCACTATTTCTATCTCTAAGACAAGTAACCCATAAAGGCTCAACTGAGCTTGATCAGGTAATTGAGCTTAGCAATATGTTTGCAAATGAAATAAGCAAAGGGCATAAAAAAATCCCATTAAAAGCAAAGAGTAAGGGATTGAATGAGTCTCGGGATAGATACCCTCTTCCGGTTACGTTTAATAAATCTGTTAGAACTCATATAAGTCCTGAAATGATGCAGGAAATGAATAATAATCGCCTCAGACGTGGGTTTTCACGGGAATGGGTTGTCTCTGCATTATCACAACGTCTTGAGAGTCAAGGTATTAGTATGAATACCAGCAGACTGTTCAACCTTACCCACTATCGCATTAAAGATAAACCATCTCCTGATGTTCCTTCCGTAGCCTATGATACGCTTCTGGAGATATATAATGGCCATCCAATAACCCATGCCGTCCCCTGCGAACCAAAGTATGAAGTCCTTAGGTTATTAATTGAAGAAAGAAAAATTACTAAGCAGGACTTTAGGGCGCTTTGTAGAAAAATATCATCAATAGATGTTCGTTCTATTAATACGATCTATGATTGGGTCAGAGATAACAAAGGTTCTGTTCCTTTGGAACTTGTGGATGGCATTACACATATTTTAGACTATAAGCCATCATGAAGTTCAAACGTATAAAAGCGTATTTGTATTCTTGCTTATAACGCCGCAACCCCGAACAAATCATAATCATCCGCATCCTCTATGGTCGCGCGGATGATGTCTCCGGCTTTGACGTGTTTGGGGACGTCGCGCAATAAGACTTTGCCGTCGATTTCGGGGGCGTCGGCTTTTGACCGTGCGTCTGCGCCGCCTTCGCCGTCGACTTCGTCAATAATCACGTCTAATGTTTTGCCGATTTTAGCTTGTTGTTTGGCTTCGGAAATCTGGCGTTGGATTTCCATGAAGCGTTCCCAGCGTTCTTGTTTGACTTCTTCGTCCACATGACCTTCTAAATCGCGAGACGGTGCGCCTGCAACATTTTCGTATTTGAAACAACCGGCGCGGTCAATCTGGGCTTCTTGCATCCATTCCAACAGATATTCGAAATCATCTTCTGTCTCACCCGGGAAGCCGACAATAAAGGTGGAACGAATGGTCAGGTCGGGGCAGATGTTGCGCCAATTTTTAATCCGCTCTAAAACCTTTTCCTGATTGCCGGGGCGTTTCATCGCCTTTAAAACTTTGGGGCTGGCATGCTGGAAGGGAATGTCCAGATAGGGCAGAATATGCCCGTCCGCCATCAACGGAATGACATCATCAACGTGCGGGTATGGGTACACATAGTGAAGACGTGTCCAGATTCCCAATTCGCCCATGGCTTTACACAGGTCATAGAATTTGGTTTTGCGGCGTTCGCCTTTCCATGGATATTCGGCATATTTTGTATCAATACCATAGGCCGACGTATCTTGTGAAATCAACAGGATTTCTTTAACGCCCGCCGAGACCAATTTTTCCGCCTCGAACATCACATGGTGAATGGGGCGCGATACTAAATCGCCGCGCAATTTCGGAATGATACAGAATGTGCAACGGTTGTTACACCCTTCGGAAATTTTCAAATACGCATAATGGCGCGGGGTTAATTTCAATCCGCCCTCTGGTATCAAATCAATAAAGGGATCAGATACAGGTGGCACGGCATCATGCACAGCGTTCACAACATCTTCATATTGTTGTGGCCCTGTGACCGCCATAATGTTTGGATATTTCGCGGTGATTTGTTCTGGCTCGGCGCCCATACATCCGGTGACGATAACGCGACCATTATCTTTCATCGCTTTGCCGATAGCGGCCAGAGATTCTTCCTTGGCGGAATCGAGAAATCCGCATGTATTGACGATCACGACATCCGCGTCATTATGGGTGCCTGTGAATTGATATCCCTCTGACCGCAATTGGGTCATAATGCGTTCGGAATCAACCAACGCTTTGGGGCAACCAAGGGATACAACGCCGATCGTCGGCACTGAAAGCTGTTTTGAGGTATCTGACATGGGGCTAGCTATATAGAAATTAGTACGAAAAGCCAAGGAATTTGGATAAAGACAAATATATTGACATAAAAATTAATTTTCTGTATTTTACAGCCATAATCTTATAAAAAGAGGTGTGAAATGGTTATTCGAGTAAATTCGGAATCGGCAGAAAATAAATTTTTAAATCTTCTAAGCGGAAATCGCTTGATATCAGGTGAGAATCTGTCTCTTAAACAAGAGGCAGACCTTCTTCTATCTCGCGTCCGATATGCATTTGCTAAGAGCAACATTACTGAAGCCTCTAGGGATAGAATACTCACAAGTTTTAATTATGCTGGTGCGGTAGAATGCTCTGTTTCATTAGCGGACTTTAGAGAATTAGCTGCTCCAGAAAATCGCGAATTGCTCAGAGCGGCTATTGCTGTTGAAGTTGAGAAAAAGGGCGGAAATCCAGATGCGACTTCGCTTTTTGTAAAAGCCTCGCCAATTTTTTCGGCAGTCCCATTTATTGGCCGCCTATTTGAAAAAGCCGTAGTGAACTTACCTTCGCATGATGTGGCGATTATGTTGTGCAGACCAAATTCACCACAGGCAGAAAACCTGAAAGAACTTACGCACGCGTAATTTAACCACTCTTTCGCACTGCACACCTACCCCCTGATGTCGTCAGGGGGTTTTGTGTATAATCTGATTCGTGATGACCTGAATACATACAAAATAAAAAGAAGGGTCACATCGGGGAGATATAAAAGTGCAACATCTGACTTTCGGGCCTATTGAACCTTATGATATTCCATGTCTCCAACAAATGGTTCATCATACAGCGTTTGGTTATCTTCATTTCAATGCCTACGCACCAACAATTCTGGTTGCCAGATGTGACGGCGAAATTGCGGGTTTTACAGTGGGGAAAAAAGGATATGGCGATCAATCTCATATATTGATCATTCAAGGCACTTTTCTGCGCCATAGATTTTCAGATGAACATCATGAACATGAATTGCATCTGGCTTTTATGAACTGGGCGGCAGAAAAATTGGGTGTGACACATTATAAAATAGATGAATCTGAACCGCCAATTCCGATTGCGATCACACATATTATCTCTGCGCCTGAGCCTATAGCAGAGGATGAAATAGTCTCTACCCCATCCCTGCCGGATTATGCCCTCCAATAAATTTTTTTAAAATTATATTGCCAAGTCCTATAATTTTATGTTCTCATATTGAAATGAACAACCAAATGACCATGACCCAAATTCAATGCTGGATGCCGATCACCCCCGTGACCGGCAAGGGACATTATCGCTCTAATCAGGCGCTTAATTCCTCTGAATTCCGCAATTTGGGCTAGGCACATAGTTTGTCAGCCCCTCACCGGAGAGGCTGACAGATAAAAAATCCCCCATAATTTTTTCGTCCGTTTCCTCTCCAAATATAAATTTGAAGAAAGGAAAATGATGATGACTAATATTAAAATAAGACCCGTCAGAAGCGGCGACTGGACACAGTTTGAAATGCTTGTTGCAGGAATATGCGGCTTTCACGGCGATACACTTGGCCTTACCCGTACACAGTTTGACAGCTACGCAATCGGCGAAAATGCGCCTGTGACTGTATTGGTCGCCGAGACCGAAGACGGCATCTTGGCGGGTTTCGTTGCTGGTTTTCCTGTCTATCATTTTCATGAGGGCAAAACCATTTTCGAAATCCAGAATCTTTTTGTGGCAGAACCCTTTCGCAGACAAAGGATCGGCGAAGTCCTGATGATCTACATCATGCAAACCGCGCGGCGCAAAGATAATGCGGCGTCTTTCAAACTCGGGGCACTCAACTGGAACGAAACCGCGCTGGAATTTTACAAACAGCTCGGCTTCAAAGAGCGCAATGATATTGAAGGAACAAAATATTTACAGCTCAGAACCGCCTAAATGAAATCTTGATAACAGGGACAATAAAAATGAAAAAAGAAGAAATTTTAAAATTATTACCAATTGAAACAGAACGAATGCGACTGCGTGTTGCAACGCTCAACGACAATTATCTCATTCAAGAGGCAAAAGAAAGTTGCGATGCAAATGTTTTGCGCCGCTGGATGAGTTGGTCGAGTGATGAGGGAATGTCGATGCTCGGCACGGTGAATTATCTGAACATGGTGAGCGCATCAACAAACAAACGGAATATTGCCTTGTTAGGTGTCGATAAATGGACAGGCGAGCATATTTTGAGCACAGGTCTTGATGCCGAAGATGATGATTTTCAGACAGTCTCAACGGGTTGGTGGCTCAGCGGCGCAAACCAAGGTAAAGGTTTTGCTTATGAAGGAATGATTGCCCTCATTCAATTTTGTCGCGATCATAATATCTGCCAAAAGTTGATGGCAAATCATTATGAAGACAATGTCCGCAGTCAAAAATTAATGCATCGTCTCGGGTTTCAACATTTTGGGACTGAACCGAAAGCTCATCGCTGCTATTTGAACGGAGAGATGATGGATGTATTAGAATATGAAATGGTGATTTAAAATGGACAACACAATATATACAAAGCGATGGCTTGAGGCCGACTGGCAATTATTTAAAACCATTCGATTGGAGGCATTGAGTAAACACGATAATTTTTTCGGATCGTCACTGGAAAGTGAGTCTTCTAAAGAGGATAGTTTTTGGAAAAATACATTAGTGGATACTAACAGGCTCGCAATTTTTGGTCTTTATGATGAGGACAAGGTGATCGGCATGAAAGCTATATTTCGTGACTGGAATGGCCGTGAAGGTGTAGCAGTATTGGTGATGAGTTATATCCGTGAAGAATACCGGGGAAAAGGTCTATCCGATCTGCTTTATAAAGCCTCGATTGATTGGGCTAAAGCACAAGGGGACATTCGCATTTTGACAGTCGGGCACCGCGAAGGAAATGTGGCGTCTCGCTCTGCCATCCTACGACAGGGTTTTACGCTTACAGAGGTAAAAGACCAACTTTACGGCAACGGTGAAACAGACACAGATTATATCTACCAATTAAAAATATAAGAATAAAAACAGGAGAGTAAAGTGACCTTACCAAAAGAACCAATTTTAATCGACATTCCGATGCCTATCCGAACGCCGCGCTTGATGTTGCGGAACGTCTTGCCAGGAGATGGTGCGGAGATGCATGAAATCAAAGTGGAATCATTTGACGATTTGTGTAAATGGATGCCATGGACAAAATTGGGCGTGGGTACAGTTGACGATGCCGAAAAAGTCATTCGTGAAAATCATGCAAAATATATTTTGCGGGAAGATATGATGATGGCGGCGTTTACGCATGATGGTCGTTTGATCGCGATGTGCGGTTTGCATCGTATGGATTGGGAATTTCGCTCATTCGAAATTGGTTATTATGTGCGCTCGTCTGACCATAATAAAGGTTATGCAACCGAACTGGCCAATGCACTGACGCGCTTTGCGTTCGGGGCTTTGGAGGCACGTCGCGTGATCATTTGTGCGGCAACTGCTAATGCGGCATCCCGTCGTGTCATTGAAAAACTGGGCTATGAATTAGAGTCGCTGGTCAAGGCGGATGCTTTGCTGCCCGATGGAACGGTCACAGGACATGCAAACTATGTTCGTTATGATACGAATGGGTTGCCGAATGAAAATGTAACTTGGGGATAGATATGTCTGAAACTGATTGTAGTCGGAATTTAAAATTATTGTACTTATATACGATATTTCTGAATTCTATTTTTCTATTGCCGATTATTATTCCGTTCTATCGTGATGAACTGGGGCTGACGTTCCATGATTTTTTGATTGGGGAATCCGTTTTTGCGGTTGTTGTGATTTTATGCGACGTGCCTGCGGGATATCTGGCTGACCGCTGGGGGCGAAAGAAAACGCTTATTCTTGGCGCAGGATTGCTTGCGGCTTCGTATGCTCTCTTGGCTCTGGCAACGGGCTTCTGGTCGGCGTTGCTGGCGCAGGGGGCTATCGGGGTTGGAATTGCAACCGTATCGGGCGCAAATTCTGCCTTGCTCTATGACACACTTTTGTCCCAAGGTCGTGAGGGTGAATATCGCCGTCGCGAAGGATTTCGGTTTGCGTTGCAATTATATAGTTGTTCTCTGGCCTGTGTTGCGGGTGGGTATCTCTATGCGATCAACCATCATCTGCCTCTGATTCTAGAGGTCATTCTGATTTCTTGCGGGGCAATTGTGGCCTGCGGATTTGTGGAACCACCACGCCATAAACATATCTCGGAACATCATCCTTTAAAAGATATTCGCGATACGTTGATTTATGTTTTGCATGGACACCGCGAGATTGCGGGAATTGTTCTGCTGATGGTGATTGTGTTCTCGACCACAAAAATTTGCATGTGGGGGATTCAGGCCTATGCTGATGCGTTGCATATTCCTGAAATCTATAACGGATGGATTATCTCCGCGGTGATGCTCTGCGGCGCGATCAGTGGTCATGTCGGGCATAAAATATTGCCGAACTTGCGCGGACAACAGGCTCTGCAAGGGTTGATTATTATGTTGGTCGTTGCGTTATTAGTGGCGGGTCTGAGCATGAGTGTGGTTGGTATTATCGCGCTTGGGTTAGAAGCGTTTGTCTATGGTTTCGGAATGCCACGTGCGCAGGAAGCCATCAATAATCTGGTCGATTCTAGTCGCCGTGCAACCGTTTTATCGACGGCCAATCTGGCAACATCACTTGGGTTTATTCCGCTTAGCCAGATGGTCGGATTTGTAACGGATCATGCCGATATTTCAACGGCTTTGATCACCTATGCGGGTGTCCTGGCTGTGCTGGCAGTGATTGCAAAATTAATTACTCTGAAGCGGAATCGGCCTTTGGCGTAGGGTGCGATTGTCTTTCACGCACTTCTGGTTCAGGTTTTCCTTTCCTGAATCCGGTGGCCAGTACATATTTTTCTGAACTGTCTTTGCGGCTGGCGGAGGGTTTGACGTGGCGGACGGTTGTGAAATCAATTTTCATGCGCGCGACCAAATCGGCCTCTGCGCCACCTTGGAAAGTTTTGGCAACGAATGTGCCGCCAAATTTTAAAATCTCGGTTGCGAATTCATATCCCGCATCCACCAGTGCCATAATTTTTAAATGGTCGGTGTCGCGGTGTCCGGTTGTGTTGTGGGCCATATCGCTCATCACCACATCGGCACGTCCGCCTAAGGCTGCTTTTAATTTATCGGGGGCATCGTCATCCATGAAATCTTGTTGCATGAAAATAACGCCCGGTATTTCATCAATCGGCAATAAATCAATCGCCACGATTTTTGCGCATTTTTTCTCGAGCGCGATTTGGCACCATCCCCCGGGGGCAGCACCCAAATCGACGACATACATCCCTGCCTTCAGGATATTGTACTTCTCGTCCATTTCTTTCATTTTAAAGGCGGCGCGGGAACGGTAGCCCATTTCTTTGGCTTTAATCACATAGGGATCGTTCAACTGCCGTTCTAACCAACGGGTTGATGATATTTTGCGGCCTTTTGCGGTTCTGATGTTTTTCATTTCAAAATACCAATACAATAGATGACACGGTAAAAGCCATGAAAAAAATGCTGAGTGAGGCCGCCAGATAGATCGGCCCCCGTGTATAGGGTGAAAAATAGGACAATATCAGGAATAAAAAGATAAAAGCCCCATAAACTGCGTATCCGCGGTGCATGAGTGGCCAGTCAAAGAACCCTGTAACCCCTTTGGATAACCCCATCATCTGGAATGTCTGGATTTGCAGGCGCATGACGACCATACACACGATAATAAAGGCGCAGGCCTTGATTTTTTGACCTTTATGGACAATCAACAAGGAAAGGGGCAACCATGTCAGATCTGCCCATTCCCGCGCGAATAATTGAACCCATTCATATAATTGATTGCCCACAGATGACTATAATCCTTTAAAAAGAGGGGATTTCCCTTGGAAAGAGCGTTAAACTCTTTATGATACACTTATATTTACAGGTTTTCCCATGACTTATCAATTCCGCACCTATGTCACTCTTATTACCTTTCTGGCCAGCACAACACTGATGCCGACAGGGTCTTATGCCGCCCCTGATTCCGGTCAGTCGATTATCCGCGATACAGAGATTGAGAAAGATATTCAGAATTGGACAGGCGGTGTGATGAATGCCGCTGGAATGAAATCTAGCCAAGTCAACATCATCCTGATCCAAAGCCCCGATGTGAACGCCTTTGTGGCGGGGGGGGCGAATATTTTCATCTATACTGGCCTGATTGATTTAAGTGATAATGTGGGACAGGTCGTAGGTGTTATTGCGCACGAACTGGGCCATATTGCGGGCGGACATTTAAGCCGTACAGCAGATGTTGGTAAAAATGCATCGTTCGAAGCCATGCTCGGTGCGATTGTAGGAATAGGTGCAGCTATTGCAACAGGAAATAGTGGCGCGGCGGCCGCAGGGATCAGTATCGGTCAAGGCCAAGCAATGAACAAATTTCTGGCCTTCAGCCGCGTGCAGGAATCAAGTGCTGACCAAGCGGGCTTTCGTTTCCTAACCACCGCAGGGCTTAGCCCAGAAGGCCTCCCAACTTTTCTGGGCAAACTAGAATCACAAGAATTATTGCCGGCATCTCAACAATCCCCCTTCGTGCGGACACACCCATTATCGCGTGACCGTATAGAGGCCTTAAAACATAAAGTAGATGAATCCCCTTTAAAGACAAAGGCTTTCCCGAGTGAATGGGATGATCAATATGCGCGGACGAAAGCAAAATTATTGGGGTTCACCTCTCCGATGCAGGTGGGGTATAAATACCCGTCATCCGATAATTCCATCCCCGCACAATATGCGCGGGCGATTTCCAGTTATCGGTTAAATCAGCTTGCACCCGCTTTGCAAAAAACAGATGCTTTGATCAAGCTTGAACCGAAGAACCCTTATTTCTACGAATTAAAAGGACAAATCCTTTACGAATTTGGAAAAGCTGCGCAATCGGTTGAACCCTATGAAAAAGCTGTTTTATATGCGCCTGATTCGGGGTTGATCCGCATGGCTTTGGCGCAATCTCTGATCGAAAGTTCGGGCTCAAATATGGCAAAACTTCAAACGGCAATCGACCATTTGAAACGTGCGGAGAAAGACGAACCACGCTCCGCCCAAATCAAACGCTTGCTGGCAACGGCCTATGGCCGCATGGGTAAAGAGCCTGAGGCGCGGGTTTATTTAGCTGAAGAAGCCCTGATGCATGGTAACAGACAGGAAGCCGCGCGTATGGCTGATGTAACTTTAAAGCAATTACCTCCGAATTCACCTGAGGCACTTCGTGCCCAAGACATTATAAATACGGTTGGCGAACCTGATAAAAACAAGTAAAGTGCGGAAGATTTTCATTTTTTTAAGGAGTGTACAGTGACCCATTTAAAATCCCTCTTATTAGCAGGATGTGCTGTTGTGATCGGCCTGACCTCAGTCGCCCATGCTGAAACCAAGCCCCCTTTTAGTGAAGATCAACGTGCCGCGATGCAGGATATCATCCGTAATTTTATCCTCGATAACCCAGAAGTATTGATGGAATCCGTCAATCGCTTCCGCGACAAAGAACAACAGAAGAAAGAAGAGAGCTCAGTCAAAGTTCTTAAAGATAATATGAGCTTCCTCACCAATGGCAAACACCCGCAAATTGGTAATCCAAAGGGTGACATCACTGTTGTTGAATTTTTCGATTATAACTGCGGATATTGCAAACATGCTTTGAAAGCGGTTCAAGAACTGACCGAAAAAGATAAAAATGTTAAAGTCCTGTTCATGGAATATCCAATTTTGTCGCCAGCTTCTTCTCTCGCGTCCAAATGGGCTGTTGCTGCGAATATGCAAGGGAAATACTGGGCGTTTCACCAGGCAACTTTAGAAAGCACGGCACCTAAAGACGATGAAAATCTTGCAAAGATTGCCCAATCCGTTGGTATGGATGTTGAAAAAGCCAAAAAAGATGCCGCAGGTAAAGAAGTCGAAGACTATATGGCTTCTGTGAAAGCATTCGGCGAGAAATTGAACGTAACCGGTACCCCTGCCTTTATCGTGGGACAACAGATCGTTCGTGGATATGTCGAATATCCTGCTTTCCAAACCATCATCAATGATGAACGTAAAAAATCCAAATAATCATTTGTGAAGAAAAACGATATAAATTTTTAAAAGGTCACCCGTATGAAAAAGAATCTTCTTATTTTTTGTCGGGTGATTTTTGTTTTATTGGCGATGTTTGCCGCCACTTATTTTGCGCTTAGATTTTATTATGTGTCCCAATCAAAACAGGCCATTGAAAAATCTCTCGACCTGACACAATCCCCCGCGCCTATTGTCGGCAATGAAACCAATCCGTTCCCGATTGTTGAATTTTTTGATTATCGATGCCCCCATTGTTCAACCCTTTCCAAGATTATGATGGACGCAGTGGGTGATGATCTTCAATCAACCACCAAAATTATTCTAAGACCGACGGCGGTGGTGGATGAACAATCCTATCTGATCGGAACATTAGTTCTGGCATTGGATAACCAGAAAAAAGGCGAGTCTGCCGCAGTTCACCAAGAAATTATGGCTCTTACAGATGTTCCAACCTATGACACCGTAAAAGCAATGGTGCAGGCGCGCGGCTTGGATGTTGAGCAGGCCGAAAAAGATGCTGAAAATTTAAAAGACGTTATCGCCAAAAATACCGCCCTTGGGTATGAGATTGGTTTCCCGAGCGTGCCTGCGTTGGTCATTGGTGATAAGGGGTATGTGCCTTTTAAAACTATGCCGGGGATCAATGAATTGCGTTTGATGATGATCGACGCCAAAACCAGATTGCAAATTCCAAAACAGTAAGGATGTTTCAAATGAAAATCATTTTGGTATTACTGACCGTTCTTTTTCCCCTTCTGGCTTTCGCGCAAACCGAAAATACTATTCCCAAAACGGGTCTTTATGCCTTCGAGACGTCAGCGGGAATGAAGGTGGGCGCAGCCTTTGGGGTATTATCTGGCGGTGATACAGATGACCAACTTCTCTCGGTGACATCTACCGTGTCTCCGCGCATTGAAATCCATGAAATGAAAGACGTCAACGGCATTATGCAGATGCGTCAGGTTGCCTCTATGCCGATTAAAAAGAACACAGAAAATAAGCTCGGCCCTATGGGCTATCATTTGATGCTGATGGATTTGAATGCGCCACTTCAAAAAGGAACAAATATCCCTGTGACCCTGCTGTTCAAAAACGCAGGAGAGAAAAAGATGAATATTCCGGTGCTGGCACGTCAGGCAAAATAACCATGATTAAAAATGTCATCTTTGATATTGGGGCAGTGCTGATTGACTGGAATCCGCGCTATTATTATCATCAGATGACCAAAGATGAAGCTAAGGTTGAGAAATTTTTGACCGAAGTTTGTAATTTTGAATGGAATCATAAACTTGATTTAGGCCGACCATGGGATGATGCCAGAGCCGAAGTGATGGCTAAATATCCGGAATTTGAGGAAATGATTGATGCTTATTGGCACAATTGGCCTGAGATGATTTCTAGCCCGATTCATGAAAGCGTCGATATTTTAATGGATATCAAAAAGCGTGGATTCCCTGTCTATGCACTCAGCAATTGGAACGACATAACCTTTCAGGTGGCACTACAAGAATTCCCGTTTCTCCGCTTATTTGACGGACGCATTATCTCAGGCGAGGTTAAAATTGCAAAACCTGATCTTCGCATTTATCAACTGCTCCTCGACACCTACAACCTCAACCCACGGGAGAGTTTGTTTATTGATGATCGTTTGGACAATGTGGAATCTGCCCGCGCATTGGGGATAGAGGCCGTCCAGTTTATTTCCCCTCGCCAATTGGAACAGGACCTCATCCAATATGGTGTTATCCCTGTCGGCGATGATGACGATACCGACCCCGCCATGGGATGCGGTGCTGGCTGTGCCTGTCATTCTTAATCCTCACTTTTTATTAAACTTTATCAGGCTTAATGCATGGTTTTGCGCCATTTTTTGCCGTTAACTATATATTAAGTAAATTCATACATAGTGAAGATAATAAAAAGGGTAAAAATACCCATAAACCAGAAATAGAGGGCCTGTGTGATGTTTAATAGTTGCGATTTTATCTTAGGGGACAATGACTCGATTGTCATTGTTGTGCCGACCCAGTTGCCAAAGGATCAACCCTTGACTGTGGAAGTGCACAACAAAGGAATTATTTTCAGGTCAGGTGAGGAAGAAGTAGGTGACATCTCCTGCGAACGAAGTGACGTTTTGCAGAGATTGATCGGCAAGGCAAAAGTCGGAATGATCGAATTCCTGAACGGCGTGCCGCGCTTCCCTGCTTATATCTCAGCGGTCGCAGCTATCGAAGTCAGGGTTGCCGCATAAGAACAATAAAAAATTAGGGGAAGAGTATGTCTATCGAAATAGGAACGGCCATTGGCCAAGAAGTCGGATCAAGTGTAGAGCTAGTCTCTATCGGTGGTTCGGATGCGCATCGCGCACAACTCTCTGCGGGTTTAAAGGCCGCGGGCGTTACAGTTGAAAACGCCCCGAAAGGGAATGTTGCTGATTTTGCAATGGCCAATGCTGCAGGATACGCAACACCAAAAGCAGAGACAACTCAACCGTCTCCAGGTTTGAAATTAGGTCAGAATCTGGGTTAGTTTATCTAATCCCGTTTCAACGCATTCGGGCTGATACCGGTTTCTTTGGAAATCATATAATAAACTGAATCCATATTTAACTCTCCGCCCGTGCCATGTAATTTCACATGGTGCGCCATGGCGGCGTCCATCATGATGATGGATTTATCGGGCTGGTTGCGTTTTCTCATATGTTCTTCGGTCAAATTCACAATAATCTCGATGGCCTTATCGGACACTGTGATTTTATGATGCTTCTCATATCCGGCGCGAAGGTTTTTCACAATCTCGATGGCTTGGGGCACGGTCGGGACGGACAGGAAAACTTTTTGGAAACGACGATCCATCGCAGGGTCAACCGCCACATAAATCCTGAACTCATCCAGTGTGGTCGCCCCGATAACGTGAAGGTCGCCAACGGTCAGATAAGGTTTAATAACCTCTGAGAGGCCTTTATACGCACTCCCTGCGCAAGACGGCATAATCTGGTGCATCTCGTCAAGGAACAGAATAATTTTGGGGTAGGCAGGGTCGTGATACCGTTCCGCCACACCTTTACAAAGCGGCAGGAATCGCCCTTGAAATTCGGCAGGGCCAGTTGTTCCCGCAGACATCGCCGCCAAATCAACTTCCATCACGCGGGCATCTTTTAAATAGTCGGGAACATTTCCCGCAACGATCTGTTGCGCAAGTCCTGCACAGAGCGCAGTTTTACCAACCCCCGCAGGTGCGAGCAGAGCCACGTTCTTACGACCCTTTTGCAAAATAATCAAAATCGCTTGGTCAATTTCTTCATCCCGCCCCGTAATCGGGTCAAACCGTCCGGCGCGCGCCAGTTGGGTGAAATCGCGACAATATTTGTGATACAGCTCTTCTAACTGTTCATCAGAAACTTTGAATTTGATTTTTGTATCGCCCATTTTGAAAACTCTGAATATGAAATGTTATTGAAGGTCTAACCAAGTGTATCCCTGAATATAAAGAAGGGAAGTTAAATCTGTATGAATAATCAGGTTGGATATCTGTTCCTGAACCAACGGTTTGGGGTGGTATCCAACCCCGATTCCCGCGCCCAATAACATGGGGATATCATTGGCGCCATCCCCGACAGATAGGGTCTGTTCCTTTGAAATCCCGCATTTTGCGGTATATTGATTGAGGAAGCCCAGTTTTGCGTTCTTATCCAGAATGGGCGGAATGACATTACCCGTTAAATGATCGCCCTCAATTTCCAAAACATTTCCGTGGTGTCCGTTAAAGCTGCAAGCTTTGGCAATTGCGCCTGTGAAATACGTAAATCCGCCTGAGACCAGATAACATTCGGCGTCATGGGCACGCATCACCCGAACCGTATCAACCGCCCCTGCATTGATTTTCATCGTGGCTAATGTCTGCTCAAGGGCTGTGACCGATAACCCCTCCAACATTTTGACGCGTTGTTCCAATGCTTGCTTGAAATCCAATTCGCCGCGCATGGCGCGTGCCGTAATCTCTGAAATTTTTTCTTTTAATCCTGCGAAGGCCGCAAGGTCGTCCAATGTTTCACCCTCGACAATTGTTGCGTCCATATCGGCCAGCAATAATTTTTTGCGGCGATGTGCGGCGGGGCTATGGAAGACATCAACAAAATTTTGACTAGCCAACTCTCTGACCGATTTAAAAGATTCAGGTGAAAGATCGCTCTCGAATTTTATCTCTGCGGCCTTATCAGGATGTAACCAGTTGAGAGGAGTGGCTGCAAAATCCGCATGCAGAGAACGGATAAAATCTTCGGTGAGCGGAACTTCTTTTTGTCCTGAAACAAAGACCAGAAAAGAACCTGTCATCGGCCTAATCCTTACGGAGGCGCGAGACAAAGAATCCGTCCATCCCGCCAATATTCGCCAGATGGGACGGCAGAATACGAATGTCACCGCGCGGTGTAATAATCTCGCTCAATCCGCCCAGTTCATGGACATGCACCGCTTCGCGGGACAGTTCGGGGTGGAGTTCTAAAATACGTTCGATCTGATATTCGCCTTCGCATTTCTGAAGGGAACAGGTGCAATAAATCAGTGTTCCACCAGGAGCCAACATCTTGACAGCGTTCTCTAATAATTTTTCCTGAAGTTCGATCAACGAATGAATATCATCGGGATTTTTCATCCAGATGACATCGGGGTTGCGGCGGACTGTACCTGTGGCGGAACACGGGGCGTCCAATAAAATAAATGGCACTTGGTTGCGTGATTTCCAAACGGCGGCATCGGCGACTTCGATTTTGACACGGTCATCCAGACGCAGGCGTTTCATATTTTCTTGGAGGCGGTGCAGACGTTTTGCAGATCGATCAATCGCAATGACATTCGCGCCAAGGCTTGCCAATTGTGCGGTTTTCCCACCAGGGGCGGCACATAAATCAATCACGGTTTGTCCGTCAATGCGGTCACCGAATAATTTAACGGGGATGGCTGCGGCGGCATCTTGCACCCACCACATTCCGTCATTAAACCCTGGCAATTCCGTGACCATTTTTGATGCATGCAGACGAAGGCTTCCGGTCGGAAGGATGGTCGCGCCCAATTCTTCGGACAATGAATCTTTAGTGATTGCGCGCTTGAGTGAAATATCCAGCGGGGCTTCGTGCAGGTTGGCGGTCGCAATATCAATGGCGTTTTTCAGACCGAAATCCTCAATCCACATTTTCAAAAGCCATTCGGGGGTATTAAGGCGGGCAATATCCTGACGGGTTGTCCAATCCTTACCTTCGGCGGCAATACGGCGCATCAGGGCATTCACAAATCCTTTTATACGCCCGTGACCTTCGGATTCCACAAGCATCACCGACGTATTCACGGCGGCATGGTCAGGCACATTCATAAAGATTAATTGAGCAACACCCAAACGCAACACATATTCCAGAATGGGCGGGTTTAACGGTTGGTCGGGGCGTGAGAGGGATCGACGGATCAAATCATCAATCTGTCCCAAACGGCGGATTACCGTGGTCACCAACATGCGGACGAAGGCTCTGTCCCTTTGGTTCAGGGCTGAGAACTCGCGGCTTTCATCAATGGCTTGGTCTAACGTGTGGCGTTGCCCGAAAACATTTTGCAAAATATACAGGGCGACTTTCCGCGCCTGCAACATTTCTTTCTGGGATTGTCCTTGTTGCCCCTGATCATACAGATCAGAAGATTGCGGCTGGTCAGGGGAAGAAGGTGCTTGTGTCATAGGGTTTAGTTTTAAACGACTTTCGAGATGAAGTAAATCTTGTGATGCAACAAACGGTATTTATCATAATTAGATTAAATCAGAAAATGCTCCAAAGTTTGTAAATCATTTTGTAGGGACAGATATTTTTTCTCCTGATCGGGTGCTGATCCGTAAATATGCCCCAGATAAATTTCGTCTTTTAACAGTTCCTCGGCAAAGGCAGCGGATAAAATGACATCGTTTGGAAAGGCACGCATCTGGAAGGCCAGCGCAAGAATAATTGATCCCGTTCCCATGGTCGCCAGATACATTGCCATCAATTGGTTATCGGATAATGTCGCAACGTGATGTGCAATCACCTGATGGATGTCAGGATGTTGCGTCAGGGACGAAAGACCTGTTGTGGTTTGCAGACGTAATTTGAATATCTGATCAAACCATTCAATAAACGGATTCCATTTTTCTTCTTGAGCGCGTTTATATCGCTCCGGCTCATCCGTACGATAACAAATCAAATCGGTATCAATATAGCCGAGCATCTCTTCTTCCAATGCCTGACGGTGCGGAATAACACGGTCGATCAGGGTCATGGTCATCTGGCAGACAGGCATGGTGAGTGGACGGATTTCATCTGTCTGCGCTTCCCATTCCTTGACAATCAGGTCGGCTAAATAACGGGACGGGATAAAGAATATTTTTTTATCGGGTGTGCGGACAGGTTTGTTATCCAGCAATAACTGGTATCCTTCTGCCGTTTCCTCGCCCAATGTGACTAACTTATAAAACCGTTTCATTTTTTAAGCGTGTCACAAAGACTGGTCAAGTCAGCAGGGGATTTGATCGCGGCAATCTGCCCCAGAACATCGGTGAAGAAGGCGGACAGAGCAATGGTTTTCTCAGGCGGTAAAGTACATTCAATGCGCCCGTCTTTTTTCTGGGCAAATAGTTTGACTTGGCTCATCACTGCGCCATTTGCGCTATAAGGGCTGAACAATCCATTGACCTGAACCGATCCTAAATTGACAGCAAATTCATTTTCGTCCGCAAAGGAATATTTGGCACGCACACCAGATGTCATCGTCATTGCAAACTGGCCTTTTAATTCTTGCTTGCCGTAGGTGCCCGTCATTATAAAATGGGCGGCATCCTTTTTCTCGTTCGGATAAATACCGGCATCGGCGAGTTGAAGTTCCAGCGGAGTATAAACACCTGCACTGACTTTAAAATTCTTCAAATGGAAATCTTCAATGATGCGACTTTTCCGGATCAGGTCGATAGGCCCGAAGGAGATCAGCATTTCATCGGCAGAGAGAAAGCCTGAATTTTTAATATTGGAGATACGCAAGTTTTCAACGGCAATTGAAAATTGCGGAGCCAGATTAAATGTTTTGAGTTTACCGAAAGTGGCCTCACCCCCAAAAATTTGCGAGAAGGCTTGTTCAAGGCCTCTTTTATGGGAGTCCGATGTGCCTGATGAAATTTGCAGTCCAAAAAGGGCTAATGCGCCCAGAACAACAAGGGTTACTAATATTCTAAAAAACCACTTTTTCATGTTTATCTCTGCTCAATTTTAACTTCAGTTGCTTTCCTTTTATCATCAAATGGGTCGCTGTCATAGGCCAGATTAAAGCCGAAGGCTTTGAAGGTTTCCTTCATATCGTCGGGCAAAGGCGCTTTGATGTCCAATAATTCGTTGGTTTTCGGGTGGCGGAAAACCAACCGTGCGGCGTGAAGGTGCAATCTCCCCGACAGGCTATATTTATTCAAAATATCCGTTAATCCGCCATATTTTTCATCACCGATAATCGGGCAACCCAGACCGTCGGCGGTATGAACGCGAATTTGGTGCATGCGTCCCGTGCGCGGCCAGAAGGCGACAAAGGCCGCTTCGTTATTCTTGCTGCGTTCAATCACGCGGTACATGGTTTTTGATTCCTTGCCGTTGACGGGATCAATAATCATCGCCTCTTTGCGTGATCCTTCACCCTTGATCAGGGCTGCATCAATTTCGCCTTTATCATCTTTTGGCGCTGGGCTGACTACCGCCCAATAGATTTTTTTAATGTCACGACCCGCAAATAAATCACCAAGGGCGGAGGTTACTGCCAATGACCTGCCGCATACCAGAACCCCCGATGTATCGCGGTCAAGGCGGTGGATCAAACGCGGTGCAACGCCTTTTAAATTGCGGAGTGTCGCAAGCATCCCGTCCAGATGCCGCGTAATATTAGGGCCACCCTGCACAGGAAGGCCATAAGGTTTATTGAAGACAAGGACATGCCCGTCATCATAAAGCGATATGGATTCCAGATATTCTTTATCGCCCTGCTTCGGGGTAAAGGTGATCTTGCCTGTTTTTTCCTCGGCGGGCGGAATGCGGATGGATTGACCCGCTTCCAAACGCGTATCTGTTTTTGCACGTTTCCCATCAATGCGAACTTGGCCTGTGCGCACCATTTTCTGGAGTAAGGCATAGGGTGTTTTTGGGAGTGTCTTTTTCAACCAACGGTCAAGACGTTGTCCGTCGTCGTCTTCGTGGACTGTGAAATGGCGAATATCATTGCTCATGCTGCGAAGGTCCTTATCAGAAATAATCCTAAAAATGTGGCGGCCACCGAAATCAATACGGAACCCGCAACATAAAGGCCAGCATAAAGATATTGCCCGCGTTCGAACAATAAAACCGTATCCAATGAAAAGGCGGAAAAGGTTGTAAATCCGCCCAGAATCCCGACAACCGTGAATAGTCTGATTTCTTCAGACCAATTCTGGACATGGGCTAATAATCCGACAATGATGCCGATGCAAAATGATCCTAAAATATTGATGGTCAATGTACCCCATGGAAAATTGGTGAACCCCAGTTTCAGGGATATAAGTCCAGTGCCATGGCGCAACATCGCCCCAATCGCGCCGCCCATTCCTACGATTAAAAAATTTAAAAACATCCTGCATCCTTTATGGGCAAATCATGCAGGATGTTACAGGCGACCTCAATAGTTTTCTTTTGGAAACAGAACTGCCCCTCGCTCTGCTAGACGAGGGGCAATTTTGGAGTTTAGATCGCAAACGAACAGAAAGACTTGAATACCCGTCCTTTTCTATATGTTATTTACTCGCCAATTGCTCAAGCGCTATCTGGCTCACGCATTGGCGATAGGCCTTGATGGCCATGATCGTTTGCAGACCTTGGGTTTCAGCATTGCGCTGATTCCGGCTGGTGGAAAAATTCAAGGTTGTGATGCCAGTTTGCTGTGGGTGGAGGTGGGACTGGCACCGCTCTTGAATTAAAGCCGGGGTTGGGGAAGAGGAGAAAACTTTGAGGATAGCAGGCTCATAAACCATTTGCGGTTTAGGCAAGGGCAGGAGAATATCTGCTTTCGCAGACCCTGCCGATATCAGCAGGGCTGCCGCAAAGGTTAGAAACATAATGGTTAACCACAGGGTCACCAAATCTTTAAAGGCATGACGAGATACTTCCGAAGCGCGCTGCACTTTGTATTGTTGCATGATAACCTACCCGTAACTTTTAAATCCGGAACCTATGGTTCTCTTTTAAATTTGTTTCTGGCGGGGATTGGAATTTCATCCCCTATATCTTCATTACACCATAGGGCATACTTTATGACAAATACTTTCGTTTCGATTTTGTCTGGAAGTTTTATCAAAAACATATCAAATTGAATCGAATTCAAAAAAAGGAACTGGAAAATATGATTAAAGCAGGGGTCATCGGACATCCCATCTCCCACAGCAAATCTCCCCTGATTCACGGCTATTGGCTCAAACAATACGGGATTGATGGCGAATATAAAACCTATGACATCGCCCCCGAAGAATTGGAATCAGGGGTGCGGGGTTTGGTAGATGCGGGATTGGTCGGGTTTAATGTGACCTTACCGCACAAACAAAATATTATGCCGCTCTGTAAAACCGTGAGTGACGAAGCACGATTAATCGGCGCAGTAAATACCATCACCGTTTTAAAAAATGGTGATCTGCACGGGCATAATACGGATGCATTTGGTTTTGCCCAGAACCTCAAAGAAACCGTTCCTGATTTTAAATGGGATGGTGCCACCGCAACCGTGATCGGTGCTGGCGGTGCTGCGCGCGCTATTCTTTATGCGCTTTATCAAAATGGCATTACCGATATTCGTATCACCAATCGCACGCGTGAGAGTGCTGAAAATTTGGGCGCGGCTTATTCCGCAAAAATTGTGGACTGGGATGATCGCAATTCATCACTGGTTGGTTCTGACCTGATTATCAATACCACTTCACTGGGCATGAAAGGACAGAGTCCTTTAGATATCAATTTAAAAGGCATCCATAAAAATACTGTCGTTTACGATATTGTCTATGCGCCGTTGATGACGGATTTATTGCAACAGGCAGAACAACAGGGCGCGCGCATTGTGACGGGCATCGGGATGTTGTTGCATCAGGCGCGGCCGGGGTTTGAGGCATGGTTCGGGCATTTTCCCGATGTAACACCTGAATTGGAAGAAATCATTCTCGGTATAAACTGAAATTATTATCTTGTTATTTAACTGCCGAATCAGTTACGATTCTAATCAGTAGTTAGTAGTCTTCTTCTCGTTTCCTCTTTCCCACTTCACGGGGTCTTTTTGGTTCACGACAAACGACACAAATCCAATACTGCAGCTGGCGATATTGTCTTTCGCCGACCTTCTCTCTCAACATTAAAATTTGGAACCATGTCCGTGCGCAGAAATTTTGCGCACCGCAGGTCTTTGTCCCGTTTCCGCATTCTGTTTCTATGTCACCCCCCTAGTTAAATCCAACCCTCAACCATCGGAGCCGCCATGTCCAAGAGTATGAATAAAACTGGTAAGTCACGCAAAGACCAAGTTGCCTACGCCAAAGTTCATCATAAAGGAAATGTTGTGCATACCGCATTCGATGATAGAGATTGGCATCCATTAGCATCCGAGATTGATGACAACCGCGACAAAAGCTACCTCCGCAAAGTCAAACCCAGAACAGATGGTCAACGCGAATTGATGGAGGCCATCAAGAAACATAACCTGACCATGGCGATTGGCCCTGCGGGTTCCGGTAAAACCTACCTTGCGATCTCTGCCGCGGTTGAGGCACTGGAAGAAGGTAGAATCGAGAAAATTATTCTGTCTCGTCCGGCGATGGAGGCTGGTGAATCTCTTGGATATTTACCAGGCGATATGCACGAGAAAATGGCACCATATTTGCGTCCTCTCTATGACGCGCTGGGCGACCGTATGGGCGGCAAGCGCGTTCGCCAATTACTGGAAGACGGGACGATTGAAATTGCCCCTGTCGGATTTATGCGCGGGCGGACATTGAATAATGCCTTTATTGTGATTGACGAAGCACAGAATTGTACCTATGCCCAACTTAAAATGTTGCTCTCCCGCCTTGGATGGCATTCGACGATGGTGGTGACAGGTGACCCTGACCAGAGCGATTTGCTGGACGGTATGTCTGGTCTCGCCGATATTTCCAAACGGTTCGAGGTCATCGAGAATATCGCGGTGGTACGCCTGAAATCCGAAGATATTGTAAGGCATCCGCTTGTGGCAGAAATGCTCGACGTTCTTTAAATCTTGCTTTTGCGTAAATTGGAGGGCTCTGAAACTTTATGGTTTCAGAGCCTTTCATTTTGGGGTAATCTGCCCCCATGTCTTTTAAATATCGCGCAAAACGCTTTCTGATTTTATCTGCCCTTGGCCTCACTTTGGGGGCGGGGGTTGCTGGCCTATCCATTTTGATGGAGCAAAAAGGGACGGGTGATAAAGCCTATGCCCCGATGGTTGCCCCGAATATTGGTGGTGCATTTACCCTTATAAACCAAGACGGGAAGACCGTGACCGACAAAGATTTTGCGAATAAATATTTGCTGATCTATTTCGGATTTGCATCTTGCCCCGCAATTTGTCCGACCGAACTTCAGAAGATTACTGAAGCCTATCAGGCTTTACCAAAGCCTTGGCAGGAGAGGATTCAGCCATTATTTATCACGATTGATCCAGAGCGCGATACGCCCGCCATCTTGAAAAATTATGTTGAATTATTTATGCCGCAATTGATTGGCTTGACCGGATCAGTTGAGCAGATTGAAGCCGCTAAAAAGGCCTATAAAGTTTATGGCGCGAAAGTTCCAGAGGGTGATTCCTATACCATGGATCATTCGTCCTTCATCTATTTTATGGGGCTTGGCGGGAAGCCGTTGGCGATGTTTAAGGCAGCCGACACGGCAGATACAATCGCCAAAACCATCCCGACTTTGGATGGGTTGGACTGATCTGACTTAGTTTGTTTTTGATTGAAAAAAATGGCCACATTTTTTGTGGCCATTTTTCAAATTTCTATTCAGTTGTACGCCAGTGGATTGGGAGGCCGCCCGGTGGTTTGCCGAAGGTTTTGGCAGCGTTGCCGCCACGTTTAACGACTTCGGTGAAACGTACGACTTTGCCGTCCGGATATGTCCATCCTGATGACCCAGCCGAGATACAATATTCACCGTCCGCCACGCCGAAAATACCATCGGCAGCTTTGGCAACTTGTACGCGTCCGTTAATGTCCAGAATCAGATGTTTGTTTTTAACCGCAGTCAGGCGGTCAGGGTCCATCGAGCATTTCATGTTGCCGTAACCGTCGGTATAGCAAACAACATCATGCGGGAAGTCAGGCACGCAATCGCGTACATCTTCGCCCAGAATGGAATAGTCACCTTTTAAAATTGTGCCGAAGGCCGCAGGGAAAATGTCGCGGGAACGGAATTGTGAACCATGGACATCACATTTAATTTGGCGAATTTCAACGGCTGCATCTTTGACGAAGGCCAAGGAATGTCCGCTGTTGACCGCACAAATTTCAACGCCGTTTTGAAGTTTCGCATAAACGAACCCTTCACCGGCATTGCGTTTGCGGGGTGCCAAATCGTCTTTACGAGGGGCGGTATTTACGAAGAATTTTTGACGTGCGCCCAATTTGCTGTTGAGGGCAGTTTGTGCCAAGGCAAAGCCCGTTGCAAAAGTATCAAACGCCGGAACCGCGAAGGTATGGATTTCAGTGCTGAGGCCTGTCAATTCATAATGAAGGCGTTGGGTGACCTCGGCAAACGCCAAGTCGTGAAGATCACCATAGTCGGCAATCACATAAACCAAAGTCGGGTCAGCATTCTTAGCGCTCATTCGCGGGCTCCTGTAAGGGGTAAAAATCTAAAGTTTTGATTGAGGAAATACATAATCAGTTTCTGGGTAATCGTCAAGGATTCTTCGCGATCATCATGCATTAAAATGATATGGGAGGAGTCCGTTTTTTGCAGAAACGGGTCATTTTCAATCTTTTGACAGAGGTCATCGGTGTTTCTATACGGCCATTTTCCCAAATGGCGCGGGGTGGCCATCCAATCGGAGGTTGAATAGGTAATCAGGACGTCAATCGCCTGACTTAATTCGCTCTCCACCCACCATGGATGGGTGATGTCCGGCGGAGAGAATTTTTGGAAACCATTATCTTTCAGCCAATTCTGGACATCGGTCTTTAATTGTAACTGGGCGGGTGTTGGCGGTTCTTTGCTCTCTAACCGCACTCCGTCCCAAAACATATTCTGGACAAAATCGCGGTACAGTGCGGGTACAGTTTCAAAATCAATCACCCATGCGTTCCCACATCCCCTGTCCAGATGCGGAAAGCGGAAATAGCGGGGTGGTTTTTGAACTCCTGCTTCATCATAGGCGCGGTCAATGATGGTTTGGGTTTTGGCAATCTGGTCGGTCTGGTTTTTAAAGCCAATCTCGCTCGTCCGTTCATGGGCATAGGAATGGTTGGCAATGACAAAACCGTGTTTGATGGCACGGACAATTTTTGCGAAAGACTCTTGATCCTCCATAAATGCCCCGCGCGCAAATAACATGGCTGGAATTTGTTGCGCGGATAGGAAATCCACCAATTTATCGGTATCCCGCGACGGGCTGTCGTCGATAGTTAAATAGATATTTTTCGGTTTCGTCATTCTATCCGGCCTTTATGCAATTCTTTCTCCCATTCTTCGCCGAGTTTGGTGAAATAGTCAAAGACCTCGTGGAGGTGATTGGACTTTTTGGGTTTTCTTTTGGCGTTTTTTAACCTTCTGGCTTCTGCTCTGGCCTCTGGGGAGGTGGGGTGATGCTTGAAATAGGGG